>NZ_JBFRCS010000009.1:0-493338 GCF_052113185.1 Leifsonia sp. YAF41
CCCGAAACCATCTCCTACGTCGCCAAACGCACCCAAGAAGGCAAGACCCCCGAGAAGATCCTGCGCTGCCTCAAGCGCTACATCGCACGCTCACTCTTCAGGAAACTCAACGCGAACGCCACTTGACACGACCCATAGAAGCGTCGACAAGCTCGATCACCGAACTCCTACCGCCGGAACGCCTTCCGCGCCAGCCAGTTGCCGGAGAACTGTACAACCTGCACGAGCACGATGATCACGAGGACCGCGGCCCAGGTGGCGACCGGGTTGAACTGCCGGTAGCCGTAGGTGAGCGCGAAGTCTCCGAGACCACCTCCGCCAACGGCACCGGCGACGGCCGCCATGTCGACGAGCGCCACGAAGACGAAGGTGTAGCCGAGAATCAGCGGGCCGAGGGCCTCGGGCAGCAGCACGGTGAAAATGATTCGCAGCGGGCTGGCACCTACCGAGCGGGCGGCTTCAACGACGCCGGGTGAAATCGTCATCAGGTTCTGTTCGACGATGCGCGCGATGCCAAAGGTCGCCGCGAGCGAGATCGTGAAGATCACCGCTGCGTTGCCGATGCCGGTTCCGACGACCACACGGGCCAGCGGCTGAGCGGCGGCGATGAAAATGATGAACGGGATCGGCCGGACGAAGTTCACCAGCACGTTGAGAATCACCGAAATCGGGCGGTTCTCGAGGATGTTGCCTGCGCGGGTCAGATAGAGACCGAGCCCGACAATGAGGCCGCCGATCCCGCCGAAAAGCAGTGTGAGACCGACGATGTACAGTGTCTCAACGGCCGCCGTGCCGAACTGGGGAAGCAGATCGAGGAAAGCATCCATCTCTAGCGCACCTCCGTCACGGTCGTGAGCGTTCGAATGCGCGTCAGCGCCGAGTCGACAACCGCGTCGTCGGCCAAGAGTGACAGTGTCAGGTGACCGAACGGGCGTCCCTGAATCTCATGAATACCGCCGTAGACCACCTCGAAAGCGACCTGGGCTCGGGTGAGTTCGCCGAACACGGCGGTCTGGTCGACCGCTTCGTCGCGGAAGGTGAGGGTGACGATTCGACCGGCGTGACGCGCCTGCAGCGTCTCCAGTTCGGCTGCCGAGGGAACGCCCTTCACCACGGTCGAGACGAACCGGGCGGATGCGGCGTGCTGCGGATTCGAGAACACGTCGAAGACGTCGCCCCGCTCGATCACCCGTCCCTGGTCCATCACAGCGACCTTCGTCGCGATGGTCTGGATGACATCCATCTCGTGGGTGATCACGATGATCGTGACGCCGAATTCTTGGTTGATGCGTTTGAGGAGCGTGAGTACCTCATGCGTGGTCTCGGGGTCGAGTGCGCTCGTCGCTTCGTCGGCGAGAAGGATGCTGGGCGAGGTCGCAAGCGCGCGGGCGATGCCGACGCGCTGCTTCTGCCCGCCCGAGAGCTGGTCCGGGTAGGCCTTGGCCTTGTCGCCGAGTCCGACGAATTCGAGAAGCTCGGCGACCCGGGCCGTGCGCTCGGCCTTCGGCACCCGGGCGACCTCCAGCGGGTAGGCCACATTGGCCGCGACGGTGCGGGAGTTCAGCAGGTTGAACTGCTGAAAGATCATGCCGATGCCGGCCCGGACCGGCCGGAGTTCCCGCTCGGAGAGACCGGTGATACTGGTGCCGTTGACCAGGATCTGGCCGGAGGTCGACAGCTCGAGGGCGTTGACCAGACGCACAAGCGTGCTCTTGCCGGCGCCGGAGTAGCCGATGATGCCGTACACGTCGCCCGCCTCGATGGTGAGGCTCACGTCGTCGATGGCGACGACCGGCAATCCTCCCTTGGCGGTGGCGGGATAGACCTTGCTGACTCCGCGGAGTTCAACAACGGCGTGCGGGACGACTGACATGAGTTCCTTCATCGGTGCATTCACGACCAAGCAGTCCCGCTGACGCCTTGTGGGCATCAGCGGGACTGCAGGATCGTGCAGGGTGGTGCGGATAATGCGGGTGGTGCTGGGTGCTACTTCTGAGCAGCGGTGTCTTTTTCGACCTTGGCCAACGACGCTTCGAGGTCGGCAACCGGGGTCTTCAGCAGTACGGCGGTTCCGCCGGAAACCTTGAGCACGCCATCCTGAACGGCCTTCGAGTTCTGGTAGATCTCGACGAGCTTCTTGTAGGTCGCGTTGTCCTTGTCTTTGGCGCGTGCGGCGAAAACGTTGACGTAGGGCAGAGCGTTCGGGTCGCTGGGGTCATCCTTCGCGATCGCGTCGGCGAGGCTGAGACCGGCCTTGGCGACGAAGTCGTTGTTGATGACGGCTGCTGCGACATCCGGCAGCGAGGTGGGGATGAGCGCCGCCTCCAGCGCCTTAACCTGAACCTTCGACTTTTCGGTGTCGATGTCGGTCAGGTCGGAGAAGATGCTGCCGCCGCTCTTGAGCGTGATGAGCTTTGCCGACTGCAAGATCAGCAGGGCGCGAGCCTGGTTGCTGTTGTCGTTCGGAACGACGACCGTGTCCCCCTTCTTGATCTCGGCGACATCCTTGACCTTGGTCGAGTACAGGCCGAGCGGGTAGATCGCGGTGGAGCCGACCGGCACCAGATCCTGCTTCGCTGACACGTTGTAGTCGGCGAGGTAGACGATGTGCTGGAACTGGTTGAGGTCGATTTCGCCCTCGGTCAGCGCCGGGTTCGGCTGCGGGTAGTCCGAGAAGCTGACGATCTCGACGTTGATTCCTTCCTCGGCGGCAGCCTTCGTGTAGTCGGCCCAGTAGGCGTCGCCGGCGTTGACGACGCCGATCTTGACGACCTTGTCGGCACTGTCGGTCTTCTCGGCGTTGCCGCCGCCGGCCACTGCTGCGCAACCGGCGAGGAGTGCCACGAGGGGTACAACCGCGAGGGCGGCCAAAATCTTCTTCTTCACGTTTGTTACTTTCCCTTTCGCTGTGTGCGCCGGCCTGCACCGAAGTTCGATGAGAGGGCAAAATCGGCACAGAAAATCCACCGGTGCAAAAGAGTGGGGGTCTGTGCCGCTGCGTTGCGAGGCACATCAACTACGTTAGCTGGAGAAAATTCGGCCCGCTGGACGTTACGTCACACTCCGTCACAGCTTCTGCGAGCGGATGCGGTGGGTCGCGCAGTATCGCCAGCAAATGCCGAATTTCGGGCGCGGGCCACGCGGACAGCGGGTGACGAGGAGGTGATGGGCGTTGCGCCGGAACGGGGCAACCTGTGAGAGTCGAGTATGACCACGCCGCTTGCGACCATTCTGTGCGATCTTGACGGAACCCTCTACACGGGCACCATGACTTTCCCCGGCGCGGCCGACGCGCTCGACGAGTTGCGTCGCCTCGGCTGTGTTCTGAGGTTCTTTACGAACACGGATTCGAAGAGTGAGTCGCGACTTCTCGGAGAGTTGAAAGACCGCGGATTTTCCCTGACCTCGGAGGAACTCTTCACGCCGGCCAGTGCCGCCGTCAGGCTTCTCGACGCCGAACCTGAGTGCCGAGTCCTGGCGCTGGTCACACCAGACCTGGCGCCGACATTCGCACCATTCCAGAGCACCGACGGCGCCCCAATCAGCCACGTCGTTGTCGGCGACATCCGCGAGACCCTCAGCTACGCGCTACTGGATCAGGCATATCGGAGCATCCGTGGAGGGGCCGAGCTGATCGCTCTGCAGCGCGGCCCCTACTTCAAGGACGAATCGGGAGATCACATCGATACCGGCGCCGTCGTCGCCGCCCTTGAGTTCTCTACGGGAGTTCGGGCACGCGTTATCGGCAAGCCCTCCCAGGACTTCCTGCGGCTCGCGGCGGCATCTGCCGGACAAGTCGCAGCGGATGTCTGGGTGGTCGGCGACGACGCAACAACCGATATCGCGATGGGCAACGAAGCCGGGAGCGTCACCGTGCAGGTCGAGACGGGTAAGTTCGCCGATCAAGCCAATGAGCGTGTCTCCCATCCGGCGACTCATCAGATCGCATCCGTTGCCGACCTCCCGGGGCTCATCACGGCGACGATTCCACGCGACTGACGATTGATCGGCGTGCTGATGCCGTCCCGGTGAACCTAAGTGCCTCTGGTTTCGTTGTTCTCAATGGGGCTTGTGACGAACTCGAGGTCTACGGAGGCTGGGACGCACCATGAAGAGCAGCGGATTAGTGAGATATGCGGCCACGGTCGCGATTGTGTTGTTACTGGCCGGATGCTCGTCGGGCGGGGGCATGACCAACTCCGCGCCGACTTCCAGCCCGGCGCCGTCCGGCAACTCGAGCGTCACCACCTGGGCCATCACTGTCAAAGATTTCGGCTTTCAGGGGCCACCGTCGGTGCCTCCGGGCGCCACGGTGACGGTGACCAATCTGGACAACGTGGCCCACACTGTGACGGCCGACGACGGCACCTCCTTTGACGTCACGATCAAGGGCAGCGGGGACACAGCGTCCTTCAAGGCACCCACAAAGCCCGGAAGCTACGCCTACCACTGCACTTTCCACCCGGACATGCACGGGACGCTTGTTGTCACAGGAGGATCATGATGCGGCACGGAAGCACGGCGGAAATCGTCCTGAGACTGTTGGTCGCTGCGACCCTAGTGGTTGACGCCGTCGTGCATTTCCGGCTGGCGCCCGGGTACCAGCTGGCGAATCCAGGAGGAATCGGGCAGGGCAACCTGTTCTATATCGAATCGGCGGTCGCCGTCATCGTGGCGGCGTATGTGGTCATCCGCGGGAGCCGACCGGCGTATCTTGCCGCCTTACTCGTGACAGGGAGCGCCTTGGCGGCTGTCCTGCTGTCCACCTCTGTGGCGCTCCCCGCGATCGGACCGATTCCGGCCATGTATGAACCGATCTGGTATTTCGAAAAGACTCTGAGCGCCGTGGCTGAAGGGCTGGGGGCGGCCCTGTCGATCGTCGGACTCATCGCAATCCGCCGCACCGCGAGCCAGCCAGCCGTGAACAAGGACGCCTCACTATCGCGGTGACGGTGGCCACGGTACGTTCGGCGTGAAGTATGCCGCATCGGGCTCCAGCCCCGCACATTGCCCAGCTTCAGAAAGCAGATGAAACCATGCCAACTCTCATGATCTTCCACGACGTCGACGACGTTGAGCACTGGCTCGCCTCACCGCGACGGGAGGAAGTCTTCGGCCCCATGGGCATTACCGTGCGCACCTTCGTCGACCACGCGAGGAGCAACCAAGTCGGCTTAATCGTCGACGTCCCTGACCTGGATAAGTTCCAACAGATGATGCAATCCGATGTGGCGGCCGACGCGATGAAATTCGATGGTGTCCGCCCGGAGACCATGCGGATGTACTTCGAGTCCTAAGGCGAGTCGCTCAGAAGACCGGCGCACTTCAGGTCGCCGTCAGGAGTGTGCGGGTGGGTTCGCAGCCGTTTCTGTAGCGTGCATGCTCAGAACCTTACGAGCCGATGTCATCGCGCGCCCGACGACCACACGCCAAACCACTGCTCGTCACCGAACTCCTCGAATCGCTCCGCCTCGGTGAACCCCAGCTTCGCCGCGACGCGCACCGAGGCCCCGTTGGCGATCTGCGTGCAGAGCACTACCGGCTCGCCGGGGAGCGCGCCGGCGAACCAGCGAAGCCCCGCGGCGCACGCCTCAGTGGCATATCCGAATCCCCACGCCTGCGGCAGAAACATATAACCGAGCTCGGCCTCCCCGCCATCCGGGCGAATGTGACCTGGACGCTCGGCGTCACGGCGATCGAACGTCACTATGCCGATCGTCGTTCCATCGAGATCGACGACGAAGTAGCCAGGACGTCGCCCCGGAACGTCGGGCACCGCGCGCTCGAGTGCGTCGCGCGGTCGCGGGCCGCCGAGATGGGTGGACACTTCTGGCGAGCCGAACAGTTCGATAACAGCAGAACGGTCCCGAGTCTCAGACTCACGGAGCACGAGGCGCTCGGTCCTGAGCGGGCCCGGCGGCCAGGCGACGAATCCCAGATCTGCCATGCGCTCATACTAACGAAGGGTCCGGCTCCGTTACTCAGGGGTGTTGATGGTGTCCGTAACGGGAACCGTTCGTTCCGGGCGTTTAACCCTGGGCTTGCGAGCGCCGATCCCGCAGCGTCGCTAGTAGGGTGACCGGCACGTCCGCATCGTCGAGGGTCAACGCGAATTGCTTGTTGCTGGTCATGGTGACTATCAAGCCAGGGCCTTTCCTGAGTATCAGCGCAGATCTCCCCGGGATGATCCGATATCCCCAACCGCCCCATTCACTCGGAGCAAGCTCAGCAGCCTCCACCGTTTTAATGTCCTCCAACTGGATGTGCTTCAGTGGAATTCGTGACAGCGACGAGACCACGCGCAGGCCCCGCCAGTCAGCGGTCACCTGAAAGCGACTAAACGAGGCGAGAACGAGGATCACAAGGGCGATGACGGCCAGGCCGAAGATCGCCTCGGAGAGCCTGTTGTTGGCAGCCGACGTCGTGTAGATGGCGATGCCGACAGCAATCAGCGCGAGGCAGCTCCAGAGAAATAGTTTCGCCGTGATGTTCCGTGACCACGCGCCACCTTGCCCGGGCCCAATGTCGATCCTCTGCACCACATCGTGCGAGATCTGCTGCGGTTTCGGGGCGATCATGAACGGGATGAGGCCATAGGCGGCGGCCGCGAAACCTAAGACTGACCAGGCGCCGAGGACGACCTCGTACGGATCGCCGACGCTCATAGTCAAGAGCGTGTTGACAAACCACGACTGGGCTCCCGCTCCCGCGACGGCTCCTGCAATCAAGAAGCCACCTCGCCGGGTTGCCGCTCGCATGCCCGGCCACAGACCGATGACGACGGCCGCGAGAGCTGCGCCGCCGGTCATGACCAGTGCCACGGTCAGGAATTGCGGGACTGTCATAGCACCATCGGCCGGCCCCGTCCCCGACCAGTGAGAGGCAATCTCCCGGGGCAGTTGATCCCTCCAGACGATGAAGGATCCCAGCACGACGCCCAACGGGATGAACATAGTCGCAACTGCTATGACAAGTCGGACGGTTTCTGATCTCTGGGGCGTATTCGTCATGCGGATTCCGCTCCATTGATCAATTGCACGACTTCGGAGTGTGTCATCCCCAGCTTCTGGGCTTCCTTAATCAGCTGCGCCGCCAATTCTGTGATGCGAGCTAGTCCGGTGCCGGCGTCCTTGCGGACGAATGCACCCCTGCCCTGACGCATCTCGATCAGACCTTCATCGCGCAGCTCAGCGTATGCACGCAACACGGTGTGCATGTTGACCTGCAGCGCTTTCGCGAGATCCCGTGCGGGAGGGAGCCGTTCCCCCGGCACAAGAAGCCCGTCAGCGACGCTTGAACGAACCCGCTGGGCGATTTGTTGCGCCAAAGGAACTGAGGAGTTGGCGTCGACCCAGAACAACATAGAACGATTGTACTAGAACAAAATGTAATAGAACAATCATCTAACGGACAATGCCCGCCATGGCGCGGATCACCCCACAGCCAGCCAGGCCCGACCGCCAAAACGGCGATCGAGCCTGTCGAGACAGCGCACGCAGATCCTCAAACGCTCTCCGCGTTCAGGAACCCGGTCACCAGATCTCGACAGGCTCGATCAGCGGATGCGTTCGATTGCAGTGCTCTACTACTCGCCGAGCAACTCCGAGAGCTCCAGCCAACGCGTCTCGAAGCTCGCGATCGACTCTTCGAGCTCGCCGAGTTCCGTGCTCAGCTTGCCGAGGCCGGTGAAATCCGACTGGTCGTGCGTGGCCAGCTTCTCGTGCAGCGCGGCGATCTCAGCCTGACGCTTCGCGACCTTGCGGTCGATCGACGCGAGTTCCTTCTGGGCGTTGCGCAGTTCGGCGCCGCCGAGCGCTGCCTTCTTCGCGCCACCGACCGGTCCCCCGGCCTCCGTCGGCGATCCGGTCAGTGCCGATTCGCCCTTGGTGCGCAGTTGGAGGTACTGGTCGACGCCACCCGGCAGGTGGCGGAAGGCGCCATCCGCTACGGCGTACTGGTTGTCGGTGACGCGCTCAATCAGGTACCGGTCGTGCGAGACGACGAGCAGCGTGCCGGGGAAGGAATCGAGCAGGTCTTCCATCGCGGCGAGCATGTCGGTGTCGAGGTCGTTAGTGGGCTCATCGAGGATGAGAACGTTCGGCTCGTCGAGCACGATCAGCAGCAGCTGCAGGCGACGCTTCTGGCCACCCGAGAGGTCCTTGACCTGGGTCGACAGCTGCGCGCTCATGAAGCCCATGCGCTCGAGCATCTGGCCGGGCGTGATCTCCTTGCCGCCGGCGACATACGAGGTCTTCTGACGTGCGATGACCTCGCTGACGCGGTCGTTCTGGATGCCCTCCAGCTCGGCGAGCTGCTGCGTGAGCACAGCGACCTTGATGGTCTTGCCGCGCTTGACCGTGCCCTTGGTCGGCTTCACGGTTCCGGCGACCAGGCCGAGCAAGGTGCTCTTGCCGGCGCCGTTGATACCGAGGATGCCGGTGCGCTCACCCGGGGCGATCCGCCAGGTGATGTTGTTCAGCACCGTCTTCTCGCCGGTCTTCGTCGGGTAGGTGACGGTGACGTCGATCAGGTCGACGACATCCTTACCCAGACGCTGCATCGCCATCGACTGCATCGAGACGGTGTCGCGGGGCGGCGGCTCGTTCTCGATCAGTTCGTTGGCCGCGTCGATGCGGAACTTCGGCTTGGCGGTACGGGCGGGGGCGCCGCGACGCAGCCAGGCGAGCTCCTTCTTCATCAGGTTCTGACGCTTGGCTTCGACGACCGAGTTCATCCGGTCGCGCTCCACGCGCTGCAGGATGTAGGCCGCATAACCGCCTTCGAACGGTTCGATGATGCGGTCGTGCACCTCCCAGGTCTGGTTGCAGACCTCGTCGAGGAACCACCGGTCGTGAGTGACGACCACCAGGCCGCCGGAGTTCGCGGCCCAACGGGTCTTCAGGTGCCCGGCGAGCCAGGAGATGCCTTCGACGTCGAGGTGGTTAGTGGGCTCATCGAGGAAGATGACGTCGTGGTCACCGACGAGAACCGCGGCGAGGGCGACGCGGCGGCGCTGGCCACCCGACAGGTCGTCGACGAGGGCGTCCCACGGGATGTCCCGCACGAGTCCGCCGATCACGTCGCGCACCTTGGCGTCGCCGGCCCAGATGTGCTCTTCGATGCCGCCGACGATCGCGTGACCGACGGTGACGCCTTCGACGAGCTTGTCGGACTGGTCGAGCATGGCGATGGTGACGCCGCGCCTGCGGGTCACCCGGCCGGCGTCAGGCTCCATGCGCCCGGCGAGGAGCTTGAGAAAGGTGGACTTACCGTCGCCATTGCGGCCGACAACGCCCACTCGGTCGCCCTCATTGAGGCCGGCGGTGACGCTGTCGAAGATGACGCGGGTTGGAAATTCGAGGTGCAGGGACTCGGCCCCGAGCAAATGTGCCATTATCCCTTGAGCTTATCTGGCCTGGATGTGCAAGCCCTGCGGCATCCGTTGTCGCGCTCGCGGAGCTACACAAGGTTTATTCCTCATCGAGCAACGATGTCTCGCGAGCGGAGACGTCGATGACGACGCGAAGCGAAACGGATGCGCTAGACGCGCTGGCTACGCGTGCATCAGTCGCGCGCCATGCACCGGACCGGAAGCCCGCACTGCATTCACACGCAACGCCGACAGGGCTACCTGCAACTCAAGAGCGCTATCGGAGTCGGCGACCAGGAAGGCGACCGTCGGGCCAGAACCCGAGAGGATGCCGGCCAACGCGCCGTTCTCCTCGCCGAGCTCCAGCACACGGCCAAGCCCCGGTGCCAGGTGCAACGCCGGAGCCTGCAGGTCGTTGTGCAGCGACTCGGCGAGCATCGCCGGGTCGCCCGCACGCAGCGCCTGCAGCACATTCGCGTCGACGCTCGGCTGGTGGATCGCCGGAAAGATGTCCTGCGCGTGACGTTCGCGGTGCCGATCGAGCTCGGCGTAGACTCCGGGCGTCGACATGCCGAACTCGGCAATCGCCAACACCCAGTGAAACTGCCCCTTGGCCAAGGCCGGGCTGAGCTGGTCGCCGCGACCGGTGCCGATCGCGGTTCCGCCGGTGACAGCGAAGGGCACATCGGCGCCCAGCTTCGCAGCAATCGTCAGCAGCTCGTCTTTGCTGGCCTCGGTTCCCCAGAGCGCATCGCAGGCGAGAAGCGTGGCCGCGGCATCCGCTGACCCGCCGCCCATCCCGCCGGCGATCGGAACGTTCTTCGAAATCTTCAGGCGCACCCCGCCGCGATAGCCGGCCTTGCGGGCCAACGCCCGGGCCGCCTTGATCGCCAGATTGCTGCCGTCGGTAACGAGGCCTGAGGTGTCGATCGATCCGGAAAACTCGACGGAGAAGTCATCGGCCGGCGCCGCCCACACGTCTTCGTACAGCGAAACCGCCTGGAATGCCGTCGCGAGTTCGTGGTAGCCGTCGTGTTGCAGTGCACCGACCTTGAGAAAGACGTTGATCTTGCCCGGCGCTCTTGCGTGCACAACCGTTGAGGCCTCCGGGATGGTCATGAATCCAACCTAGCTCAGGCCTCGTGGCTGTGATGACGAAGCGAGGCCCGTGCCTCGGCCAGCCAGCCTTTCATCGCCTCTTTCGCCGGCGCGACGGCGGTCGCATCGTCGAGTTTCGAGTGTGTCAGCGACACGGATGTCTTGCCGCCGGAACTCGGATTGGCCATCGCGAGAATCGACGCCTTCTCCCCCGTCATCCACTTGGCGGTCACGAACTTCACGTCACGGCTGACCCGAACCGGTGGCTCGCCGAGCCCGGCACTGACCGCAGCGATCACTGCGTCGAGGGCCTCCTGCTGCGAGCCCGCCAACGTCGCTGACGCCCCCACCTCAAAGGTTCCGTCTGCGCGCTGGCCGGGCAGACGCATCCCGCGGGCCTGCTCGAAGCCCACGGTGACCATCTGACACCACCACGGAGGAACCGCGTGGTCGCTCTGCAAGAGGCCGGCGATCTGCGGATGCGTCAGGGACGTCGCCCCGGCAGCATCGAGAATCGCAAACCACTCTGCCCACGACTYGCCGGTCGCCGCGCGCAGAGCGTCGTCGCTCAGATTGTCGTGACGGCTGTTCACCGGGGTCGCGGGCATCGGGCTACTCCTCGTTCGACTCGTTCGACTCGTTCGACTCGTTCGACTCGCTCGGCTCATCCGGCCACGCCTGGGCGATCGCCAAGAAGTCGTGCACCGTGAGCTGCTCGCCGCGCGTCGTCGGGTCGATGCCGGCGGCCGACATCACCGCGGAGGCCGTCGCCGAGTCGCCGAACAGCACCGAGAGCGACTGGCGCAGCATCTTGCGGCGTTGCTGGAACGCGGCGTCGACGAGGGCGAAGGTCGCCAGGCGCAACGCCTCCGACTCGAGAGGTTCGGCCCGTCGCTCGAAGGCGACCAGAATTGAGTCGACGTTCGGCACCGGCCAGAACACCTGGCGGCTCACCTTGCCGGCGGTGCGGAAATCGCCGTACCAGGCCGCCTTGACGCTCGGGCTGCCGTACACCTTCGAGCCCGGCGCCGCGGCAATCCGCTCGCCGACCTCGGCCTGCACCATGACGACACCGGTGCGAATCGACGCAAAGTGCTCGAGCAGGTGCAGCAGCACGGGCACCGACACGTTGTAGGGCAGGTTCGCGACGAGGCTGGTCGGGTCGCCGGGCAGCTCCATCACCTTCAACGCGTCGTCACGGATGACCGTCAACGGCACCCCCGGCTGCATGAGCTCGACGGTCAGCGGAAGCTGCTCGGCCAACCGTGCGTCGATCTCGACGGCAACGACCCGGGCTCCGACCTCGGTGAGACCGAGGGTCAGTGAGCCGAGGCCCGGTCCGACTTCGACGACCGTGTCGCCGGGCGTGATCTGGGCCACCTTGACAATGCGACGCACCGTGTTGGCGTCAATGACGAAGTTTTGGCCGAGTTTCTTCGTCGGGTTGACCCCGAGCATCTCGGCCAGGTCGCGGATCTCTGCGGGCCCGAGCAGTGCGCTCGGAGCCTTGGCCGGGGCTGCCGCGTGGCGGCCGTGCTCGGGGTGACCCTCGGCGTGCGGCTGGTCGATAGGAAGGTCCGAAGACGGGTCGTTCTGTGTCTCGCTCATGCGATGCCTCCGATGGGCTGGGCGTTGTCGTCGATCTCGGCGTGATGGCCGGTCAGCGGCTGGGCATCCCAGCGGCCGTAGACGAGTTCAGTGTTTGAAGAAATCTGGGCGGCCAGCACCCCGACGTCGGTCTCGAGGTGCTCAGCCATGGCCCGCAGCGTGTTCGGCAGCAGGTACGGCGAATTCGGGCGGCCGCGGTACGGCATCGGGGTGAGGAACGGGGCATCCGTCTCAACCAGCAGCAATTCCCGCGGCGTCACGGCCAGCGCTTCGCGGAGCGCGATGGAGTTCTTGAACGTGACGGTGCCGGAGAACGAGAGGTACCAGCCGTTGTCGGCGCAGATCTTCGCCATCTCGGCGTCGCCGGAGAAGCAGTGGAACACGGTGAACTCGGGCGCACCGACACGTTTGAGGGTGCCGATCACCTCGTCGTGGGCGTCACGGTCGTGGATCTGCATCGCCACGCCGTTGGCCTTCGCGATCTCGATGTGCGCTTCGAACGAGTGGTACTGGCTGGCCCGGCCGTCTTCTCCCGTGCGGAAGAAGTCGAGTCCGGTCTCCCCCACGGCGACAACCCGCGGTTGTGCGGCGAGTTCGGCGATCTCGGCGAGGGCGTCGTCGAGGGTGCCCTCCGCGGCATAGCGCGGCGCCTCATTCGGGTGGATGGCGACGGCAGCGAGCATGCGCGGCTCCCGGGCCGCCATCAGTGCAGACCAACGGGAGGTTTCCAGGTCGTTGCCGACCTGAATCACTCCGCGCACGCCGACGCTTGAGGCGCGGTCGAGCTGGTCGAGCCACGACAGCGGGTCGTCGCCGTCGGCAATTTCCAGGTGGGTGTGGTTGTCGTAGACCCCCACGGTGAGCGGTTCCGGCAGTGGCGGGTAACTGAGATCCCGCCCCGAGGTCTGCTCGCGTTTCCGAACGTGGTCGGAATCGTTAGCCAACAGTCGCCTCGATGCGCGGGAAGAGAGCGTCGAGAGTGGTGACGTGCGTGCCGCCGGTCCACTCCCAGGCCCTGTCGATGCGCTGTTCGGTGACTGCACCGGCGCCGCCGAGCGCGGTCCACAGGGTGGCCGTCGCCTCCGGGATCACCGGCGAGAGCAGCACAGCGAGCGTGCCGAGACCGCGCACGGCGGTGTTCAACACGGTTTCCAGGCGTTCGCGGTTCGCCGGGTCCTTCGACAGCGCCCACGGCTCCTGCACGGTGATGTAGCCGTTCAGCTCATCGACGAGCTCCCAGACCGAGGCGAGCGCCTCGTGAATGGCCAGACGGTCGATCGCCTCTGAGGCGGCATCCGTCACGCGCTTCGACGTGGCCAGGATTGCCTCATCGGCCTCGGTCAGCGCACCGGCAGCAGGGATCTCGCCCTCGCAGTAGCGGTTGACCATGGCGATCACGCGCGAGGCAAGGTTGCCGAAGCCGTTCGCGAGTTCTGACTGGTAGCGGGCCGAGAGGTCTTCCCACGAGAACGAGCCGTCCTGGCCGAAGCTGATGGCTCGCATGAAGTAGTAACGGAACGCGTCGGCGCCGAAGGTGTCGGTGATCTGGCTCGGCGCAATGCCGGTCAGCTTCGACTTCGACATCTTCTCTCCGCCGACGAGCAGCCAGCCGTGACCGAAGACCTGCGTCGGCACCTCGATGCCGGCGGCCATCAGCATGGCCGGCCAGATCACGGCGTGGAAGCGCAGGATGTCTTTGCCGACGATGTGGGTTGCCGGCCACAGCTCGGCGAACTTCTCGTCGTCGTGGCCGTAACCGGCGGCGGTGATGTAGTTCAGCAGAGCGTCGAACCAGACGTAGACGACATTGCTCTCGTCCCACGGAACCTTGATGCCCCAGTCGAAGCTGGAGCGGGAAATCGACAGGTCGCTCAGGCCGTTCTTGACGAATGCGATGACCTCGTTGCGCGCCGATTCGGGCTGCACGAAGGTGGGGTTCGACTCGTAGAGTTCGATCAGCTGGTCGGCGAAGGCACTCATCTTGAAGAAGTAATTCTTCTCGTGCAGCAGTTCGACCGGCTTCGAGTGGATGGCGCAGACCTGCTGGCCCGCGAATTCGCCGGTGCCGTCGACGAGGTCGCTCGGCTGCTTGTACTCCTCGCAGCCGACGCAGTAGAAGCCCTCGTACTCGCCGGTGTAGATGTGCCCGGAGTCGTAGAGGTGCTGCAAGAACTTGGCGGCGTTCACTTCGTGACGCGCGTCGGTGGTGCGGATGAAGTCGTCGTTTGCGATGTTGACGGTGTCCAGCAACGGCTTCCACGCGGTCTCGACCAGACGGTCGACCCACTCCTTGGGCGTGGTGCCGTTCGCGGTCGCGGTGCGCAGGATCTTCTGGCCGTGCTCATCGGTTCCGGTGAGCAGCCAGGACTTCTCGCCCTTCTGGCGGTGCCAGCGGGCTAGAACGTCCGCGGCCACCTCCGTATAGGCGTGCCCGATGTGCGGGACATCATTCACGTAGAAGATCGGCGTGGTGATGTAGAAAGAGGAGCCATCGGACATTCTCATATCTTATTGGGAGCTGAAGGCCTGCCGCTGACGCTCACTCGGCCCCCGGGGTCGCGGCTTGCGAAGTCTCCTCCGCTTCGCCGGGCACCGGTGGTTCGAATTCGGCGTCGAAGCCCGGCTTCGGATGCGGGTGGCCGGGCAGATGCCCGATCACCGGCGGCAGCGCTTCGACCGTGTGCGGCACCGGCGGGCGGTTCGGATCGTCTTTGGTCGCCTCGGTCTCCCGCATGTCGATGCCTCGCACTTTCTGGCGGGCGTAGCCGACCGGCAGCATGCTGAGCACGATCTTGCCGTGGGCGTGACCGACGTCCAGCTCACGGTAGGCATCCTGCACGTGTTCGAGCGGATAGATCGCCGCGACGGGCACAGAAATCTGGTGGTTCGCCACCATCACCGCCACGTTCGCGAGGTCGGTCTCGTCGGTGGATTCCGCATTCATCAGGGATTCGTCGCCCAGGTGATCGAGTTCAGAATCGATGCCCTCCGGAGCGAGCGCGGCGAGCCGGAGTTCGAGGCCCGGGCCGTATTCGACCGGCACGACGCCAATCTGACGCAGGTGGTCGAAGTGTTCGCGGCTTGCGGTTCCGATCACCGTCGCCCCGCGCAACCGGGCAAGCTGAGCGGCGATTCCGCCCACGGCGCCGGCCGCGGCATGCACGAGCACCGTCTCCCCAGGCACCGGATTCGCCGCCGCGACGGCTTCCCACGCGTTCGTGGCCGCAACGTACAGGCTGCCGGCGATCTCCCAGGCGAGGTGCTCCGGCTTGTGCAGAACATTTCCGGCCGGAACCGTCACGAAATTCGCCTGCGCCCCACGCACCGCATGGCCGAACACCGCGTCGTTGACATTCCAGCCGACGACGCCGCTGCCGACATCGACGATGAAGCCGGCGAAATCGGTGCCCTGGCCCGACGGCAGAGAGATCGGCCAGGCGTCCTGGCGCTTGCCCTCCCGGATCGCGCTCTCGCCCGGGTTCAGCCCGGCAGCCATGACTTCGACGACGACCTGGCCGGCGCCGGCGACCGGCTTTGTCATCGGAACGAGTTCGAGTACCTCCGGGCCGCCGAATCGAGCGAACATCACCGCATGTGCCACCGCGCACCTCCGACCAGAACCCAACAGAGTTACCTTAGTGAGGATTACTCTACTAGCGCAGTGGGGGGTCTATCGGGGTGACTTTTGGCGCGACGGTCGGGAAGACCCGTCTCCTCCCGCTCGCACTATTAGTTCAGCGGGAGATCCATCGGCGTGATTTTCGGAGCCTTCGCCACACCGTTCGCGCCGTCCTTACTGCTGAGAGCCGCCTCATAGAGGTCACGCTTGCTCAAACCGGTCGCCGCCGAGACATCGGCTGCGGCATCCTTCAAACGGATACCTCCCGCCACGAGCGCGAGCACCTCGGCCACACCGGTGGCCAGGTCCATCACGCGCACCTCGGCACCGGCAATCACGATGCAGATCTCGCCCTTGACGCCGCCGGCAGCCCACTCGGCAAGCTCGGTCGCAGTGCCGCGCTTCACTTCTTCATAGAACTTCGTCAACTCGCGGCAGACCACGACGCGACGTTCGGCGCCGAACACCGTCGCGACATCCGCGAGGGACGCGGCCAACCGATTGGGCGACTCGAAGAACACCATCGTGCGTCGCTCGCTCGCAAGCTCCCGCAACGCCGAACGACGGTCGCCGGGTTTTCTCGGCAGAAATCCTTCGAAGGTGAAACGGTCGGTCGGCAGTCCGGAGACGGCGAGAGCCGTCACCACCGCCGACGGTCCGGGGATGGCGGTCACCTGAACGCCGGCTGCCGCCGCCGCGTCGACGAGGTGAAATCCTGGGTCTGACACCGTCGGCATTCCGGCGTCGCTGAGCACCAGCAGGTCGGTGTCGCGGCCGATTTCGACGAGCTCCGCGGCCTTCTGGCGCTCATTGTGGTCGTGCAGACTGATCAGCTTCGGCCGGTTCTCAATGCCGAGCGCCTTGAGCAAGTGCACCGTCACTCTGGTGTCTTCGGCGGCGACAACTGTCGCGGTGCTCAGTGCCTCGACGAGGCGGGCCGAGGCATCCCCGAGGTTTCCGATCGGTGTCGCAGCGAGAATGATCATGCTCCCAGTCTCGCAGTCCTCGCTCACTACGATGGTCAGGTGCTCGCATCTCGCTGGTTCCGCATCGTCGGGCCCCTCGCCGTTGTCCTCCTTGCGGCGGTGCTGCGACTCTGGAATTTGGGCAACCCGCATTCGCTCGTCTTCGATGAGACCTTCTATGTGAAGGATGCCTGGAGCCTCTGGAACAATGGCTATGAGTCGACCTGGCCAGAAGGAGCCGACACGCGCTTCAATGCCGGCGACACGAATATTTTCACCGACGAGGGTTCATTCGTCGTGCATCCCCCGCTCGGCAAGTGGCTGATCGCACTGGGCATGGCGGCGTTCGGCGCCGACCAGACCTGGGCGTGGCGCATCGTGACCGCGCTGATCGGCATCCTCGCCGTCGTGCTGTTGATGGTCATCGCGAAGAAGCTGTTCGGTTCAACCCTGCTCGCCACGATCGCCGGGTTCTTGATGGCGATCGACGGCAATGCGATCGTGATGTCGAGGGTGGCGATTCTCGACAATTCCGTCATGTTCTTTGCCTTGCTCGGTTTCGGTGCCGTGCTGATGGACCGGGACTGGCATGAGAAACGTTTGACAGCCTGGCTCGCCGCACGCCGAGCGGCCGGCGAGCATCCCAGCTGGGGTCCGATGTTCTGGTGGCGGCCCTGGGTGATCGCCGCAGGCCTCGCCTTCGGTCTGGCCAGTTCCGTCAAGTGGTCTGGCTTCTATTTTCTTGCGGCGTTCGGGGTCTACCTGGTTGTCGTCGATGCCCTGGCCCGGCGACGTGCCGGTGTGCCGTTCTGGCTGAGTGCCGCGGTTCTCAAGCAGGCGCCGGCGACCTTCGTGCTGTTCGTGCCGGTCGCCGCGGTGACCCTGCTCGTCTCCTGGACGGGTTGGTTCGTCACGCAAGGCGGTTTCTACCGGCAGTATGCCGCGTCGGCGGGCTCGGCCTGGACCGGCCCCTTCGCCTGGGTGCCGCACGTCTGGCAGAGCTTCTGGCACTACCAAGTCGCGATCTACCAGTACCACGTCGGCCTCTCGACCCCGCACCCCTACCAGGCGAACCCGCTCACCTGGCTGCTGATGACGCGGCCGACCAGCATGTTCTATGAGGGAACCACGCTGGGTCAGAACGGATGTGCGTCGGCCAGCTGCTCGCAGGCGATCCTCGGCGTCGCGAATCCGCTCATCTGGTGGGCGGCCACAGCAGCCATCCTCTACCTGGTCTACCGTTTCGCGCGCTACCGCCAGTGGCAGGTCGGCCTGATTCTGATGGGCATGGTCGCCGGATACCTGCCCTGGCTCGCCTACCTGGGCCGCACGGTGTTCGAGTTCTACACGATTGTGTTCGAGCCCTACCTGCTGCTCGGGCTGACTTTCGTGCTGGGTATGCTGCTGCGTGAGGGGCCGCTCTTCCTGCCTGCATCGCCCGCGCTCCCCGCTGATATGCCGGCGGATCTCCGCGCCGCACTCCACGACGAGTCAGACCGAGCGGAGGCGTCCCGTCGCACCGTCGGCATCCGCATCGTGGCGATCTTTCTCGCCGTCGCACTGCTCGTGAGCGCGTTCTTCTATCCGCTCTGGGCGGGAATTCAGGTGCCGCTGTGGTTCTGGCAGATGCATATGTGGCTGCCCAGTTGGGTGTGAGTTTGCCTCACGCGATGAAAAACTTCCGCATGTTTCCGCGGATTTTCATCAAACATATTCCACATTTAGCATATATCGACTGAGAATGCGTTGTGAAATGACGCCGGAATGCAGGGCGCGCCCATAGGATGACCGGTATCTGTTTTATGAGTAATTGCTCGACCTCCGACTGAGAAGTCAAGATCAAAACAAAGGCCTCATGTCGGACGCTACAGCTGCACCCTCGGTACGCATCATCAGAACCCGCCCGGGTGGTGACTCGAAGAATCCCACCACCGAGTACTCCTCGCTTCTGCATACAGTGCGCAACCTTGGACTGCTGCGTCGGCGCACGGGCTTCTACTGGATGGTCTTCTCGATCCTCATCGTCGCGACCGCGGGTGCCGCCACCGGTTTCGTGCTGCTCGGCGACAGCTGGTTCCAGCTGATCATCGCCGGCGCACTCGGCATCATCTTCACCCAGTTCGCGTTCCTCGCCCACGAGGCCTCGCACCGCCAGGTCTTCGAATCCGGGCCGGCCAACGACCGCGCCGGCCGCGTGCTCGCCAACCTGTTCGTCGGCATCAGCTACGCCTGGTGGATGACCAAGCACAGCCGTCACCACGCCAACCCGAATGTCATCGGCAAAGACCCTGACATCGACCCCGACTTCATCGTCTTCCTCGAAGAAGACGCGAAGAAGGTCAACTGGCTCACCTCCTTCATGACGCGCAAGCAGGGTTACTTCTTCTTCCCGCTGCTCACGCTTGAGGGCATCAACCTGCACATCCACGGCTTCCGCACCGTCTTCGGCAAGGGCAAAGTCGACAAGCGCTGGCTCGAGATCTCCATGCTCGTCACGCGCCTCGCTCTATACCTCGGCGTCATCTTCTACTTCCTCCCGCTCGGCATGGCATTCGCATTCGTCGGCGTGCAGCTGGCCGTGTTCGGCGTTTACATGGGCGCCTCGTTCGCGCCGAACCACAAGGGCATGCCGATCCTGCCGCACGAGAGCAAGGTCGACTTCCTGCGCCGCCAGGTGCTCACCTCGCGCAACATCCGCGGCGGCACCCTGATGGACACCTTCATGGGCGGCCTCAACTACCAGGTCGAGCACCACCTGTTCCCGAACATGGCTCGCCCGCACCTGAAGCGTGCGCAGGAGATCACCAAGGAATACTGCGAGAGCCACAACATCCTCTACACGGAGACGTCACTGACGCAGTCCTACAAGATCGTCGTCGAGTACCTGAACCGCGTCGGGCTGTCGGCCCGTGACCCGTTCGACTGCCCGATGGTCTCCCGGTTCAGGGTGAGGTAGTCAGCAGTTCCCTGCATCTCAAACGGATGCGCAGCCCACGCGGGCTGCGCATCCGTTTTTTGTGCGGCCTGGCGCCGGCTGCCACGCTCGGCGTGCAGCGCCGCCCGGCCAGAGGCGCGCGGGAACGGCAATAGGCTGGAGATCATGTGGTTGCCCGGAGTTCTGACCGCGGCAGCAGCCACGCTCGTCGCGTGGGGAATCCACACCCTGGTTCCGGCCGTGCCGCTTCTGACCGCGGCCGTGGCCCTCGGCATCCTCGTCGGGCAGATCCCCGCCGTCCGCCCCGCTCTGACCGGGATACTCGCGCCCGGATTGTCGGTCGCGTCGAAGCAATTCATGCGCCTGGGCATCGTGCTCTTGGGGCTGAAACTCAGTCTCGTCGACATCGCGGGCCTCGGCTGGGTGACCATTGCGACCACCGTTGCCGTCGTGCTGCTCACCTTCGCCGGCACGTTCTGGCTCGGGCGCGCCTTCAAGCTGCCCGGCCACCAGCCTCTGTTGATCGCGACCGGTTTCTCGATCTGCGGAGCCTCGGCCATCGGCGCGATGAGCAGCGTGGTCAGGGCGAAAGACGAAGAGACCGCCACTCCGATCGCACTCGTGACCCTGTGCGGCACGCTCGCCATCGCCGTGCTCCCGGCGCTCTGGCATCCGCTCGGCCTCACCGCCGTGCAGTTCGGGCACTGGGTCGGCGCCGGCGTGCACGACGTCGGCCAGGTCGTGGCCACCGCACAGATCGCCGGCTCCGCCGCTCTGGCAGTCGCCATCGTCGTGAAACTCACCCGGGTGCTCATGCTCGCCCCGATCGTGGCTGTCGCGTCGGTCCTCGAACGGCAGAAGCACGCCGTCCTGGTGGGCGCCGGCACGGCTTCGATCACGGATGGTGCGGCGAAGCGACCGCCGATCGTGCCCCTGTTCGTGGCCGGGTTCATCGCCGCCGTGCTCGTGCGCACCCTGCTGCCGGTGCCGGAGGTTGCCCTCGACGTCGCAGACACACTGCAGACCGCGCTGCTCGGAATGGCCCTGTTCGGGCTCGGCGCGGCGGTGCAACTGGGCGAACTCGCGCGCACCGGCGGGCGCGCCCTGGCAGTCGGGCTGCTCTCCTGGGCGCTGATCGCCGCTCTCGCGCTCGGCGCGGTGCAACTCGCCTAGCGCCGGTTCAACAATCTGCTGGCTTGGCCGTCTGCCGGGCCGCGTCTTTCTGAGTAACACGGTTTCGGCGGCGCGGCCGAATAGGTCGACCATGGGTCACATGACGACCACCCTCACCCCCGCCCTCGTCGGTATCTCGCACGGCACGTCCTCCCCCGACGGCCAGGCCGCGGTCGACGGGCTGATGCGCGGGGTGGCCGCCGCCCACCCCGACCTCACCGTCGCCCTCGGCTTCGTCGATGTGCAGCATCCGAACCCACCCGAGACGTTGGCTGCGCTCCCGCCACGCCTGCCGGCGATTGTGGTTCCGTTGCTGCTCTCCGCCGGGTATCACGTGCATGTCGACCTGACCCGCGCGATTGATGCCGAAACCGACCGTTCAGTGGTGCTCGCCGCGGCACTCGGACCCGACGACCGGCTCATCGCACTGCTTCAGCATCGACTGGTCCAGGCCGGATTCGGGCCCGGAGACGTGCTCCTGCTCGCCGCAGCCGGCTCCAGCGATGCGCGCGCCGTCGCCGACTGCCGGGTCGTCGCAGAACGCCTGGCCTCGGCATCCGGTCACGATGTCGCCCTCGGATTTCTCTCCGCGGCCGAGCCCCGTCTCGCCGACGCTGTCGCCGCCGCACGCGCCGCGTCGCCCGGCCGACGCATCGTCGTGAGCAGCTATCTGCTGGCTCCGGGCTACTTTCAGTCTCTCGTTGAAAAGGCCGGCGCGGATGTCGTGACGTCGCCATTGCTGACTCCAGACGAAGTCGCCCCCAAGCTGCTGATCGACGTCGTTTCCAGCCGATACCGCGAAGGATTGTAGGCCGCAACGCGCCCCGTCGCATCTGTGTGACGCAGCGCTACTTTTCGTGACCGGACGTGACTTCACGTTCTCGCGTGCGGGGGCCAACGACCCTAGTTTTACTCCATCGCAGTTACGCGGCATCCGGTTTTCGTCCGTGCCGCGTTCATCGAGGAGGAGAGCATTGTGTCGCTGAACCTGACTGAAACCGCCGAGGCGGCCCGGCCGCCACGCCCGGCCTCGCGCCCGAACGGCCAGTGGAAGGTCGACGGCACCGCTCCCCTCAACGGCAACGAGGAGTGGAAGCAGCAGGACAGCGGCCTTAACGTGCGGGAGCGCATCGAGCAGATCTACTCCAAGCAGGGTTTCGACTCGATCGAGGGCACCGACCTGCACGGACGTTTTCGCTGGTGGGGGCTCTACACGCAGCGGAAGCCCGGGATCGACGGCGGCAAGACCGCCACTCTCGAACCGCACGAGCTGGAAGACAAGTACTTCATGCTCCGCGTGCGCATCGACGGCGGCCAGCTCACCACAGAGCAACTGCGCGTCATCGGCACGATCTCCGAGGAATTCGGCCGGGACACGGCCGATCTGACCGACCGGCAGAACATCCAGCTGCACTGGATCCGGGTCGAAGACGTGCCGGAGATCTGGCGCCGCCTGGAGGCCGTCGGTCTCGGCACCACCGAGGCCTGCGGCGACGTGCCGCGCGTGGTTCTCGGCTCCCCCGTCGCCGGCATCGCCAGTGACGAACTCATCGACCCGACCGAGACCATCGCCGAGATCACCGCGAAGTACATCGGGGTGCCGGAGCTCGCCAACCTGCCGCGCAAGTTCAAGACCGCGCTGACCGGGCACCCGAGTCAAGATGTCGTGCACGAGATCAACGACGTCGGCTTCGTGGCCGTCGAGCACCCTCAGCTCGGCATCGGCTACGACCTCTGGGTCGGCGGCGGCCTCTCGGTCAGCCCGCGCCTCGGCGAACGACTCGGCGTCTTCGTCACCCCCGACCAGGTCGCCGATGTCTGGCTCGGCGTCGTCTCGATCTTTCGCGACTACGGTTACCGGCGACTGCGCAACAAAGCGCGGCTCAAGTTCTTGCTCGCCGACTGGGGGCCCGAGAAGTTTCGGCAGATCCTCGAAGACGAGTACCTGTTTGCGGCCCTGCCCGACGGCCCGGCCGCGCCGACCCCGACCCGCCAGGGCGACCACGTCGGCGTGCACAAGCAGAACGACGGACGCTTCTACATCGGCGTGACCCCGTTCGTCGGCCGCGTCTCCGGCACTGTTCTCACCGCCCTCGCCGATCTGCTCGAGCAGCACGGTTCCTCCCGCCTCCGCACGACGCCTCACCAGAAAATCGTGCTGCTCGACATCAGCGAGGAGAACGTCGAGCCGCTCATCACGGCGCTCGATGCGCTGGGCCTGGCCGCCCGGCCGAGCCTCTTCCGCCGCTCGACCATCGCGTGCACCGGTATCGAGTTCTGCAAGCTCGCCATCGTCGAGACCAAGCAGACGGCCACCGATGCCGTGCTCGAACTCGAGAAACGCCTCGCCGGCCTCGACCTCCCCCAGCCGATCAGCCTGCACGTCAACGGATGCCCGAACTCCTGCGCCCGCATCCAGACCGCCGACATCGGCCTGAAGGGTCAGCTGCTCGCTGACGGCAACGGCGGTCAGGTGCCCGGCTTCCAGGTGCATCTCGGCGGCGGTCTCGCCTCGGTCGGCCGTGACGAGGCCGGCCTCGGCCGCACGGTCAGGGGCCTCAAGGTCACTGCCGACGACCTCGCCGACTACGTCGAACGTCTCGTTCGCCGGTTCCTCGGCGAGCGCGATGAAGCCGAGACGTTCGCAACCTGGGCGCACCGCGCCGACGAAGGGGCACTCCAGTGAGTTCAGTAACCCCGGGTACCGATGCGCTGCGCATCAGGAAGACAGCATCCCCCGACCGGAACCCGAACCTCCGCACACCCGAACAGCTGCGCACTCTCGCCGAGCAAGCATCCGCTGAGCTCAGCGCGGCCTCCGCCGAGCAGCTGGTCGCCTGGGTGGCCGAGAATTTCGACACCGGCGTTGTCGCGGTCGCCTGCTCGATGGCGGATGCGGTGCTGCCGCAGCTCGTCGCTGATCAGCTGCCGGGCGTCGACGTGCTCTTTCTCGACACGGGCTACCACTTTGCGGAGACCTACGCGACACGCAACGAGGTGGCCGGCGCCCTCGACGTCACGATTGTCGACGTGCTGCCGGAGCAGACCGTCGCCGAGCAGGATGTGGCTCTCGGCACGGACTTGTTCGCTCGCGATCCCGGCGCCTGCTGCGCGGCGCGGAAGGTCGCCCCGCTGCACCGCGCTCTGCGCAGCTACGAGCTGTGGTTCACCGGGGTGCGCCGCGACGAGGCGCCCACCCGCATCAACACTCCCCTCATCGAATGGGATGAACGCAACCAGCTGGTCAAGGTGAACCCCCTGGCCGCCTGGAGCTTTGACGAACTGCAGGACTACGCCGCCGCGCATTCCGTGGTGCTGAACCCCCTGCTCACTCAGGGCTACCCCTCCATCGGCTGCGCGCCGTGCACGAAACAGGTCAGCGCAGGAGACGACCCCCGGTCCGGCCGTTGGGCCGGGCTCGAGAAGACAGAATGCGGACTTCACCTATGACCTCGACACCAGCTCTCCAGGCGGCACCTGTCTTCCAGGAGGCACAGCCCGATTCGACTGCACGACCCCGCCTCGACCAGCTCGACCTGCTCGAAAGCGAAGCCATCCACATCATCCGGGAGGTCGTCGCCGAGTTCGAGCGACCGGTGCTGCTGTTCTCCGGCGGCAAGGATTCCGTCGTCGTGCTGCATCTCGCTGCGAAGGCGTTCTGGCCCGGCAAGGTACCGTTCCCTGTTCTGCACGTCGACACCGGCCACAATTTTCCGGAAGTTCTCGCGTTCCGGGATGCGACGGTGGCGCGTTTGGGCATCCGGCTCGCCGTGGCCAGTGTGCAGGACTACATCGACGACGGCCGACTCCTCGAGCGCGCGGATGGAACCCGGAATCCGTTGCAGACGCAGCCGCTCTTGGATGCGATCGCGAACGGCCGCCACGATGCGGTCTTCGGTGGTGCTCGTCGCGACGAAGACAAAGCCCGTGCCAAGGAGCGCATCCTGTCGCTTCGGGACGAGTTCGGTCAGTGGGACCCACGCAACCAGCGACCTGAGCTGTGGAATCTGTACAACGGGCGCCACACCGTCGGGCAGCACGTGCGGGCGTTTCCGATCAGCAACTGGACCGAGCTGGACATCTGGCGCTACATCGAACGCGAGGGAATCGAGCTGCCGCCGCTGTACTACGCCCACGAGCGTGAGGTCTACCGGCGTGACGGCATGTGGCGGGCCGTCGGCCCGGTCAGCGCGCCCACGGCCGACGAAACGGTCGAGCTCCGCACGGTGCGCTACCGCACCGTCGGCGACATGAGCTGCACCGGCGCCGTCGAATCCGACGCCGCCACCGTTCACGCCGTCGTGCACGAGGTCGCCCAGTCAACCATCACCGAACGCGGCGCCACACGAGCCGACGACCGCATCTCAGAAGCAGCGATGGAAGATCGCAAGAAGGACGGGTACTTCTAATGACCGACGCACTGCTGGCCCGCCCACTCGAGGGCACGCTGTTCCGGTTCGCCACCGCCGGCTCCGTCGACGACGGCAAGTCGACCCTGGTCGGACGCCTGCTGCACGATTCGAAGGCGATTCTCGCCGATCAGCTCGACTCCGTCACCCGCACCTCCGTGGAGCGCGGATTCGGTGGCGAGACCGGCGGCATCGACTTCGCCCTGCTCACCGACGGCCTGCGGGCAGAGCGGGAACAGGGCATCACTATCGACGTCGCCTACCGCTACTTCGCCACCGGGCGCCGCTCATTCATCCTCGCCGACTGCCCCGGCCACGTGCAGTACACCCGCAACATGGTGACCGGTGCCACAACCGCAGACGCCGTCGTCGTGCTCATCGACGCCCGCAACGGAGTGCTCGAGCAGACGCGTCGGCACCTCTCCGTCGTGCAGCTGTTGCGCGTGCCGCACATCATCGTGGCGGTGAACAAGATCGACCTACTCGATTACGACGAAGCTGCTTTCGATCGCGTCGCCGCCGCCGTGCGCGTCGTGACCGACGAGCTGGGTATCGATGCGGTGCACGTGATCCCGGTCTCGGCTCTCGCCGGTGACAACGTCGTCGATCGCTCCGTCAACACCCCCTGGTACGACGGCCCCAGCTTGCTCGAACTTCTCGAGACGCTGCCGCTCATCGACGAGGCCGAGAGTGCCCTCGAGGCGTTTCGGCTTCCGGTGCAGTTGGTCATCCGCCCGCAGGGCGCCGTCGCCGTCGCCCCCGAAGACGCCGATTCCTATCGCGACTACCGCGCCTATGCCGGGCAGGTCGCCTCGGGCACCGTGCGCGTCGGCGACCGGGTGAGTGTCGTACCGGGCGGCGGCAGCACCGTCGTCACCGGCATCGACTTCGCAGGTGTCGACCTGGAGACGGCCATCGCCCCGCAATCGGTGGCACTCCGCCTGCGTGACGACCTCGACATCGCGCGCGGTGCCGTCATCGTCGCCTCCGATCGTGTGCCCGAGTTGAAGAAAGATCTCACCGTCGCACTGTTCTGGCTCGATCCTCGGCCGCTCCGGCCGGGTGCCCGGGTGCTGGCGAAATTCGGCACCTCCACGGTGCAGGCCAGTCTCGCCACACTCCTCGGCCGCCGAAACCTCGACACCCTGGCCCTCGAAACCGCAGACGCGCTCGAGATCAACGACATCGGTCACGCCAACATCCGTTTGGCTTCCGCGCTTCCCGCCCAGGCCTATGCGACGAACCGCCGCGCCGGCGCCTTTCTGGTGATCCACCCGCAAGACGGCGCAACTCTCGCCGCCGGAATTGTGATCGCCGACCCCTCTGAATCAGACACCACCACCGACCTCGAAACCACCATCCCCACCAACACCGACATCACGGAGAGTGCAGCATGAATCGCATCGGCCTACGCGCCACCCTCGGCACCGTTTCCCTCGGACTGATCGTGACGATGATGAGCGGATGCGCCGCGACGTCCGGCGATGCGGCTGCAGGCGATACGGCAACACCGGCCCCGGCCACGGAGCTTCGTCTCGGCTACTTCGACAACGTCACGCATGCTCCCGCACTCGTGGGCCTCGAGAAGGGCTTTTTCCAGGAGAAGCTTGGTGCCACCGAGCTCTCGACACAGATCTTCAGCGCCGGACCGGCCACCATTGAGGCGCTCAGCGCCGGGGCGATCGACGCCGCCTACATCGGGCCGAACCCGGCCGTGAACAGTTTCGTCGCGAGCGATGGTGCGTCGCTGCGTATTGTGGCCGGCGCGACCAGCGGGGGCGCCGCCCTCGTCGTGCGTTCCGGCATCGAAAGCGCCGCAGACCTGGCCGGAACCACCCTCGCCACCCCGCAGCTCGGCAATACCCAGGACGTCGCCCTGCGCGGCTGGCTGGCCAAGCAGGGCTACACCACCAGTACCACCGGTGGCGGCGACGTGAACGTCACGCCGACCGAGAATGCCCAGACCCTCACGCTGTTCCAGAACGGTCAACTCGACGGAGCCTGGCTTCCCGAGCCGTGGGTGTCACGACTCGTGCTCGAAGCCGGCGCACACGTGCTCGTTGACGAGGCATCCCTCTGGAAAGACGGCGCCTTCCCGACCACGGTTCTCGTCGTGCGCGCCGACTACCTGAAGGAACACCCCGACGCCGTGCAGAGCCTCCTTGCCGGGCACGAGCAGTCCGTCGCCTGGCTGAACGACAATTCGGCTGAGGCGGCCACGGTGATCAACGCCAAGCTCGCCGCCGACACCGGCAAGGCGCTGTCCGATCCCGTGATCACCCGTGCCCTCGAACACGTCACCTTCACAACGGACCCGCTGGCTTCGACGTTCCCCGTGCTCCTCAAAGCAGGCGTTGCCGCCGGCACCGCCAAGCAGGGCGATGTGCACGGATTGTTCGACCTGTCCGTGCTGAACAAGGCGCTCGTGGCCGCGGGGCAGAAGCCCGTTTCGGCCGGAAAACT
The DNA here is from genome assembly GCF_052113185.1 of Leifsonia sp. YAF41. NCBI lineage: Bacteria > Bacillati > Actinomycetota > Actinomycetes > Micrococcales > Microbacteriaceae > Leifsonia > Leifsonia sp. YAF41. Next base: position 27,641 of record NZ_JBFRCS010000009.1, read on the forward strand.
CGGAACTGAGTAGCCGATGACCGACCGCAGCCCCCGTGACAGCGCAATCCAGATCGACGCCGTCAGCAAGCGATTCAGCCCCACGGGGCCACTCGTGCTCGACAACGTGACTGTTTCAATCGAGCCGGGCGAGTTCGTCTGCCTGCTCGGCGCATCCGGCTGCGGCAAATCGACGTTGCTCAACATCATCGCCGGCTTGGAGCACCCGAGCTCCGGCACCCTCACGGTGGCCAGCGGCAACGCCGCAGTGATGTTCCAGGATGCTTCGCTCCTCCCCTGGTTGACGGCCGGCCGCAACGTGGAGCTTGCGCTCCGACTGCGCGGAGTGCCGCGAGCCCGGCGTCGCAGCCAGGCGCTCGAACTGCTCGACGTGGTCAATCTCGCGGACGCGTCCCACAAGCGTCCGCACGAACTCTCCGGCGGAATGCGGCAGCGGGTCGCCCTCGCCCGCTCGCTCGCGCAGGACCGCGAGGTGCTGCTGATGGACGAACCGTTCGCCGCGCTCGACGCCATCACCCGCGACCTGCTGCACGAAGAACTCGAACGCGTCTGGCGAGAAACCGGCCGCACGATCGTCTTCGTCACGCACAATGTGCGCGAGGCGGTCAGGCTCGGCCAGCGGGTGCTGCTGATGTCGAGCCGGCCAGGCCGGATCGCCAACGAGTGGCGACTCAACGGTCGCGAACAGCGACGCCTCGACTCCTCAGAGGCCTCCCTTCTCTCCGACGAGATCACCGAGCACCTCCGACAGGAGATCCGCCGCAATGCTGCCTGAAACTTCCCACCCACTGCTCATCCTCGACGAGTCCCCTCTCGATGTTCGAACCAATGCGGACCTGCGCACGCTCGAATCCGGGCTCGATGCCCTGCAAAGCGTCGCGATCACCGAAAAGGGTCCCTGGCGACGATTCATCGACGGCGTGCTGCCGCCCGTGCTCTTTCTGATCCTTCTGATTGCCGCCTGGCAGCTCTACGTCGTGATCGCTCGCCCGCGCCCCGATCTCGCGCCCGGACCGCTCGACGTCGCCGCATCGATCGGCGACCTCTGGGCAGACGGCCGGCTCCAACTCGCCGTGCTCACGAGCCTCGAACGCGGAGGGATCGGCTTTCTGATCGCGATCGCCATCGGCACACCGCTCGGCCTGCTGCTCGCGGAGTGGCGTCTGCTTCGCCGCGCCCTCGGTCCGCTTCTCTCCGGCCTGCAGGTGCTCCCCTCTGTCGCCTGGGTGCCGGCCGCGATCTTGTGGTTCGGGCTCTCCGACGCCACCGTCTACTTCGTCATTCTGATGGGAGCGATCCCGTCGATTGCGAACGGCTTGGTGTCGGGCATCGACCAAGTTCCGCCGCAGCTGCGTCGCGTCGGAACGGTGCTCGGCGCCAACCGCGGTCAACTCGCCACCCTGGTCGTGCTCCCCGCGGCGATGCCCGGCTACTTCGCCGGCCTCAAGCAGGGCTGGGCCTTCTCCTGGCGTTCGCTGATGGCCGCCGAGATCATCACCATGGGCGGCACGATCGGTTTCGGCCTCGGCTCGATGCTGCAGCAGAGCCGCGAGCTTGCCGACCTGTCGGGCGTGCTCGCCACGATCCTGGTCATTCTTTTCATCGGCATCCTGGTGGAACTCGTCGTCTTCGCCCCGATCGAGCGCACGCTGTTGCGCAGCCGGGGCCTTCTGCAAGGGGGAACCCGATGACCGACAGCATCCTGTACCCGCTCGGTCTGCACCTGGCCGGTCGCTCCGCGGTCGTCGTCGGGGGTGGAGCCGTCGCCGCGCGTCGGGCCGCCGGGCTCGTCGCGGCCGACGCGATTGTCACGGTCATCGCCCCCGAAGCCGGCAGTGATCTGCGCGCACTCCTGCTCACTGGGGCGGTCACCTGGCTGGAACGCGGCTACCGCACCGGCGACCTCGACGGCGCCTGGCTCGTGCACACCGCGACGGGTGCGGCGGATGTCGACACGCAGGTCGCGGCCGACGCCGAGGCTGCTCGGGTGTGGTGCGTGAATGCCACCGACCATCGCAGCTCGGCCGCCTGGGTTCCCGCCGTCACGCGCGGTGACGACGTGACCGTCGCCGTGTCGGCGGGCGGCGATCCGCGCCGGGCGATGGCCCTGCGCGATGCGATCGGCCACGCCCTCGACGCCGGCTCGCTGCCGCTTCGGCACCGCCGCCGCAGGGCAGGAACGGGCACGGTTCACCTCGTGGGAGGCGGGCCGGGCGACCCTTCCCTGATCACGGTGCGCGGGCGCCGCCTGCTCGCCGAAGCCGATGTCGTGATCAGTGATCGCCTCGGCCCGCGCTCCCTGCTCGGCGAATTGGACGCCGAGGTGCTCGTGATCGATGTCGGCAAGCTCCCGGGGCATCATCCGGTTCCGCAAGACGAGATCAATGCGCTCCTCGTCGAACATGCCCGTGCGGGCCGGCGCGTCGTGCGCCTGAAAGGCGGCGATCCCTACGTGCTCGGGCGCGGCGGCGAAGAGGCAGAATTCTGCCGCCGCCACGGCGTGACCGTCGAAGTGGTGCCGGGCGTGACCAGCGCCATCTCGGTGCCGGCTGCGGCCGGCATTCCGGTCACTCACCGCGGCGTGGCCACCGGTTTCACCGTCGTGACCGGGCACGAGCAACTCGCCTCGCTGCCCGGCGGCCGCGACCACACCGTCGTGCTGCTCATGGGCGTCGGGGCGCTGGCCGGCTCGGCCGCAGTGCTGGCGCAGGGGGTGCGCGGCGGCGAATGCCCGGTCGCGATCATCGAAGACGGCTACGGACCGAACCAGCGCGTCACGATCGGCACGCTCGACACGATTGCCGCGCAGGCTGTGGCCAGAGAAGTGCGGTCGCCGGCTGTCATCGTCGTCGGCGCCGTCGTCTCGTTGAGCCCGTATTCGTCCTCCCCTGCACACTCCCCTCAGCATTCAGACACCTCATTCGCCGACAGCACACCCCGAAAGGCCCACCCATGACCCGGTCGCATCCTGCGTCCTCCCCCGTCCGCGTTGCGATCATCGGCGCCGGCCCTGCCGGCATCTACGCCGGCAACATCCTGGCCGCTGCCGTGCGCGACGCCGGTGCCGAGGCGAGCATCGACCTGTTCGATGCGCTGCCCGCCCCCTATGGGCTGATCAGGTACGGCGTCGCTCCCGACCACCCGCGCATCAAGGGCATCGTGAACTCGCTGCACGAGATGCTCGATTCGGGGATCATCCGCTTCATCGGCAACGTGACCTACGGTGTCGACCTCACCCTCGACGACCTGCGCACGCACTACCACGCGGTCATCTTCGCCACGGGCGCCATCCGCGATGCCGACCTCGACGTGCCCGGCATCGACCTGCCCGGCTCGTTCGGCGCCGCCGACTTCGTCTCCTGGTTCGACGGGCATCCGGATGCCCCGCGCGACTGGCCTCTCGACGCGACCGACGTGGCCGTGATCGGCAACGGCAACGTCGCCCTCGATGTGGCCCGGATGCTCGCCAAGCATGCCGACGACCTGCTGTCGACTGACATCCCCGGTAATGTCTACGCCGGGCTCGCCGGGTCGCCCGTCACCGACGTGCACGTCTTCGGCCGGCGCGGACCCGCCCAGGTGAAGTTCACGCCGATCGAACTGCGTGAACTCGCCGAGGTTCCCGACGTGGACGTGATCGTCTACGAGGAGGACTTCGCGCCCGACGAACACGGCGAGCAGAGTGTCGCCAAGAACAACCAGCTCAAGGTCATGACGCGCACGTTGCGGGGCTGGCTCGACACCGAGCAGACGGGCGCCTCGCGGCGGTTGCACCTGCATTTCTGGCACGCTCCCGCCGAGGTGTACGGCGACGGCCGGGTCGAGGGGATCCGCTTTACGCGCACCGAGCCGACCGGCGACGGCGGGGTGCGCACAACGGGCGAGATTCGCGATTTTCCGCTGCAGGCGGTCTACCGTGCGGTGGGCTACCGCGGCAGCGCGCTGCCCGGGCTACCGTTTGACGACGAACGCGGCGTCATCCCGAACGACGGCGGTCGCGTGTTGGACACCTCGGGCGCGCCGATTCCCGGTCTCTACACGACCGGCTGGATCAAGCGCGGCCCGGTGGGTCTGATCGGCCACACCAAGGGCGACGCACTCGAAACGGTCGGCACGATCATCGCCGACCTCGACTCGCCGGCCGGGCTTTCCGAGCTTTCCGAGTCTGCGGCCGGGGATGCCGAGGCGATCCTCGCGGTGCTCGCGAGCCGCGGCATCCGTTTCACGACCTGGCCGGGGTGGCTCGCTCTCGATGCGCACGAACGGATGCTCGGCACCAGTGATGAGTCGCCCGTGGAGCGGGAGCGCGTCAAAGTGGTGTCGCGCGATGAGCAGGTCGACGTGTCCCGCGCCGGCACCCTGATCACCTCATGACCTACGTCATTGCGTTGCCCTGTGTCGATGTCAAAGACCGGGCCTGTATCGACGAATGCCCGGTCGACTGCATCTATGAGGGCGAGCGGTCGCTCTACATTCACCCTGATGAGTGCGTCGACTGCGGCGCCTGCGAACCGGTCTGTCCGGTCGAGGCCATCTACTACGAAGACGACCTGCCTGAACTGTGGAGCGACTACTACACGGCGAATGTGGCGTTCTTCGATGAAATCGGATCACCGGGCGGTGCCGCGAAGGTGGGCACCTACAGCTTCGACCACCCGATCATTGCGGCGCTGCCCGCGCAGGGCGGCGCTCATGAGTAGCCTTCCCGACTCCTACGATTGTGTCGTCATCGGCGGCGGGCCGGCCGGGCTGTCTGCCGCGCTCAACTTGGCGCGTGCCCGCAAACGGGTGCTCGTCGTGGACAGCAACCGGCCGCGCAATGCGGCGACGATGATCTCGCACGGTTTTCTCACACGTGACGGTGTGCCTCCGCATGAGTTGCGCCGCCTCGCCCGGGAGGAGCTCGCGCAGTATCCGGGGGTCGAGGTGCTGCAACGCGCATCGGTGCGGGCGGTGCGAGCGTTGGCGGCGGACGAGGACGACATCCCGCTGGCCGGTGTTGCCGACGTCGAGCGACCCGATCGCTTCGAAGTGGAGATCACCGGCGCCACCCCGGCTGCCGGGCGAGTGGTGCAGAGCCGGTCGATCGTGGTCGCCACCGGATTGCGCGAAACGCTGCCGGCGCTGCCGTCGATCCGCGCGTACTACGGGATGAGCCTGTTCAGCTGCGTCGCCTGCGACGGATACGAACAGCTCGATCTCCCGCTCGCGCTCATCGGCGAGACCGACGACTTACTCGAACGTGCCCTGCTGGTCGCCCAGTGGACCAGCGCGTTGACCGTCTTCACCAATGGAGTCGCACGTCTCAGCGTCGCCGACGAGGCGGTGCTCGCGGCCCACGGCATCCGTCTCGATCGACGGGTCATCGACGATCTGGAAGGTGAGCGGGGCGCGCTCTCGGCCGTGCGCTTATTCGATGGCGAACGGGTGCCGGTCACCGGCGGTTTTGTGCGCCCGTTGTGGCATCCGGTCGTCGATTTTCTCGAGGGGTTGGCGCTCGACACCGACGACGACGGGCATCTGGCCACTGATCGCGACGGGCGAACCGCCGTGCCGGGAATCTACGCGGCAGGTGACGTCGCCGCGCCGGGCCCGCAACAGCTCATCGTTGCTGCGGGCGCTGGTGCGCGGGTCGCGGCGATCATCACCCACGATCTGCTCGGGGTGACGACCTCGCACTGAACTAGTGGCTGCCGTCGACGAGCTTGAGCCCGACGACACAGCCGACGAGGCCGAGAATGAGCAGCACCTTGATCAGCGAGGCTGGTTCGCCACTGAAGATCATCGCGTAGAGCACGGTGAGGGCTGCGCCGATGCCGACCCAGACCGCGTAGGCGGTGCCGATCGAGATGTCACGCATGGCGTAGGCGAGCCCGCCCATGCTGAGCAGGATCGTCACGCCGAAGATGATCGACGGCCAGAGCTTGGTGAAGCCCTCGGATTTTCCGAGCGCTGTCGCCCAGACGGCTTCGAGTACTCCGGACGCAATGAGAATGATCCACGACATGGCACACTTCCTTGGCCAGTCTTGTCGCGTTCCGGGTACTGATCCCTCGTCCGGGGCCGGGTGGGCGGCCTGCAGCCAGACTAGCAAACCGGGCTGATCAAGCGCTGGGCAGCGATCAGCGCCGGCGCGCGAACGCGAAGAGGCCGGGGGCGGATGCCGCATCAGTCGCCAGGTCGGCGAGGATGCGGCCGACGCTCGGCGTGAACTTGAAGCCATGTCCGCTGAAGCCGGCGCCGACGATGACCGGGCCGACCCGATCGAGCACGAAGTTCTCGTCGGCCGTGGTCGTGTAGGTGCAGCTGACCGGTTCGAGCGCGTCGGCGTCGGCGCCCGGCAGCCACTCGCGCACATACCGTTGCAGGGCGGCGAGTTGCTGGGGTTCGGGCAGGAAACTGCGCCGATCGGGATCGACGACCGGACCGACTCCGTGCCAGCCGGCCTTCACGCCCTGACCCGGCGTGTACATGCCGTAGACCGGCGAATACCACCAGGCCGAGTCCGGCCGTGAGCGATCGACGTTGTGATTGAACCCGGGCCAGTCGGTGGAGGCGCGGGCGTCGGCATCCGCAGCCTGATCGCGCAGCGCGAAGTGGGCCGGCTGCTCTTGCGTGACGACCAAGCGCGGGAGGGCGGCGATCGGCAGCGCGTCTTCCAGCAGCGTGGTGGTCCAACCACCGACCGTGACCACCACGCGCCTGGCGTCGATCACACCGGTCTCGGTGGTCACACGCACGTGATCGTCACCGAGCACGTCGAGGCGCAGCGCCCGCGTGTTGTGCCGCACGTCAGCCCCGGCCGCCGCGGCCGCGCGTTGCAGGGCTACCACCGCGGCATCCGCGTTCAGCCGACCGGCGTCGGGGGCGTGCAGCACGCGCCCCTCAAAACGGATGCCCGGCCAGCGCTCGTCCGCCGCCTCTGGTGTCAGAAACTCAGCGCTCAGACCCACCGTTGCGAGGCCGGCGGCGATGTCATCGAAACCTTGGTGCGGCCCGTGATTGACGATGCCGACCTGGTCGAGCACTCGGCTGCCGGACTCTGCCTCGAGTTCGCGCCAGAGCGGCAGCGCCTCGGCGAGCATCGCCAGGTACGTGGGATCGGAGTAGGCCGTGTTGAAGTTGCGGGACGCCCCATGCGAAGCGCCGTTCGTGTGTCCGGGAGCGAATCGTTCCAGCAGCGTCACCGGGCGGCCACGGCGCGCGAGCTGCCAGGCCGTCGCCGACCCCATCGCCCCGCCACCGATCACAACTGTCTCGAGCATCTGCGTCATGCGATCCATCCTGCCGCACTCACTACATCCGTTTCACGCAGGCAGCCCGACCCGGCCTTCACCGATGTTCCCCGGGTTACGTCACATTCCTTCCGCGCCACGACGTGGGCACTAGCGTGGTGCCATGGCTGATCGCGAATACGGTTTTTCGACGCGCGCAATTCACGCGGGCAACATCCCCGACCAGGTGACGGGGGCCCGCGCACTGCCGATCTACCAAACGAGTGCGTTTGTGTTCGATGACACGGCGGATGCCGCGGCCCGGTTCGCCCTGCAGAAGTACGGAAACATCTACTCACGCTTGTCGAACCCGACGACCGCTGCGTTCGAGGAACGCATTGTCAGCCTGGAAGGCGGCCTCGGCGCCGTCGCCACCGCGAGCGGCCTGGCCGCGCAGTACATCACCTTCGCCAGCCTGGCCGGATCCGGTGATCACATCATCTCCTCCGCCAATCTCTATGGCGGTTCGATCACCCAGCTCGACGTGACCCTGCGCCGCTTCGGCGTCGAGACGACGTTCGTACAGAGCGCCGACCCGGCCGACTATGCCGCCGCGATCACCGACAAAACCAAGCTGATCTTCGCCGAGACGGTGGCCAATCCGTCGGGCGAGGTCGCCGACATCGAGGGACTGGCCGCCGTTGCGCACGCCGCCGGCATCCCGCTGATCATCGACTCGACGATCGCGACCCCCTACCTCTGCCGCCCCATCGAGTGGGGCGCCGATATCGTCATCCACTCGGCCACCAAGTTTCTCGGCGGACACGGCACCACGCTCGGCGGCGTCGTCGTCGAAAGCGGCCGGTTCAACTGGCACAGTGAGCGCTTTCCGTTGTTCAGCGAACCCGTGTCGAGCTATGGCGGCCTGGAATGGTCGGGAAACTTCGGCGAATACGCCTTTCTCACCCGCCTGCGCGCGGAGCAGCTGCGTGACATCGGGCCAACCCTGGCGCCGCATTCCGCGTTCCTGCTCGCGCAGGGCGTCGAAACCTTGCCGTACCGGATGCAGGCGCACGTGAACAACGCCCGTATCGTGGCCGAATGGCTGAATGCCGACCCGCGCGTCGACTACGTCAACTGGGCCGGGCTGCCGAGCCACCCTCACTATGAACGCGGCCTCAAGTACCTGCCGAAGGGGCCGGGCAGCGTGTTCAGTTTCGGTGTGAAGGGTGGGCGCGACGCCGGCCGCACCTTCATCGAATCGGTCGACCTGGCCAGTCACCTCGCCAACATCGGCGACGCGAAGACGCTCGTGATTCACCCCGCATCCACCACTCACGCCCAGCTGACCGAGCAACAATTGCAAGATGCGGGCGTGCTGCCCGGGCTCGTGAGGCTCAGCGTCGGCATCGAAGACGTCGAGGACATCATCTACGACCTCGATCAGGCACTGGCCCAGGCTACGGGAGGATCGAAATGAGCTCGGATGCGATCACCGAAGTAGGCGCCACCGGTGCCGCCGGAGCTGGCACCGAAGCTGTCACTGACGCGACAACGGATGCCGCTGCCACCGCTGACTCCGGCGAGACCACGGTTCAGCTGGCGAACGGGCTGAGCTGCTCGGTTCCCACGAACTCACCGCTGGCCAAACTGCTGCATTCGCAGCGCACCTGGGAGGGACCCGACGCGAAGGCACGGTTGAAACTGCTGCGCGCAGCGAAGTCGATCGCCATCGTCGGCGCCTCGCCGAATCCGGCCCGCTCGAGCTACTTCGTGGGCACCTACCTGCAGCAGTCGAGCGACTATCGGGTCTACTTCGTCAACCCGAACGCCGACACCATTCTCGGCGAGAAGGCCTATCCCGACCTCGCGTCGCTGCCCGAGGTGCCCGACATCGTCGATGTGTTCCGCAAGGCCAGCGACATCCCGGCGGTCATCGACGAGGTGCTCGCTATCGGCGCCCCGACGGTCTGGGTGCAGCTCGGAATCTGGAACCAGGAGGCCGCCGAATACGGCGAATCGAAGGGCCTCGCCGTGGTGATGGACCGCTGCCTCAAGATCGAGCACGCCCGTTTCAACGGCGGATTGCACCTGCTCGGCTTTGACACCGGGCAGATCACGGCGCGCAAGACCATCCGCTAGCTCGCGCCGCTCCGCGGGGGTCGACACTCATTTCCTCCCTCTTCTTCCTCCCTTCTTCCTTCCTCCCTCCTCCTCCACTCGTCACGCCCGGTTTCGGTGGCTAACTCCGGTAATCCCGGGCGGCATCCGTTTGCTGCCGCACTGGACCGCGGTTGTCGACGGCGCAAGTCGCGGATTACCGGAGTTAGCCATACACCGAGAAGCGGAGTGAGCGGCACGCGCCACGACCGGGAACCGGGTGAGGGAGGTGATCGGTAGGATCGGCAGAGTGGTTTTCACCCCTGATCCGCGCATTCGTGTCGCGATCCTCGGCCCCGTGCTGGTGGCGGGACGCGACGGCGTTCTCGTCCCGCCGTCGGGCGCGCTCGGACAGAGCCTGATTCGGTCGCTGGCGCTGGCCCGCAATCACGCGCTGAGCACCGATGCCCTCATCGACGACCTCTGGGGCGACGAACCGCCGGGCAACGCGAAGGCGGCGCTTCACACCCTGGTTTCCCGCCTGCGCGGAGTGATCGCCGACGACCTCCTTCTCTCGACGCCCACGGGTTACGCCCTCGCATTGGATGCCGACGAGACCGACGTCGGTCTGGCCCACGCCCTGCACGCCCAGGCTTCAGCATCGGCCACCACCGATCCGGCAACAGCGCTCGCCCTCGTCGACGAAGCACTCTCACTCTGGCGCGGCGGAGCCGATGACGGGTCTCCGGCGCTCAGTCAGCTGAATTCCTCGCTCGCGCGTACCCGAATTGAGCTCCTGATCGCACTCGGCGAGAACGCGGCAGCGCTGGCCGACATTGACGCGCTTATCGCGATTGATCCGCTCGATGAACAGCTGACCCTCGCGCGAATGACCTGCCTCGCCGCCGTCGGCCGCACCACTGACGCGCTCCGGCACTTTGCCGACTACCGCGCATTGCTGAGCGAGCAACTCGGAACTTCCCCGTCCCGTTCCCTCGTCGATTTCAATGCGGCGCTTCTGCGGGCCGACGACGACGCTGACGACGGCGCCGACCGCACGCGTGACGCGCAGACCGCTCGCGCGGCTGCGACGCCGCGCCGCCGCATCGGCCTCCGCCTTGCGCCCAACCAGCTGATCGGCCGAGGCGATGACCTCGCCGCCGTCGAAGATCTGCTCCGCCGCGCCCGTCTCGTTACCGTCCTCGGCCCGGGTGGCCTCGGCAAGACCCGACTGGCGCAGGAATTGGCACACCGTTCGAACGCCGCGTCGGTCATCGTGGTTGAGCTGGCCAGTGTCGGCAGCGACGACGACGTGACACTCGCACTCGCGACGACACTGGGCATCCGGGAGCGCTCGGCTGGGCAGCGCCTGAGCGAGGTTCCGGCCGGCGACCTGCGGTCTCGCATCCTGGCCCAATTGGCCGAGCAGGAGACCCTGCTCGTTGTCGACAACTGCGAGCATGTCATTGACGGCGCGGCCGGTTGGGTCGCAGACATTCTGGCAAGCACGGCGAGCGTGCGCGTTGTGGCGACGAGCCGCAGCCCGCTGGCCATCGGGGCCGAGCGGGTCTATCCGCTGGGTTCCCTCTCCAGCAACGCCGACAGCGACACCGACAGCGACGCCGACCACGACGAACACCATCCCGATAAGCAGCACAACGGCCCGGCCGTGCAGCTCTTCGTCGACCGGGCCACCGCCGCACGTCCGGCCGCTGTACTCCCCCGTGACGCAATTGCCCGGCTGTGCACCAAGCTCGACGGGATGCCGCTCGCGATCGAACTTGCCGCGGCGCGCATCCGTTCGATATCGGTCGAGGAGATTGAGCGTCGGCTGCAGAACCGCTTCGCCCTGTTGACGATCGGCGATCGGTCCGCCCCAGAGCGGCACCGCACATTGCAGGCCGTCATCGACTGGAGCTGGAACTTTCTGTCGCCCGGCGAGCAGACCGCACTGCGCCGGCTGTCCCGATTCGCCGACGGTTTCGGTTCCGACGCTGCAGAATTCGTCGCTCCGGGGCCCGAGATTGTCGACCTGCTCGACGCGCTGGTCCGGCAGTCGCTGCTCAGCGTGAGTGAGAGCCCTCCCACCGGTCAGTTGCGGTATCGCATGCTCGAAACCGTGCGCGAATTCGGGGCCATCAAGCTGGCGGATGCCGGTGAGAGCGCTGCCGTGCAGCAGTCGATGTTCCGCTGGGCCGAGGCGTTCTGCCTCGAAAACTACCCGCAGCTTGATGGGCCGGCCCAGCTCGAGAGCTACCATCTCATCGAACTCGAGCACGACAATCTGCTGGCTATCCTGCGGCTCGCCGTCGCGGCTGAGCACCCCGACACCGTCGTGAGCGTGTTCGCGGTGCTCGCCCAGTTCTGGACGATGCGCGGCAATCACAGCGAGGTCGCCACGTTCGGCGAGATGATTCTCGCGGCCACCGCCCGCTACAGTCCGGATGCCGCCCACACCGACGTCGCGGCGGCCAGCCTGATTTCGCTCGCGACGATCTTCTCGGTCACCAACGACCGTGCCGCCGCGCCGGCGCTCAGCGGCCTCCGAAAAATCCTGAGATCCGGCGCTCCGCTCCGCCCGCGTCTGGGCGCCATCGCCGGTTTTCTGCTCGCTCCCGGCGGACCGATCGGCGCGATCGGACACCTCGAGTCGATGCGGCACTCCCCCGACGACTCGGTCGCGCTCGTCGGTTCTCTCGTGGTGTCGCAGCTGGCCGAGAACGACGGCGACTTCGAACGAGCGGATGAGGCGGGCCGCACGGCCTGGAGCATCGCGTCGGCCCGCGGCGACGTGTGGGCCGCGTCGATGGCGGCCTCGATGGTCGCCCAACTCGCAAGCCAGCAGAATCACCCCACCGAATCGTTGCTCTGGTCGGCCAGGGCCGAGGTGGGCCTGCGTGCGTTGAACGCCGAGGAGGACCTGCATCAACTCGAGTGGATGCTCGGCGCCAATCTGATCAGCCTGGGCCGACTCGACGAGGCCCGCGTCGTCTTCGACCGCTACCTGAACGCATCCGTCGTGAACTCCCGCAACGTCGACCTGCGGTCGATCGGGTTGGCCGGGCAGGCCGAACTAGCACGCGCCGAAGCACGCTATGAGGATGGGGCCCGGCTGTACCTCGAGACGGTGTGCACATTCTTGGGTGCCCGGGATCGCGGATCACCCTGGTTTCTGATGGCCACGGCCGGGCTCATCGCGGCCTGGATCACCGACGAAACCGGCAAACCTGCAGAAATCGCCCGGCACGCCGGGATCCTACGCTCCCGCGTTCTGGCACAGAAACGTGCACGGCCCGAATTCGTCGACAAGCCGGTGCTCGGCACCGCGGCCCTCGGTTATGCACTGTGGGCACTCAGCCAGAGCGCGCACCGCGACCTCGGGCTCGATCTCCTCGCCGTGGCTGAGGGATTGCACTCCCGTCAGGATCTGCCGGTGCTGCATCTCGACGTCCATCTCGCGGCCGCCGAGAGGACCGTGGGTGCAGAGGCGCTGGCTGCTGCGCGAGAGTCTGTCTCCGTTTTGTCACTCGGCGAACGAGCGAATCGTGCGCACGAGCTCTTCGCGCGGCGGCTCGACGCGCAACCGCAACCATAAACGCACTCGACGTACGCAGTTGCCACGACCGGAAAACCCCGGCCGTCACGAATGCGTGACGAACCGGGGGCTTCGACGAACCGGAATCTGCCGACCGCTAGGCCTTGAGCATGTAGGCCCTCACCGTCAGCGGCGCGAAGATCGCCACGATCACCGCGGCACCGATCAGCGCGAACGCCGCATCCGGACCGAGTGTTCCCGAGGTGGTGACCTCCCGAACCGCCGTGACGAGGTGCGAGACCGGGTTCATGTTCACGAATCCCTGCAGCCACTCCGGCATGGTGTCCACCGGCACGAACGCGTTGGAGAGGAAGGTCAACGGGAAGAGGATCAGCATTGAGATCCCCTGCACACTGCTCGCGGTGCGTGCGATCACGCCGAAGAAGGCGAAGACCCAGCTGATCGCCCACGCGCAGAGAATCACCATCACCGCACCCATCAGCACGCCGCCGAGTCCGGCTTCGGGCCGGAAGCCCATGATGTAGCCCATCACGAAGGTGAGCGTGGTGGCGATGGCATAGCGCACCGTGTCGGCGAGCAGCGCGCCGGCGAGCGGCGAGATGCGGGCGATCGGCAGCGATTTGAACCTGTCGAACACTCCCTTGTCCATGTCCTCGCGCAGCTGCACACCCGTCACGATCGACGTGGTGATGACCGTCTGCACCAGAATTCCGGGGATGATCACGGGCAGGTAGCTCTGCACGTCACCCGAGATCGCGCCACCGAAGATGTAGGTGAACATGAGCGTGAAGATGATCGGTTGCAGGGTGACGTCGAAGAGTTGCTCCGGCGTGCGCTTGATCTTAAGCAGACCGCGCCAAGCCATCGTGAATGAGTTGCGCAGCGACTGCTCGAGGCTGACGCGATTGCCGAGGGTGCGGCCGGCACCGGGGGCAATCCGGCCGGGGGCTGGTGAAGTGGGATCCAACCGTGCAGAAGTTGCTGTTGTGGCGCTCATGCGCTGATCCTTTCGGGGTCTGATGCATGCGCATCCATGTCGGCGACGCGGTCGGCGTCGCTGTTCTCGTCATCGGCAACGCCATGGCCGGTGAGCGCGAGAAACACCTCGTCGAGCGACGGCTTCTGCACCGAGACCTCGCTCAGCCGGATGCCGGCCTCGCGGAGCACGACGAGCAGGTCGGTCACGCGATCCGGATCGCTCATCGGCGCAGTGAGGGTCGCGTCGTGCGGGGAGATCACGGATTGCACACCGAGCAGCGAGTGGATGGCCAGGCGGGCGTCGTCGAGGTCGGCCGCGTCGGTGAGGCGCAGCTGCAACGACGACTCACCGACCGAGGCCTTGAGCTCGTTGGCGGTGCCCTCGGCGACGACGATTCCGCGGTCGATCACCGCGATCCGGTCGGCGAGCTGATCGGCCTCGTCGAGATACTGGGTGGTCAGCACGACCGTGGACCCGGTCGCGACGAGGCGACGGATGGTGTCCCACATCTGTGCCCGGGTGCGCGGGTCGAGGCCCGTGGTCGGCTCGTCGAGAAAGATCAGGGGCGGCTGGGAGATCAGGCTCGCCGCGAGGTCGAGTCGACGGCGCATCCCGCCGGAGAAGTTCTTGAGCGGGCGGGAGGCCGCCTCGGTCAGCCCGAACTCCTCGAGGAGCTCGGCCGACTTGCGCTTGGATGCCGCGCGGCTGAGTCCGTGGAGCCGGGAGAACAGCACGAGGTTCTCGGTGGCGGACAGAGTTTCGTCGACCGACGCGTACTGGCCGGTGACGCCGATGAGCTGCCTGACGATCTGAGCTTCGCGCTGAACATCGTGGCCGAAAATGGTCGCGGAGCCGGCGTCGGGCCGCAGCAGAGTGGCGAGCATTCGAATCGTGGTCGTCTTACCTGCACCGTTCGGGCCGAGCACGCCGTACACGGTGCCGGTGCGAACCGAGAGGTCGATCCCGTCGACTGCGCGGTTTCCGCCGAACGCTTTGACGAGTCCGTGGGCCTCGACGGCCCAGTCGCTGGTGTTGGTTGTTGTCATGGCTCCATGCTGGAGCCGGGCGCTCACGTGGCGCTTGCATGACGCTTTCATGGCGCTGACATCGCGCCGGCCTGCCACTCCCGGCTCGGTAGCTCACCGCCTCGGCGGCCGCAGCTGCTCGAACGAGCACGACCGATCTTGCACATGCTCAGCGCATCTTCGGGGGTGCCGACCTACGATAGAACCGTGACTGCATACGTCTCGGCTCTCGACCTGTTCTCCATCGGAATCGGCCCATCCAGCTCCCACACCGTCGGCCCCATGCGGGCCGCCCTCACCTTCGCCGATCATCTCACCGAGACCGGGCGTCTCGACGAGGTCTCGCGCATCAGCTGCACCCTGTACGGCTCGCTCGGCGCGACCGGGCTCGGACACGGCACCCCCGACGCCGTGATCGCCGGTCTCGCTGGGTTCCGACCCGAATCCTGCGATCCCGATGATGTTCGCGCAGCCTGGACCGGCCTGGAAGAGGGCGCAACGCTGTCGGTGCTCGGCCGCCACAACATCCCGATCAGCAAAGACGACGTGAGCTTCGAACCGCGCACCCGTCTGCCCGGGCACCCGAACGCGCTGACGCTCTTGGCCTGGAGCGAGTCAGATGCGCTGCCAATTTTCGAGGAGACCTACTACTCGATCGGCGGCGGGTTCATCCGCCGCGACGGCGACACCCTCGGCCAGGCCACTCCGATTGTCACGCAACCGATGCCGTACTCGTCGAGTGTCGAGCTGCTCGCGCTCTGCGACGAGCACGAGCTCGACATTGCCGGAGTCGCGCGCATCAACGAGGAGTCGATTCACGGCCAGGAGAAACTCGACGCGGGCCTCGACGCCATCTGGGATGCCATGCACGTCTGTGTGGAATCCGGGTTGAAGACCAGCGGCACGCTCCCGGGCGGCCTCAAAGTGAAGCGCCGGGCTGAGGCGATTCGTATGCAGCTTGAGGAATATGACAGCCTCCCGCAGCGCGAACGCGACACCTCGACCGAGTGGCTGCACGCCTTCGCCCTCGCCGTGAACGAGGAGAACGCGTCGGGCGGTCGCGTCGTGACGGCGCCGACCAACGGTGCGGCCGGCATCATCCCGGCCGTCGGTCACTACTATCTGCGTTTCGTTCCGGGCGCGGATGCCGCGGGTCTGCGTCGCTATTTACTGACGGCCGTAGCGATCGGCTCGCTGGTCAAAGCAAATGCGTCGATCTCCGGTGCAGAAGGTGGCTGTCAAGCCGAGGTCGGCTCGGCGTGCGCCATGGCATCCGGTGCCCTCTGCGCCGTTCTCGGCGGCACCCCGCGTCAGGTTGAGAACGCGGCAGAGATCGCGATGGAACACCACCTCGGCCTGACCTGCGACCCCGTCGGCGGACTCGTTCAGGTGCCCTGCATCGAACGCAACGCCATCGCCTCGTCGACCGCGGTGTCGGCGGCCCGGCTCGCCTTGCACGGCGACGGCACGCACCTCGTCTCGCTCGACACCGTGATCGAGACAATGCGCCAGACCGGTCTCGACATGATGACCAAGTACAAAGAGACGAGCGAGGGCGGGCTGGCGGTCAACGTCATCGAGTGCTGAGGCGCACCGCGCGCTGTGGTCGATGGGATGTCTGATCAGAGGACTGTCGACACCGCGGCTGATGCCGTAGGCTGACGGAACATCTCTGGGGGACATCATTCGTTACGCACCGTCGCGCCGAAACGCACTCGTCATTGCCGCTGTCGCGGCACTCTTCACGTTGTCGGCTTGCGCCGGCACTCCGGAACCCGTCGTGACAGTCACTGTCGCCCCGAAGCCGACGAAGACAAGCACTCCAACGGCGGTTCCGTCCGCGACTCCGGCGCCGATCGTGGAACCGGCCCCGATCGAAGAGCCCGAACTGGTGCCGAACCCGGCGGTCGGCCAGCCGATCCCCAACGCTCCGGCCCCGATCGTGGAGCCCGGACCGGCCGTCGATCTCGGCGAAGCCCCTGGTGCCCGCGGCTCGACGACCAGCAACGGCGACGGCAGCCTGAGCACCTACACCGTCGTCGAGGGCGACACCTTCTTCGACATCGCGCAGCGTTTCGATGTGCCCGTTCAGCAGTTCTTGCACATGAACCCGTCGGTGCCCGGTCTCGGCGAAGACATCTATCTCAAGCAGGTCATCAACCTCGACTGGACGACGAAGCGCTAACTTCCTCGTTGGTCGAGCTTGTCGAGACCTCGGACTGTCGATCCGCAGACCCGATGACGTTCAGAAATCGGCCCGACTGATCTCGACAGGCTCGATCACCGACACGCCCGCAAGCCGAGCGCGGAATACAGTTGAGACCCTGACGCGTTTCAGCATTGGATGAGAACGCAGGCTGGGAGGCTCCGTGAGCGATGATTCTTGGCTAAGCGATGCTGAACGGCGCCGCCTGAGCAGAAAACAGAACGACAGCGCGATCGTCGCGGCACTCGCCTTCACCGGCCTCGTCGCATCCTTCATGATGACCTTGGTCACCCCCCTGCTGCCGGAACTGCCCCATCTGCTCGGCGTCTCACAGGCCGATGCCATGTGGGTCGTCACCGCCACGCTTCTCGCCGCCGCTGTCGCAACACCGATCGGCGGCCGGCTCGGCGATCTCTACGGCAAGCGACGGATGATGCTGGTGCTGCTCGGCAGCCTGATCCTCGGTTCGTTGATCGCCGCGTTCTCCTCCACCCTCATCCCGCTCGTGATCGGCCGCGCGCTGCAGGGTGCCGGGCTCGGTGTGATCGCACTCGGCATCAGCATCCTGCGTGACGTGCTGCACCGCGATCGCCTGGGCAAGGCCATTGCGCTCGTCAGCGCGACCCTCGGTATCGGCGGTGCGGTCGGTTTGCCGGTCTCCGCCCTCATCTCCCAGTTTCTCGACTGGCACATGTTGTTCTGGGCGTCGGGAACGCTCGGGGTGATCGGTTTCATTCTCGTGTTCACGCTTGTTCCGGTGAGCACCCTGCGAAGCGTTGGCACGTTCGACTACGTCGGAGCGATCGGATTCGCGGTCGGCTTGGTCGGCATCCTGCTCAGCGTCTCGAAAGGGGCGATGTGGGGATGGACCAGTCCGCTCACCCTCGGGATCGGGCTCGGCGGCGTCGCGGTGCTCGGGCTGTGGATCCTCTTCGAGCTGCGCACCGCAAGCCCGCTGATCGACATCCGGGTGGCGATGCGGCGATCGGTTCTGCTCACCAACCTCGCCTCGGTGACCGTCGGCTTCGCGTTCTTCGCCACGGCCGTCGCGCTGCCGTTGCTGCTCGAGTCGCCCACCGATACCGGTGTCGGTTTCGGGCAGAGCATGTTGATCGCGAGCCTCTGCTTGATGCCAAGCGGCCTGGTGATGTGGGCGATGTCGGGCACGGCGGCCCGGCTCACCGACCGGCGCGGCGCCCGCACTAGTTTGCTAATCGGTATCGCCGTGATCACCCTCGGCTATGCCCTCGGCATCGGCTTGATGACCGAGGTGTGGCACACGGTGCTCATTGCAACCCTGGTCGGTTTCGGTGTGGGCTTCGCCTATGCCGCGATGCCAACGCTGATCATGGCGGCGGTGCCGGCCTCGGAGACCGCGGCATCGAACGGTCTGAACTCGGTGATGCGTACCCTCGGCTCGACCACTGCAAGCGCGGTGATCGGCGTCATCCTCTCGGTGAACATCGTCACGGTGAATGGGGTGACAACTCCCAGCACGTTCGCGTTCCAGCTGACCTTTGCCCTGTGTGCCGGAGCCGCGCTGATCGGGTTGGTGCTGACTCTGTTGCTCCCCCGCCGTCAGCCGCAGTACGACACGGCGAGCCTGCCCGTTCAGACGTAGGAAGGGTTCTGCTGCGCGGCCTCGGTCGGCCCCGTCTGTGAGGCATATGGCCTTTCCGGTGGTTGAGGAGCAGCCGACGGAGGAGGCCGCGTCTCGAAACCACGCGAGCCGACCTCTGAACGTGGGTCGCGTCTGAGGATTGGGCGGCGGTGGTCACTTCGACACGCTCAGTACATCGCTCGAGACGGCCGCAGGCGGCCTCCTCGACCAGCGAGAGGGGGACGTCCGCCGCGGTCTGCCCCTTTCCGGTGGTCGAGCTTGTCGAGACCGGGTGCGCCGAGCCGTGGGAGGTGGGTGCGTTGTATGGGGCGTCCGGCGGAGGTCACTTCGACAAGCTCAGTACATCGCTCGGCAGGCTCAACCACTGGTCAACCGGCCCGTCGGGCGGGCGGAGGCCCGGCTGGTTTCGGCGGGAACAGTTCCAGCATCAGCGGGCTTTTGCTCGGCATCGGAATCGGGGTCTGGTCGGCGTCGAGGGTCACCGGTGGGATGAGCCAGTAGTCGGCTCCGGTACGCCGGATGTGCCAGTTGTTGTTGTGGAGCAGCAGGTGGTGGGCTTTGCAGAGCAGGATGCCGTCGGCGAGATCGGTTTTGCCGTGTTCGGCTTTCCAGTGGTCGATGTGGTGGGCTTCGGTCCAGGAGGCGGGTTTGTCGCAGCCGGGCCAGCGGCAGCCGCCGTCCCGGGCGGCCAGCCCGACGCGTTGCCGTGCGGTGAAGAGGCGTTGGTCGCGGCCGACGTTGATGCATTGACCGTCGTCGTCGAACTCGACGCCGGTGAGGCCGGAGCAGAGCAGGCGGTTCACGGTTTCCATCGACACCGGGTCGGGGTGCCCCTCGATCTGCCCGTGCCCGATTCGAACGAGGTCACTGCCGGGCGAGTCGGTGCAGGGGGTGGTCGGCCCGGCTGTCGGGGTCGGTCCGGCTGGCGAAATCGGAGCCAGCCGGATCGATGAGGATCCGGTCGGTGAACCGGGCATGCCCGATCCGACCGCGGTTGCTCCGGTCGGTGCAGACCCGGTTGAAGAATGGCCGGCCGAGGATCCGGTCGGTGACGATCCGGTCGACGACTGGCTGGCCGGGTTCCGGAAGGCGGGGCCCGGGATCGTGTGAGCGAGGTCACGTTCGGTGACGAGCACCCGGACGGCCGGCCGGCGGCCGAAGAACACCGTGTTCGGGTCGGCCTCGGCCGCGATCTGCAAGAGCGCGAGGATTGTGTCCGCGGCGATCTGCTCGATGCTGCGTTCGTCGTCGCGGAGCGCGTCGGCGCGGGCCTGGGTGCGCGGGTCGACGAAGCGGGGTCCGCCGCGGCGCGGTGACGTCGCCCCGTCGACGATCAACTCGACGAGGCGGCCGTCTTCCGGTGGCAGCAGCGCGGACACCCGGTACATGCCGTCGGCTTGCCGCCAGATCCGGAAACTGCGCGCATCCCGCTGGGTCTTCTCCCGCCGGGCGATCCCCTCCGCATCCAATTGGTCGCGCAAACGCCGCGCCCGGCGCAGCAACTGGTCGGCGTTCAGCGTCCCGGCCTCACCGAGCAGGAACTCCGCGGCGGCGGCGAGCTTGTCGGCGGGCACGCCCGGGTCGATGTCACCGAGGCCCTTGCGGATCGCCTCCGCCGCATCCACGGACAGGGTCCCGGCGTGGACCGCCCCGGCGACGACGGCCAGCCAGGGGGCGGCCAGGCCGGCCAGTGCGGCCCGCTGCTCGTCGGTCAAGGAGTCGGGGTCGGCCTGCCGCAGCTGGTGCTGCAGCTCCTCGTCGGCCTCGGTCTGGGTGAGCATCGTGCCGACCGCGACCAGTTTCACGGCCTCGGCGCGGGTGCCGCCGGTCGCCGACTGGATCAACTCCACCGGGGAGAGGAACCCGTTCCGTTGCGCCAACCCCGAAAACCCGAGCTCCCGGGAGGAGCGGCGGGCGATCTCCCCGGCCGCCCACGCCGCATGCGTCTCAAACGACCGCCGGATCAGGCCGAGCTGCGTCTGCGACTCCAGCAGGTCCGCATCAGAAAGTGCCGCATACCCGGCCGCGCCGTCACCGATCCGCGCGACCGCCGAGGCGGCGTCCCGGAGTTGATCAGGCAGAGGCTGATCGGTGAGATTTTGCATACTCCCAGACTAGAAAAAGGGGGTGGAACCGAAACTCGGAAACCGCAGATCCGTGAGTAAGTTCTCGACCCGCCCGCCTGTGGAGGAGCGTTGCGGCACCGCACCGATCGACCGGCAGGCCGTGGTCGAGCCGGTCGAGGGGACGCACCCAGGTCTCGAGACCGGCCCACCGGGTCTCGACAAGCTCGACCACCGGGCGGGTCGCGCACTCGAGCACGCGCGGGTCGCGCACTCGAGCACGGGCGGGTGGCGCACTCGAGCACGGGCGGGTCGCGCACTCGAGCGCCCAAGGCGTTCGAGCGCGCTAACAGTTCTTAGAGGAATCTGAGACCCCCCGGCACAGACTCAATCAGTTGGCCACGCGACATCCGCGCGCCAGCAGAAATGAGTGAAGTGACGGTGACAACCTCCGGGCCCGATGTGTCGACACAGCAGCGGATGCTCCCGTTGCGACCGCTCGCCCACCCGCGGGCGATCACGATAATGAGCGTTCTCGCCCTCTGCGCGGTGATCGGATTCGGTCTGCTCGTCGCCCGCACGCCCGGCTGGTCGGCCTCCGAACTCGGAATCGATCAGTGGCTGAGCCTGCACCACACGCCCGTTCTCGACAGCGTGGCGCTCACTATCGCATGGCTGTTCGATCCGGCGATGGCGCTGGCAATCACGCTGGTCTCGGCAATTCTGATCGGGCTGGTCACCCGCAATCCCGCCCGCGTTCTCACGTTCCTCGGCATGATCGCCGTCGCCTGGGGCGGCAGCGAGCTGATCAAGTGGATCGTGCAGCGACCGCGACCCGACGCCACCCTGTTGGCGCATCCGTTGCTCACCGAGCACTCATTCGGCTACCCGAGCGGGCATACCTGCTTCGTCGCAGCCCTCGGCCTGGCTCTGATCTTTGTGGCGCGGGATCACCCGTCGCGCCCGCTCGTCATCACCGTGGCAGCCCTCGCAACGGTGCTGGTCGCCGTGTCTCGCGTCTACCTCGGAGTCCACTACCCCACGGATGTCCTGGCCTCCATCGTCTACTCGCTCGCGGCGTCGGCTCTCGCCCTCGTCATCTGGCTGCAGAATGTGGTGCCGCGCGTTTCGGTCTTGCTCAGGGGCGGGGCATCGCCGCAGGACCAATCCATGGGCAGTTAGATTATGTTCACGAGGCGAAGCGGAAGGATGGGTCCCCGATGACAACGACGAAGACGACAACGACGAAGATGACAACGACGAAGCCCCGGCTGCTTCTCATCGAAGACGACACAGAGCTCGGGCCGCTGATCACGGGTGTGCTCGCGGAATCCTATGACGTCGAGCTGGTCACTGACGGGCAGACCGGCCTCGACCTCGGCATCCGTGACGACTACGACGTGCTCGTGATCGACCGCCGGCTTCCGAGTCTCGATGGTCTGAGCATCGTGCAGGCTTTGCGCTCGCACCACGTGACCACGCCGATCCTGCTGCTCACGGCGCTCGGCACCATTGCCGACAAGGTCGACGGCTTGGATGCCGGCGCCAACGATTACCTGGTCAAACCGTTCGATTTCGACGAGCTTCTTGCCCGCCTCCGCGCGCTCACCCGCGAGTTCACCGCTGAGGGGCCGGCCGTCGACATCGGCGAGTGGACCTTCTACCCCGACGACCACAGCATCCACTCGCCGCACATCGGCCGCATCCTGCTGACGCCGCGCGAATCCGATCTGCTGCGGCTCTTTGCCACCCGGCCCGATCGCACTTTCAGCCGGGAGCAAGTCTTGAGCGCCGTCTTTCAAGTCGGCGAGCAGCCCGGAACCGTCGACACCTACGTGCACTATCTGCGCCGCAAAACCGACAAGGACATCGTGCTGACCGTGCGCGGTCGCGGCTACCGTTTGGGCCAGCTATGAACCGGTCGGGCCGCTCAGTTCCCGACAGCGACGCCGCCGCTGTCGGCCGCGCGTCCCGGATCATCGGCTGGCAGATCACCGCGGGGGCGACGGCGATCGTGCTGTTCTTGGTAGTGGCCTCCGTCATTTTCATCGTCAATCAATCGCAACCGGCCGAACTGCTCGAGAAACCGAAGCCGGGTGAAACCCGCATTTACATCGATTCGACGGCCGTGCTCGTCGCCGTGATCGTGGTCGGCGTCGTCGCCATTGCGATCGCGGGCGTGCTCAGCTGGGTGGTCGCCCGGCGCGCGGTGCGTCCGCTCGGTGAGGCACTGCGGATGCAACGAAGTTTCGTCGCGGATGCGAGTCACGAACTCCGCACCCCGCTCACCGTGCTCGACGCACGCATTCAGGTGCTGCAACGCGGCCTTGCGCCCGGCGACCCGGTCTCGCCGGCGGTGGCGGACATCCGTCGGGACACCCTCGCCCTCGTCGCTGTGGTAAACGACCTGCTTCTGGTTGCGGCGAGTGAGGCGCCGGAGGGCGCCACGCCTGTGATTGACGTGGTTCCTGTGGTCGAGCAGGCCGTGCAGTCGATGCGTGTACTCGGCGATCAGCGCGGCGTTCAGATCGAGTTCGGGCACGAGTTCGTGCCCGACCGTACACGCGCGCATCAGCACGACGGCGAGGTGTTGGCGAGGATTCCGGCGGCAAGCATTCAACGCTGTGTCGTCGCCTTACTCGACAATGCCATTGCGCATTCGCCGAACGGATCGCACGTTTCCGTGACGCTTCACGCGTCGAAGGCGACCTTCGATCTCGTGGTCGCCGATCAGGGTGCCGGAATTCAAGGAATCGACCCGGCGCACATCTTCGACCGATTTGCGCACTCGAGCGCGGCGGAGTACCCGTCGGCAAATCAGCGGAGCGGGTTCGGAATCGGGCTGGCGCTCGTGCGCGACGTCGCCGTGCGGAACGGCGGACAGGTCCAGCTGCGCGAGTCATCGCCGGCCGGAACGACGTTCGTGTTGACGTTGCCGACAGCGCACTGAGTCGGTGGTTGAGGAGCGCCCGACGGAGTCGGCCGCGTCTCGAAACCTCGCGAGCCGATCTCTGAACCTTGGTTGCGCTTGAAGGACGGCTTGCGGGATTTCGAGACGCGTGCTCGCTGCGCTCGCGCGCTCCTCAATCACCGAGTTCCACTTCTTGGACGTTTCTGGGAACGCATCCGCTCAACTGGTGAGACACGGGCGCACACCGCGCCCCCTCTCGCGAAACGGATGCCCAATGTCAGATCTCACGGCAACACGTGCCGACCGACGCGTTTCCACCGGCCTCAACAAGGTTCCCGACCCCACCGCCATTTTCTGGATCATCAAGATTCTCGCGACCACCGTCGGAGAGACGTTTGCCGATTTTCTGGCAACCAACCTGAACCTCGGCCTCACCAACACCACCATCGTGATGGGTGCGCTTCTGGCAATCGTGCTGGTCTTCCAGTTCCGGGCGATTCGCTACGTGCCGGGAATCTATTGGCTGGCGGTTGTGCTGATCAGCATCGTCGGAACCCTGATCACCGACAATCTCACCGACAACTTCGGCATCCCGCTGGGGACAACGACCATCGTCTTCGCTATCGCACTCGCCGTCGTCTTCGCCGCTTGGTATGCCAGCGAACGCACCCTGTCGATTCACTCGATCACGACTCGGCGTCGTGAAGGGTTCTACTGGCTCGCCATTCTTTTCACCTTCGCGCTCGGAACGGCCGCCGGCGATCTGATCGCCGAAGGTCTGAACCTGGGCTACTTCGTCTCTGTATTGCTCTTCGCCGCCGCGATCGCGCTGGTCGGCTTGGCCTACCGCTTCGCCAACCTGAACGCGATCCTCGCCTTCTGGGTGGCCTACATCCTGACCCGTCCGCTCGGGGCCTCGCTGGGCGACTTCCTCTCGCAGCCCGTCGCTGATGGCGGACTGGGGCTGGGCACCGTCGGAACCAGCGCCATCTTCCTCTCCGCGATCCTTGCGCTCATCATCTCGTTGACCGTCCGTCAGCGGAAGGAACTCGCCTCCTGGCAGGCTGACCTCGCATGAGCGGCATTCTGATCGGCAGCATGAGCAACATGAGCAGCGGTATCCTCGACCCCCAGGCGCTGATCAACGGCGCCGGGGCGTGGGGGCTCGCAGTCGTGTGCCTCATCGTCTTCGCCGAGACGGCGCTGCTCGTCGGGTTTTTTCTGCCCGGTGACACGCTGCTCTTCTTCGCCGGGGTGCTCACGCTCACCGGCGCGCTCCCCGCGCCGCTCTGGCTGGTGATCGTGGCCGTGAGCGTTGCGGCAGTTCTCGGCGACCAGGTGGGCTATCTCATCGGACGTCGGGCCGGACCGGCGATTTTCAACCGCAAGGAATCGGGTCTGTTCAGCCGCGCCAGTGTGGCGAAGACCGAGTCATACTTCAGGCGCTTCGGATCGGCGACGGTCATCGTCGCCCGCTTTGTGCCGATGGTTCGCACCTTCACCCCGGTGATCGCCGGAGTCGGCTCGATGCGCTACCGCTCGTTCATCACGTTCAATGTGATCGGCGGCGTCGCCTGGTCGAGCGCAGCCATTCTGCTCGGCTTCGGCCTCGGCCATGTTCCGGGAGTGGCCGAGTTCACCGCGCGCTACCTCGATCTGATCCTGCTCGGCGTCATTCTCGTCTCGACGGTTCCGGTGCTCGTGCGCAGCCTGGTGTTGCGTCGGCGGAGTCGGCTGAGGCCGGCGAACGCCCGGTAGGGCAATCAGCGCGACCGCGCCGCCGACTCGAGACGCTGGAGAAGAGCGGCGAGGAGTGCCTGCTCGTCGCCGCTCAGCACATCCGTGATCGCTCGCTCGGTCTCAACGTGATCCGGGAGCGCCTGCTCGATGAGCGTCGTCCCGGCTTCGGTCAACGCGACAAGGGTGCCGCGCCCGTCGTCGGGATTGGCCTCCCGCGCGATCAGCCCGCGAGCCTCGAGTTTGTTGAGGCGCTGCGCCACCGCACTCGACGTGATCATCGCATCCCGGGCGAGCACCGCCGGCGCGATCCGGTACGGCGCACCACTCCGCAGCAGGGTTGCAAGCACGTCGAACGACCCGGAATCCAGTCCGTGCCGCGCAAAAGTCTCGGCCAGGCGCGCGTCGATCGCGAGCGCGGAACGGCTCAGCCGTCCGATCACGGCCATTGGCGACACGTCGAGGCCGGGCTTCTCCGCGTGCCACTGCTCGAGAATCCGATCCACCTGATCTGCCATGCATCCACCCTAGCAATTCGCTAAGCACTTAGCTATTATAGCTAAGTGCTTAGCAATCGAACTCTGCTCCTCGTCACCACCGCCGTTGCTCCCGCGCTCTGGGGAACGACCTACCTCACGACCACGACGTTCCTTCCACCGGATCGCCCGCTCCTCGCCGCGACCCTTCGCGCCCTCCCCGCCGGGCTCCTTCTTCTGGCGCTCGCGCGACGGATGCCGCAGGGCGCGTGGTGGTGGAAGGCCTGGGTTCTCGGGGTACTCAACATCGGCGCCTTCTTCGCACTGCTCTTCATCGCGGCCTACCGGCTCCCCGGCGGGGTCGCCGCTGTCGTCGGAGGAATCTCACCACTCGTCGTCGCCGTGCTGGCGAGCCGGGTGTTGCACGAGAGACTGACCACACGCGTGATCGTCGCCGGAGCGGCCGGCGTGCTCGGTGTGAGCCTGATCGTGCTGCAGGCGCAGAGCCGATTGGATGCGATCGGGGTTCTTGCCGCATTCGGCGGAACACTCTCCATGGCCACCGGCATCGTGCTCTCGAAGAAATGGGGCCAACCTGCGCCGCCACTCGCCACCACGGCGTGGCAGCTGATCGCGGGTGGGCTCACACTTCTCGCGCTGCTTCTGGTCTTCGAAGGTCTTCCGGCGCAACCGCTGACGCCCACCAACCTGATCGGCTATGCCTACCTGTCGGTGGTCGGAACCGCCCTCGCCTACCTGCTCTGGTTCCGCGGAATCGCGCGACTCCCCACGAGCATCCCCGCGTTCTTAGGATTGCTCAGCCCAGTCGTCGCCATTCTGGCCGGCTGGCTTATTGCCGGAGAGACGCTCACTCCCCCGCAACTAGCCGGAATCGTGATTGTGCTCGGGGCGGTCTCGGTGGCGGTGCGGCCGCCGCGCGGGTCGGGCGCCGCGACGCGCGTCGGCCCCAACCCGCGCGGCGGCGCCCAGCCCGCGCAACGCCGCGTGGCTGCGTCTGAGGAATAGCTCGCGGGGTCTCGACAGGCTCGACCACCGAGGTTCTACAGCCGGTTGATTTCCGTCAGCCGAACGACGGCCTCGCCCGCTTCATCCGACGCCTCGAGATCGACCTCAGCCGTGAAGCCCCAGTCGTGATCGCCCGCGGGGTCGTCGAGAATCTGGCGTACCTTCCACGAGGTGGCGCCCTCTTCGATGATCAACAGCGCGGAGCTGCGTGCGTTGGCACCGGTCAGAATCTCGTCGTGCTCGTCGTAGTAGCCGTCGAGCGCGTTGGCCCAGGCATCCGCGTCGAAACCGGATGCCGCATCCAGCTCACCGAGCGCGTCATACTGCTCACGCGCGGCCAGCTGCACCCGACGGAACAACTCATTGCGCACCAGAATGCGGAACGCGCGCACGTTCATGGTGAGCCGCTTCGGGGCCGGCGGCAGCACCACGTGCGCACCGGCGGCGTGGGCTTCGGCATCGGGGTGGATCAGTTCTTCCCACTCGTCGAGCAGGCTCGAGTCGACCTGGCGCACGAGCTCGCCGAGCCATTCGATCAGGTCGAGCAGGTCTTCGGTCTTCGCCTCGTCGGGAATCGTCTGCCGCGCCGCCCGGTAGGCGTCGGAGAGGTAGCGCAGCACGACGCCCTCGCTGCGGGCGAGTTTGTAGAACGCGATGAACTCGCCGAACGACATCGCCCGCTCATACATGTCGCGCACGACCGATTTGGGCCGCAGCTCGAAGTCGGCGATCCACGGCTGCGACAGCTTGTAGGTATCGAAGGCGTAGGTCAGCAGTTCATCGAGGGGCTTCGGGTGCGTGACTTCTTCGAGCAGCGCCATCCGCTCGTCATATTCGATGCCTTCGCGCTTCATCGCGGCGACCGCTTCGCCGCGGGCCACGAACTGCTGGCCGGAGAGCACCGGGCGCGGGTCATCGAGGGTCGACTCCAGGATCGAGATCATGTCGAGCGCATAGTGACCGGTGCCGGTTTCAACCGCCGGGTCAGGGTCAAGCAACTCAAACGCGGCGAGGGCGAACGGCGACAACGGCTGGTTGAGCGCGAAGTTCGCCTGCAGGTCAACGGTCAATCGAATAAAAGGTCGGTGGCCGAGCTTGTCGAGACCCTGCTCCACGATTCCGGCGGCACGCAGCGTCTTGTAGATGCCAAGAGCCCGACGGGCCAGCTCGAGTTGACGCTTCCACGGCTCGTGGTTGTCGAAGACCAGCGCGTACACGTTGGCGAAGGCGTCGCCGCCGCGGGCAATGACGTTGATCAGCATGGCGCTGGTCATCTGCATGCTCGAGGTCAGGGTCTCGGGCTCGGCCTCAATCAGGCGGCGGAACGACGGCTCGCCCCAGGAGACGAATCCTTCCGGAGCCTTCTTGCGGATGAGCTTGCGCTTCTTCTTCGGGTCGTCGCCGGCCTTCTCGATGGCCTTGAGGTTCTCGGTCTCGTGGTCGGGAGCCTGTGCGACGACGGTTCCGGCCGTGTCGTAACCCGCGCGGCCGGCTCGACCGGCGATCTGGTGGAACTCGCGTGCGTTGAGCTGGCGCATCTTGACGCCGTCGTACTTCGTCAGCGCGGTGAAGAGCACGGTGCGGATGGGCACGTTGATGCCGACGCCGAGCGTGTCGGTGCCGCAGATCACACGCAGCAGTCCGCGCTGGGCAAGCTGCTCAACCAGTCGGCGGTACTTCGGCAGCATTCCGGCGTGGTGCACGCCGATGCCCATCCGAATCAGGCGCGACAAGGTCTTGCCGAAGCTCGTCGTGAACCGAAACTCGCCGATCAGCTCGGCGATCGCATCCCGTTGCTCGCGGTTCGCCACCTTGGCGCTGGCCAGCGCCTGCGCGCGCTCGAGCGCGGCGGCCTGCGAGAAGTGCACCACGTAGACGGGAGCCTGGCCGGTGCCGAGCAGCTCTTCGACGGTCTCGTGGATGGGCGTCATTTGGTAGAAGTAGTGAAGCGGAACCGGGCGCTCGACACCGGTGACCAGCGCGGTCGGCCGGTTCGTGCGGCGGCTGACGTCGGCCGCGAGATCGGTGACGTCGCCCAGCGTCGCCGACATCAGCACGAACTGCACGCGCGGCAGGGTGAGCAGCGGCACCTGCCAGGCCCAGCCGCGGTCCGAGTCGGCGTAGAAATGGAACTCGTCCATCACGACCTGGTCGACCTGGGTGTCCTCGCCGTTGCGGAGGGCGAGGTTCGCCAGAATTTCGGCGGTGCAGCAGATGATGGGCGCGTCGGCGTTCACCGAGGAGTCGCCGGTCATCATTCCGACGTTCTCGGCGCCGAAGATCTCGACCAGTGCGAAGAACTTCTCGCTGACGAGCGCCTTGATCGGCGCCGTGTAGAAGCTGCGCTTGCCCGCGGAGAGCGCCGCGAAGTGAGCACCGATCGCGACGAGCGACTTTCCGGTACCGGTCGGCGTCGACAGGATGAGGTTGGCGCCGGACACGATCTCGATGAGCGCTTCTTCCTGCGCCGGATAGAGCGACAGGCCTTGGGCACCGGCCCACAGCTCGAATGCTTCGAAAAGCACGTCGGGATCGGTGACGTGCGGGAGCGCTTCGAGAGTTGCCATGATCATTCGATCCTGCCCTATTTGGCCGCGCTTCTCCCGCCGACCCCCGAAAACCGGTCGGTTACGATTGACAGAGGCGACGCGTATGCTGCGTCGCATCGGTCAGAATCTGGCCGGCACCTAGTCACCTCGGCGTCGACTCGGCTCACAGCTCGCCGGACTCACGTCAGAACTACCGAGAGGAACCTGATGATTTACGGATTCCTCATCATCGACATCCTGCTGATTCTTGTGCTCATCGCAGCGTTCTTCAGCGGCTACCGCAACGGCCTGCTCCGCAGCATCAGCGGACTCATCGGCCTCGTGCTCGGCGCCTTCGCCGCCTATCTCGTCGTGCCCTGGGTGGGCTTGTGGGTGCCCGCCGTCGAATGGCGTGCTGCGGCCACGCTCGCCGCCGCCATCCTGCTCGTGTTCGGCGGCTTGTCACTCGGGCTCTCGATCGGCCGCCGCATCGGCGGGCGCGCCCGACGCACCGTGCTCGGCTGGCTCGATCGCTTGCTCGGCGCGGCGTTCACCGTAGTGGCGACGGCACTCGCGATATCGATGCTGGCGTTCAGCCTCGGAACCCTCGGCATCCCCGGCCTCTCGACAACACTCGCCTCCTCCGGCGTCGTGCGCGCAATCAACGCGATCACTCCCGACCCGGTTCAGACCTGGCTCGCCCAGTTGCGGTCGGTGGCGGTGGCCGAGGGCCTGCCTTTGATCACGGATGTCTTCGACGGCCCGGCGCCCGTGCTGCCCGACCAGGCGATCGACAACCCGGCCATCGAAACGGCGGTGCAATCGGTGGTGCGCATCACCGGCAACGCCTTCGACTGCGGCCAGAACCAGTCGGGCAGCGGATTCGTCGCCTCGCCCGGACGAGTCGTCACCAATGCGCATGTCGTGTCGGGAGTCACCGAGCCGGTCGTCGAGTCGCCGAGCGGTGACGTCGTGCAGGGAACCGTCGTCTACTTCGACCCCACCATCGACTTGGCCGTCATCTCGGTGCCTGGCCTCGACACACCCGCGCTGCAGCTGGGCGACAACCTGAAGCCGGGCGGGGTCGGTGTGGCCGCCGGCTATCCCTTCGGCGGGCCGTTCGTCGCCGACCCGGCCACCGTGATCGCACGCGGCCCGCTGATGTTGCAGGAGACGACGGCACAGTCGCTCAGCACACGCGAGGTCTACACGCTGGCTTCGGACATCCAGCAGGGCGAGTCGGGTGGCCCGCTGCTCTCCGACACCGGACACGTGGTCGGGGTCGTCTTCGCGAAATCGGCGCACACCGCCAACGTCGGCTACGCCCTCGGGATGCAGGAGGTCTCCTCGGTCGTCGACCGGGCTCCCGGGTTGAGCGTCCCGGTGTCGACCGGCGCCTGCGTGCGCGGCTGATCGCGTCCGCTGAAGCAGACGACTGCGGGCGCAGACAACTGCCAGACTTGAGGTGACCCTGCACCGGGGTCACAAGTGAGAGGTTCGCATGACAATCACCGCTGCCGCCGACGGTTCGGCTCTTGGCAACCCCGGTCCGGCCGGGTGGGCTTGGTACGTCGATGATTCCTGCTGGGCTGCGGGCGGCTGGAAGCACGCCACGAACAATCAGGGCGAGCTCAAGGCTGTGCTCGAGCTGTTTCGCGCAACCGCCCACCTCGACGACGACCTCCTGGTGCTCTGCGACAGCCAGTACGTGATCAACTCGGTGACCAAGTGGATGCCCGGGTGGAAGAAGAAGGGCTGGCGCAAGGCCGACGGAAAACCGGTCATGAATCTCGAACTCCTGCAGGAGATCGATGAGGCCTTGGTCGGGCGCAAATACCGTTTCGAGTGGGTCAAGGGGCACGCCAACCACCCGCTCAATGAGGCAGCCGACTCCCGCGCGCGCGCCGTGTCGGAGGCGTTCCAGCGGAACGCCCCGATTCCGGAAGGCCCGGGTTGGACGAAGGGCGGCACTCCGGCGAATCGCCCCGCCGCGTCGGGTTCCGCTGCGTCGGGTTCTGCTGCGTCGGGTTCTGCTGCTCGGCCAGCCGTGAAGGCGGCGACGAAGCCGGCGGCTGCCGCGTCACAGCCCACCGCGTCACATCCCGGCTTGTTCGACTTCGACGACCTGGGTTCCGCTGAATCACAAGCGCCGGAGCACACTCTCACACTGAAACTCAACGCCGACGAGTTCACCGCATTGACTCGAAAGGCTGCCGCGCGTGGCCTGACCAGCGAAGACTTTCTGCGTGGCCTGATCTAGGTCTACACCGTGCGCGCGCAGCGAAAGCCGATGTGCGTGGTCGAGGTGTCTTCGGCCTGCGGTGACCGCGCAGCCGGCCGGTAGCGCAGGCAATATTCGGGCGCGCAGAGGTGGGAGCCACCCTTCAACACCCGGCGCGGAATGGTCGACCCCGGCTCGGCACTGGCCGCCGCGGCTGCGCGCGAGTTGGAATCGGATGGCCCGCAGGCGCAGCTGGGTCCGCATCCGCCGGCGTTGGCCGGGTCGCCGGAGCCCTCGGACTCAGTTGCCGGCTTGGCCGAAGAATCGGCCAACAGATTCAGTCCAACCGGCGCCGTCAGGCCAGTAGCGACAGCCGGTGCCACCGGCCGGTGACTCGGCGTGTAGAAGTCACTCGTCCATTCCCAGGTGTTGCCGCACATGTCGACCAGGCCGAAGCCGTTGGGCTCGAATGTTCCGACCGGCGAGGTCCCCACCCAGCCACGGGCGCCGGTGTTGCGGAACGGAAAGTCTCCTTGCCAGGAGTTGGCCCGGAGATTCAGTGGGTCCTGCGGCTCATCGCCCCAACTGTAGGTGCGGCCCTCCAGGCCGCCGCGCGCGGCATACTCCCACTCCGTCTCGGTCGGCAGGCGCTTGCCGGCCCACGCCGCGTACGTCGTCGCATCCTCGTAGGCGATCTGCACGACCGGGTGATCGTCTTTGTCCGTGATCGAACTAGCGCCCCCATACGGATGCCGCCAGGTCGCGCCCGGCACCCAGTCCCACCACTGACGCCAATCCCCCAGGTTCACCGGGCCGGGCGTTCCCGCGAACACCAGTGCGCCGGGCACGAGGTCGGCCGGGTTCGCGCCGGGATAGTCGGCGGGGTCCGGCATCCGCTCGGCGACCGTGATGTAGCCCGTGTCGGCGACGAATCGAGAGAACTGACGGTTGGAGACCGGGGCGCGATCCAGTTCGAACGGAGCGACCTCGACCAGCATCACCGGCCCTTCTTCGGGATAGAACTCGGTGGACCCGCGCTGATAGCTCCCACCGGGTAACGCGATCATCCCGGTCGGGACGGTGGGTCGTGCTTCGGCGGTTGAGTCAGTCATCGATTCCAGGTCCCGTCGTCAGGTGCTCACATTCGATCTCGATCTCAATCTAGATCGTGCGTGCGATCACAGCCGGATTCCGCCCCACAAAAAGAGTGTCGCCAATACGCCAAGCAAGAGGGTCGAGGCCGCCATCGCGGCAATCGGCCATGCACTGACCGAATGCAACGCATCCGCCGGCGTCGGCTTCTGGGCCATCGGCGCCTGGGTCGTCGGTTCCTGGGCTGTCGGCGCCTGGTTCGTCGGCGTTTGCGCGGCCTGAGTCAGCGCCAGGTGCGTACGCCGGTACCTAAAGCGCGCGCCGACGTACGCGGCGAGCGCGAGCCCCATGCCGCCGATGCCGGCGACGACCGCCACCGCGCCGAAATGCGGAGCGGTGAACCGAACGGCAACCGCGCAGGAGACACCGAGCGCGAGCACGGTGCGCTGCCAAGCGAGAAATGTGCGTTCAGGTTGAAGCCCCTGATCGAACACCTTCTCGGTGTTTGGCGGGCTCATCCGAGAAGCATTCCCACCGCGATCAGCAGGGCCGCGACCACAATGCCGACGGCCAGGATGCCCGACAGAGCCGGGGCGGGCAACGGTCGGCTCTCACGCATGGCGCGTTCGGTGCGCATCCAGCTGAACCACGCATGGACGGGTGCGGCCAGGCCGAGAAGGATGAAGATCCCGGCCGAGTAGAGACGAAAGTCCTCCCGGATCGGGAGCTGCAGCGCCTCCAGCGCGACACCGGCGGCGATCAAGGCCAGTGAGGTGCGAATCCAGGCGAGAAAGGTGCGCTCATTGGCGAGACTGAACCGGGGGTCGGGTTCCTCTCCGTGCCGGTAGACAGCCTGGGGAAAGCGCCGAAGGGTCATCTCGTCCTCTCCGAGCCCGCGGACGCCTGTGCCCGCGGATGTCTGTGCCCGCGAACCCAGATTACGCGGTCGGGCTGTCTGCGGTCGGTAGCGGCCTACCGACCACTACGCTCGTGCCATGGCTCCCCTCGGTTTCGCTTCTGATCTGTTGCGGCCGCAGCGCGGCAACGATGCGCACCGGGTCACCTTCATTGAGCTGTTCTTCGACCTGGTTTTCGTGTTCGCCGTCACGCAGGTGTCGCATGTCTTGCTCACCCATCAGAGCGTCATCGATCTCGTGCAGACGGTCATCATGGCGGCCGTGGTCTGGTTTGCCTGGATCAACACAACGTGGACGACGAACTGGCTGAATCCCGAGCGCGGTTGGGTGCGCGGGATGCTGATCACTCTCATGCTGGTCGGGATGCTGATGGCGAGCGCCATCCCGGAGGCGTTCACCGACAAGGCACTCCTCTTCGCCATCGCGCTCGTCACGATGCAGCTGGGACGCAGCGTGTTCACGGCCCTCGCCTTCGCCCGATCCCGACCTGCCCACGCCATGAACTTCGTGCGCATCGGCATCTGGGAGGCAGCGACTGCCGTGCTCTGGATTGGCGGCGCCCTGGCGCCGGAGGAGGCACGTCTCTGGATCTGGCTGGCCGCTGTGCTCATCGACTTCTCGGGCCCGCGCGCCCGATTCTGGGTTCCGGGACTCGGCAGGTCGGGGCTTCACACCTGGAACATCACCGGAGAGCATATGTCGGAACGGGTGAGCCTGTTCTTCATTATCGTGCTGGGCGAATCAATCATCGTCACCGGGTCGACCTTCGCTGCCGCTCCGCTCGAGGGGCCGTACCTGCTCGCATTCCTCTCGGCGTTCGTCGGCACGGTGCTTCTCTGGTTGCTGTACTTCAACCACGGACAGCAGGGCGGCAGCGAATTCATCAGCCACGCCAATGAGAAGGAACGCGGGCTGATCGCCCAGGTGGCCTATACCTACATTCCGCTGCTCATGGTGCTCGGCATCGTGCTCACCGCCGTCGGCGACGGCCTGGTTCTGCGTGAGCCGGACGAGCCGACCGATCCCTGGGCCGCCGGCCTGCTCTGTGGGGCTGCAGCACTGTACCTGCTCGGAAACGCCTTCTTCCGCCGCGCCGTCGGCGGGCCCTGGCTGGTCGGGCATCTCGTCGGCGCGATCGTTCTCGCCGGCCTTTTAGCGCTCTACCCGCTGCTTCCGTCGCTTGCCCTGGCCTGGCTGGTCAACCTGGTCTTGCTGCTGGTCGTGATCGCCGACGAATGGGTGTGGCGTCGCCTCGTGGCTCGCGACGGTCGCGACCCCCGACGGAGAGGCTCGGCATCGCCGCTGCTCTAATCGGATGAGTCTCGACCGCGATGCTTCTCAGAGTGGATGCTGCGCAGAACGGATGCTGCGCGCATCGCGTGCACGCAGCATCCCACCGTCAGTGTGCCGTACCCCTGCCTGAGCGACGCACGGCAGCAACACCCGCGCCCGCCATCAATAAGAGCGCGGCCAGAGCGGCGAGTCGAGCGGCGTCGACGCCGGTCAGCGTCAGCGCCGATCCGAACAACGCGGGCGACCGCGGCTCCGACCCGCTTCCCGGAAGTCCGCCGGTTCCCGACCCGTCAGGGTCAACGCCCGGCGTGACAACGGGGGGAACGACCGCGGGCACCCCGATGCTGACTGCGGCAAAGTCGACGCTGGTCAGAAACACGTCCCCGGCCCCCGAGTTCTTGGCGCCTGCGACCTGTCCTGCCGTCAGGCCTTGAATCCAGGTTGATCCGTTTCCGCCTGAGAGGTAGAGGTTCGCCTCGTCGTACTCGTCGGCGCCGTCACGCTCGACAGAGCCGAACTGCGAACGATCAATAACGGTTCCCGCCGGGTCGATGGTCAGTGTGAAGACGTCGACGCCACCGGCACCGGCGCTGATGCGCCCGTTGGTGTGGCCGCCGACCAGGATCCGGCCCGCCGCATCCGTGGCAATCGCAGCCCCGCGATCATCACCAGCTGAACCCGTCTGCGTCGTCCACTGCGTTGAACCGTCGGCGCCCAACGCGATGATGAACGCGTCATTTTCTCCGGCTGCGGCCGCGCCGAGCGTGCCACGGGTGAATCCAGTAGCCACCACGCCGGATGCCGTTGCGACAAGCGCAGAGACCTGGTCGCTGGCTGCCGTGCCGACCGGGGTCAGCCATTCGCGCGTGCCATCGGCGGTGAACTTCGCGATCCAACCGTCGGATCCCCCCGCCGCAGTCGTGCCGGGCATCGCGCCGCCACCCACCCCGCCCACGTACACGCCGCCGTCGGCACTCGCAGCAACCGCGAATCCCTTGTCTTCACCGGTGCTTCCGAACTGAGTCGCGAAAAGCACAGTCCCCGCCGCATCGACGTGGGCGACGATCGCATCCTTGTCGCCGGCGCTCGTGCCGCCCGGGAGTGTGCCCGATGTGTATCCGGTGAGAAAGGCTCCGCCCTTCGTGTCGGAGGCGACACCGTAGACGCGGTCGGCCGCCGATTCGGAACCGAACGTTGTGCGCCAGAGTTCAGTTCCGTCAGCATCGAGCTTGACGGTCAACGCGTCGTCATTTGATCCGCCGTTGTGGTTCTGTCTCATGAACCCCGCGATGATTGCCGACCCGTTTCCGCCGTCGACGACCCCGTAGGAGCGTTCGTTCAGGGCGGTCGCGATGGGGGTGACCCAAACTTGTTTCCCTGTCGAATCGAGCTTCTGCACCACAACGTCGAAGCCGCCCAGGGCGTTCTGTCCGAGCAGCGAGTCAGCGGCGTTCACCGCGTGGATAACGCTGCCGTCGGCCAGA
Source organism: Leifsonia sp. YAF41 (assembly GCF_052113185.1). Taxonomy (NCBI): domain Bacteria; kingdom Bacillati; phylum Actinomycetota; class Actinomycetes; order Micrococcales; family Microbacteriaceae; genus Leifsonia; species Leifsonia sp. YAF41. The sequence continues at coordinate 64,090 of NZ_JBFRCS010000009.1, forward strand.
CCGAGCACTCCACCCGCCCTGTCGTCGCCGACCGAACCGAACTGTGCGCCGGTGAACGGAGCGGCAGGCTCGCTCTGCAGGTATCCGGCGAGGTCGACAATTCCCTCTCGAAACCCCGCGTCCCAGACTCCCCATTCGTGGCCTCCGTCGTAGACGCGCAACTCGGCGCTCACTCCGGGCACCCGCTTGGCCTGGTTGTACAGGGTTGCCGCTTCGTAGTCGAGGTCGTGAATTGCGTCTTCCGGCTTCGGGTTTGCGTATTCGTCGTCACCGACACCGATGAACAGGTGCACAGGAAGTGCCGGGTTCAGCGCAGCGAATGAAGCCGGGTAATTGAGCGCCTGATACCGGGCTTCGTCGTAGAGTGCGCTGCCGACACCATAGGCGCCGAACTCGCGCGTCGACGAGTCAACCGGAGTCGATGGGGCGTAGACGGCAGGGCTCAACACGAGTCCGGCCGAGAAGAGATCCTGATGCACCGTCGCGTAGCGGAGCGCCCCTGCACCACCCATCGAGTAGCCGCCGACGGCCCGAGCCGCCCGGTCGGCGAGTGTGCGATAGTTCGCATCGATGTAGCCGACAAGGTCGGTGGTGAATGCCGTCTCGACTTTCACCCCCGGCGTCGTGCCCGAGCCGGTGCCCGTGTACTCGGAGTCAACGTAGTAGCTGCCGCCGTTGCTCCACGGGGCGTCGGGCATCACCACGATCATCGGCGGGATGGCACCGGATGCGATGAGCTCGTCGAGCGCGCCGGCCTCCTGCTGCCAGGCAGCCTGCGTATCGCCGCGACCGTGAAGGAGGTAGAGCGACGGATAGGTTGTCGCCGCGTTCGCGTCGTAGCCGGCAGGGAGATACACGGTGAAGTCGACGGCGCCGCCGACGGCACTGCTCGGCGCGCTGTCGGCAACCAGCTGGCTGCCGGCAGCGTAGGCGGGATCCGCACCGATGACGGTTGAGGTCGCGAAAAGTCCGAGCGACAGTGTCACTCCGATGGTCTTTATCCACATCATTGTGGTTCCCTTTCTCGGGGTTACGTCAGGTCGAGCTGGTTGTGGGGTGGTCAGTTGAGGGTGGGCGAGCTCGGGCTCGGCGAGGCGTCGAACCGAGTCGCGAGCCCGAGGATCGAGCGGGCCCGGCCGAGCATGGCCGGGTCGACCATCTCCCCGCTGGCCAGGGTCGAGACTCCGCCGGCCTGAATCGAAGCCACGACCGCCGTCGCCCAGGCCACGGCGTCACTGCCCGGGCGAAAGACGTCGGCGATCACCGCCAATTGGGTCGGGTGCACGGCGGTTCGGCCGACCCAGCCGAGCGCACGCCCGCGCTCGGTATCGGCGCGCAGCGCCTCGACATTGCGGATGTCGGTGAACGCGGAGAGCATCGGGGCCGGCAACTCTGCAGCCCGCGCCGCAAACAAGACCCGAACCCGGGCATAGTCCATGGCCGCAGGGTCCGCCGTTCCGAGATCACTCGCCAGATCGGATTCCCCGAGCGCCAACCGAACGACGGACTTGTGTTGCGCGATGAGCAGGGCGTTCTCGACGCCGCGCGCGGTCTCGATCAGTGCGGCAAGGGGGCGGCCGGGAGCGAGCGCGACGACAGCATCGAGGTCTTCGGCAGTCTCGACCTTGGAAACGCGCAGTTCGAACGAGGCCCGCACCGGGGCAAGCGCGGTCAGGTCGGCTCGAAAATCGGCACCGTGATCGTCGCCGTTGTGTGCGTTGATCCGCACCTGAATCACCGGTCCGGTCGTACTCTGGCCGCGCGCGCTCAGCCACCGCACCACGGCGACACGGGCGGTCGCCTTCTGATCGGGGGCGACGGCATCCTCAAGATCGAGAATCACGAGATCGGCGCCCGTCGCGACGGCCTTGTCGAAGCGGTCGGGCCGGTCCCCTGGCACATACAGCCCGGTCACGAGCGTCGAACCATCTGGCCCGCTCGGTTCGGTCGTCGCGGCCGCAGTGAATCCCTGCTCGGTCATACGATCCCCCGTTCACGCAGTGCCTCAAGTTGGGCCTGACTCACGCCGATCTCGTCGAGTACGGCAGCGGTGTCGTGGCCGTGCCGACGGCCCGCCCAGCGGATACCTCCCGGCGTGCCGGAGAGGCGGAACAGCACATTCTGCATTTTCAGCGGTCCCAACTCGTCATCCTCCACACTCTGCACAGTGCCCAGGGCGGCATACTGCGGGTCGGTCAGGATTCCGCGCACGTCGTACACGGGCGCAACGGCGGCCTGGGCTTGCTCAAATGCCTCAAGAACCTCCGTCGTCGGGCGCTTCCGAATCCATGAGGAGACGGCGTCGTCGAGGATGTCGGAGTGCAGCGCGCGCTCATGCCCCGACGCGAACCAGGGTTCGGCCACAAGTTCGGGGCGCCCCACCAGGTGCATGACACGTTCGGCGATCGACTGGGAGCTTGTCGACACGGCAACCCACTCGTCGTCGGCGGTGAGGTAGACGTTGCGCGGTGCGTTGTTGACCGACCGGTTCCCGGTTCGTTGCTGCACCGTCCCGAGCTGATCGAAGGCCGTGATCTGGCCACCGAGCAGCATCAGAATAGGTTCGATGATGGCCATGTCGACGACCTGGCCAATGCCGGTTCCTTGCTCGACGCCGCGCAGCGCGACCATGATCGCATAGCTCGTGGCCAAGGCCGCGATTCCGTCGGCGAGGCCGAACGGCGGCAGAGTGGGCGGGCCGTCTGGCTCACCGGTCAGCGCCGCAAATCCGCTCATGGCTTCTGCCAGGCTCCCGAATCCCGGGCGGGCGGAGTACGGGCCGAACTGACCGAACGCGGTCACCCTGGCGATCACCAGACGCGGATTCACCGCGTGCAACGCGGCCGGGCTGAGTCCCCAACGCTCCAGCGTGCCTGGCCGAAAGTTCTCGACGAGTACATCGGCATCCGCGACAAGTTTGAGCAGCAGTGCTGCACCGTCCGGCGCACCGAGGTTGATCGTGACGGTGCGTTTGTTGCGCCCCAATGTCTTCCACCACAGGTTCACGCCGTCTTTGGCGGGGCCGTGCCCCCGGGCCGCGTCGGGTTTGGCCGGGTGCTCGACCTTGATGACATCGGCACCGAAATCGCCGAGGAACGTCGCCGCCAACGGGCCGGCGAAGAGCGTCGAAACGTCAAGGACACGGATGCCGGTCAGCGGGCCGCCCGATGCCACTGGTTCAGTCATCGGTCGCCTCAGCTCCCGCCGGCGCCTGGTCCCACGCCAGCCGGAAACCGATGTTGGAGGATCGTTCGATGCCGAGACCGGCGACCAGCAGCTTGAGGCTGAAGTCCGCGGATTTCGGCCCGCCATCGACATACCAATCGGAGCCGAGCGACTGGTGGTCACTCCCGCCCTTGAGCATGACGAACCGGGTCACTCCGTCGCTGTGTTCGCTCTCGGTCAGGTTCCACACGACCGGACTCGAACGGTGGAATCCGGGGTCGGCCGCAGCGACCTGCCATTCGAACTCGGTGGGCAGGCGGGCGCCGGCCCAGGCGGCGTAGGCACGGGCATCGGCCAAGTTGACACGGGTCGCCGGCGCGTCGACCGACGACGCGGCATCCGCGGTGAAGAACCGGTTCGCACTGACCGGGGTGTAGCCGCTGTCAACCAGGAACGCGATGAACTGACCAACGGTCACTTCGTGGCTGGCCACGGCGACGTCGCCGAGGGTGGCCTCGACCGTGTCGAGGCGCGCATCGTGCAGGCGGGGCGGAAGCGGCTTCCACTCCTCCTGATAGGGAGCCCCCTGGTACATGCCGGATTCGCGCCGGCGATGGGCAACGGGCAACACGCGGGTGCCCGCGGCGACGCCGACGGCATCGGCGGGCGGGGTCGCGCTCTCGCTCGGCACGACGTCGACCCGGTGTGCAAACCGGGCGGGGAACGTCGTATCCGCATGCGCGGCACCGGTCAGCGCAGGGTCGGCCAGGTCGGCCGCGGCGGCAGCGAGCAGGTCGGCCAGCCAGTCGGGCCGCTCGCCCCGAACCGCCAGGATTCCAGCGACGCCCCTGGCGGGAACCGTGGTGGCCCCATCGGGCAGCGGCTGCCCCGTCGTCACGTCGATGAGGAGGCCATGAATGGCGTTCTGCTGCAGCACCGCCCCGACGTAGTCGGTTGTTTCGCGGTTGATGATCGTCCAGAGTGTGAGGTCGCCGAGCTCGAACCGCGACGCATAGACGCCGGCGGCCAGTGCCTCGGGCCTGGCGTCGGTGAGCGGGGTCCACTCGCCCTCGACCAAGACCGGGTTCAACGCCCGCTGCACGCGCAACATCCGTCGCAACGTGCCCTTGTCACGTGCGTTCCAGCCGACCCAGACGCCGAAGACGGCGTCCCAGACCAGCATCCCCGTGCCATTCATCCAGGCCGACTGCAGCTCGGCGCTGTGGTCGTGGTTCCACCGTCGGGTGGAGTGCATCATGTGCCGGCGCTCGTACCAATGTGCACGCATCACACCGGGTGCGTCGCTGTCGGCAAACCACTGGGCCCAGCTCAGCTGATGGTCTTCGATGCGCTGATTGGGAACCCGCGACTCTCCCTCAAGCACCTGCGGGGGCTCGGCGTTCAGGAGGGCAGCGATGAGACCCGCGTCCCCCTCTTTCATGGTGTCGAGAAAGACACCGTCTACGCCGAGTTCACCCACGATCAGGGCCAATTCCGCCGGGTCGTCATGCGCCGCTCGGCGGGTGCCCGTGTCCCACGGGTTGTAGTCAATGAAGACTTTGAGGCCGCGGTTCTGAAACTCGGCGATCAGGTCGGCGAGGCCGGGCACATCGCGATAGAAATCGAACTGGTTGCGGTCGTCGATGCCGATAATCGGGTAGGCGTGCCAGAGCACGATGCCATCGAATCCACCGTGATCGCCGGTCGACTCCAGGTAGGCGTCAACGGTGAATCGTTGACTGGCGTGATCGAAGAGACGCTCGTCGAACAGCCAGGTCAATGCGACGCTGTAGCAGGCTCTGGTCCACCGGGAGTGATCGAGTTCGTAGATCGCCCCGCTGTAGTCGAGGCGTTCCCGCGCCGAGTCGCGCCAGGCCTGCATCGCTGCACGCCAGGCCGGCCAGTCGGCCGGGTTTGCGGGYGCGGCAAAGATCTTGGCGATGTCACCGACGGCCGGATCGAGAAGACCATCGGCCGGCAAAACGGTGGGCAGGTCGATCGACCGGGGCACCAACGGGTTGATCTCGTTGGTGTTCGTTTCGTCGGGGTCGCTGTGGTGCAGCAGCGTGCTCATCGGGTCTCCCCCAGGGCGAGGACGACGGTGCGCTCGGCCAGCTCGTCGAAGGGCGACTCGTTGAATCCCGGAATGCTCGAGGTGAGCGTATTGTGCAAGGGGTCAATCCAGGTCGGCGGCAGAGCGGATGCCCCGGCCAACGCCCCACAGATCGAGCCGACTGTTGCACCGGTCGAGTCGGTGTCCCACCCACCCGTCACGGCGAGCGTAATGGCTGTGGCAAAATCGCCACCGCTGCGGGTGAGTGCGAAGGCGAGCAGTGCCGAGTTGTTGAGCACGTGCACCCAGTGCAGCCGACCGTATTCGGCGTAGATCGCATCGAGCGCGGCCTCGGTGTCAAGCGTCGACTCGGCGACGGTGACGCCGAAACGGATGGCTGCGGCATAGCGGCTTTCGGCCGGTACGACGCTCAATCCCGCTTCGATCACCTCACCGATGCTGCCGGCGACGAGGGCTGCAGAGCAGGCGGCGGCAGCGAACAGTGCGCCGTAGAGGCCGCTCCGTGCGTGGCTGAGTCTGGCGTCGGTGAAGGCCATCGCCGCGGCGCGCCGGGCGTCGCCCGGCGAGACCCAGCCGTAGACATCCGTGCGAATCTGGGCGCCGATCCAGTCCCGGAACGGGTTCTGCACGGCTCCGGCATCGGCCGGCTCATAGCCGTCGAGCAGGTTGCGGTAGACGATCCGTTCGGCGGTAAAGACGCGTCCGCCGGGAAGATTGGCGAGCCAGGATTGCGCGACATCGTCGGTGGTGAACTCGGTGCCGAGCCGTTCGAGCAGATCGAGCGCGATCAGCGGAAAGTTGAGGTCGTCGTCTTCGGGCATGCCATCGATGTTCTCGACCAGGCTGGTCGGGCGGCTGCGACGATTCCACGGGTAGGCCGCGGCGACGTCCGGGTCGAGACCGACCTCAGTGAAATACGAGGCGACCGGCCAGTTGCCGGTCGATTCGGCGATGGCCCGGATGCCCTCTCGCGAGATCTTCTCCACGGGTTTGCCGAGCAGACAGCCCGAAGCGCGGCCCAACCAGGCGCCGAGCACGCGGTCGGACAGTTCGTCGGCCGAGACCGCCGGAAAAGTGGGAGACGCCGGCGCCAGTGCCAGAATCTCGGCCAACTGCTCTGGTTCGCGAACGCGCAACGCCCGGGGAACCGCGAGCTCGTCAATCTCGCGCAGCAGTGTGCGGGCCAGAGACCGGAGCAGCGGGGCGGCGGGGACCGGTGTCGCGCCGTTGACCGCGGCGACGTCGGTTCCCCCGGCGCTGACCCAGCGCCGGCGGATCTCGCCGACCTCGACCCCGTCGAGGTCGGCGGCGACGAGCGCGTGTGGCAGCAGGTCTTCGGGTTGGGTCCAGCTGAGGCGCAGCACTACTTGGCGCCCGCTGCGACTGCGATGCCGGCCGGTACGGCGGCGGATGCGGCCAGCGCGCCCATCGCGCCGGCGCGGCTATCGAATCGTCGCTGGTCGGCCGCCCAGACATCGCGGGCCACGGCGGCCATGGTCGGGCCTGTCGCGAAGATGTCCATCCGGCTTCCCTCGTTGACGCCGTCGACCCATTCGCGCGGAAGGCTGGCCGTGCCGCCGAGTGCACCGGCGATCGAGCCCGCCATCACGGCGATGGAATCGGAGTCACGCCCGTAGTTGATTGAGCCGAGAACTGATTCCGAATAGTCTCCGCGAGCGGCGACGAGCATGCCGAGCGCGATCGGAAGTTCTTCGATCGACTTGGTGCGGCTCGGAATCCGCGCGTCACGGGCGGGAGCCCGGTAGTTGGGGCCGACCGTGTCGAACGGTTCGACGGCCTTGCGCAGGGTGGCCAGACCACTTCGCCAGTCGGTGACGGATACGGCGGCCTCAACGACTGCTTCGATTGCGTCGCGGGTGCCGTCTTTGGCGAGGCGCAGGGCGACAGCGATGACCTGGTCTACCGACGAGTCGACACGCAAGGCTTCGGCCACTGCCGCGGCATAGACCCCGGCCGCTTCGCGTCCGTAGCTCGATTGATGTGCGCCGGCGACGTCGATCGCTTCGGCGTACGCGCCATCCGGCGATCCGGCGTTGACGATTCCGATCGGGGCGACGTACATCGTCGCGCCGCAGTTGACGATGTTTCCGACGCCGGCCTCGCGGGGATCGATGTGGCCGTACTGAAGCCGGGTGACCAGCCATTTCTCAGCCAGGAAGATGCGGTGCAAGAGTAGCGATTCGGTCTCGAGCTCCGGAATCCAGCGCTTCTCGCTCGAGAGCAGGGGAACCAGGTGTGCGGCGATGTCGAAGGCGTCGAGGTGATCGCGCACGGTGTCGTAGACCTCGACGAGAACGTTGGTCATCAGGGTGTCGTCGGTGATGTGCCCATCGCCCTTGTGGTACGGCGAGATTGGGCGAGCATTCTTCCAATCCGAGAGGAACGGCGGCACGATTCCCGTGATGAATCCGTCGTAGCGTTCCTGGATCGCCTCCGGAGTGTTGCCTTCCGCCGCACCTCCGAGCGCATCGCCAATGGCCGCACCGGCGAGTGCTCCGGTTGCCTTGTCCTCGAGCAGGTCCATCAGATTTCTCCTTGATGCTGTGATGATCGGGTGGTGATGTGTGTGTTGCGGTGATGCAGTCACGCGATGGTGCGGTGACTCTCGAAGCTGGAGTCCGAACCGGGCGACACTCTCGTCTCGCCCGATTCGACATCCTGCTTCGATGGTTCTGATCCGGCTATCCGCCGATCGAGGTCCAGCCGTCGGTGAGCTGCTTGGCCAGGTCCTCGCTTGAAATGGAGTTCGCGAAGTACTGCTGCAGCCCGGGGGTCGCGTACTGGTCCTTCCACTGCGGGTAGTTCGTGGTCTTCTGGAAGGGGGCGCCGGCGAGGTTCTCACCCGTGGCCAGCATCTCTTTCCATCCGGTCTGACCGGCGGTGGCGGCTTCGAGCTCGGCACGTGCCTCACTCGACGACGGAATCAACCAGTCACCTTCGCCGAGCTTGGCCTGGTTCGAGGCGCCCATGAAGTAGTTGATGAACTTCGCGGACTGCTCGACGTGCTTGCTCTCCGCGGCGACCGACATGGTCTGCGGGTTGGCGGCCTGCACGGTTCCGGCGCTGCCGGCCAGCGCGGGAAGCACCGTCCAGTTGAAGCCGTCCGGTGCCGATTCGGTGATCTGCTGCGCGAGGTAGTTGCCGCCGATGTACATGGCGTACTTTCCGCCCAGGAAGCCGGGAAGAACATCCGACCCGCTCTGCGTCAGGGTGACCGGGTCCATCGAACCGTCGTCGTATGCCATCGAGTGAATGCGGTTGGGCACCTCGAGCTCATTGGCGCCGACCGTGATCTTCGCAGTGTCGCCGGTGCCGGTGAAGAAGGTGCCATCGAAGCCGAGTGCGGTGTTCATCACGGCGGCGGTGGGCTGCTTGAGCCCCCAGCCGACGCCGTACTTGCCGTCGGCGGTGAGGCCCTTGGCGGCGGCGGCCAGGTTGTCCCAGGTCAGTTCGTCGCCGGTCGGAACCTCGACGCCCGCTGCAGCGAAAGCATCGGTGTTCGCGAAGACCACATAGGTCTGCAACAGCGTCGGAGCCGCAATGATCTTGTCGTCGTCGGTGGTCACGGTCGACCAGACGTCGTCAGAGACACTCTTCTTGACGTCATCGCTCAGGTACGGGCTCAGGTCGGCGAGATACCCCTGGTTGGCGAACCCGAGGATGTCCGAAGACTCGTCATGAATGACGTCGGGTGCGGTGCCGCCCTGGAACTGGGTGACCAGCTGGTCGTGAACGTTGTCCCAGCTGCCCTGGGTCAGTTTGACCTGGATGTCGGGGTTGTCAGCGTTCCAGGCGTCGACGATGTCCTTCGTCGCGGCAACGGTTGAATCCTGGTAGGCCAGGCTCTGGAAGGTGATCGTCACCGGTCCTTCGGAGGAGCCTCCGGCGGAGCTTCCTCCACCGCTTCCGAATGCGCAACCGGTCAAGACTCCGGCGACCACGATGGCGCCGGTGGCTAGTGCAGCCCGTCTTTTCATTGTCTGTACTCCTTTGTGTATATGCACTGCGTTGTGTGTATTCACTGCGTGTGACTGCGTTGAGGGTGTCGTGCGCTAACCCTTGACTGCCCCGCTCATCAGGCCGGAGGTGAGCCGGCGTTGAATGAGGGCGAAGAAGACAAGACTGGGGATGGTGGCCAGCAATGCTGCTGCCGCCAATTGGCCGAGCTGAACCTGCCCCTCTGCCCCGACGAATCGGGCGAGCGTGAGCGGCAAAGTCTGCAACTCCGGGTCTTGGATCAGCACGAGAGCGAAGAAGAATTCGTTCCAGCTCGAGATGAAGGTGAACAGGCTGGTGGCGACGAGTCCCGGCGCCAGCAGCGGCAGCACGATCGTGCGGAGGATAAGCAGCCGGGAGCCGCCGTCCATGGCTCCGGCCTCTTCGAGTTCGACCGGGATTCCGGCCACATAGCCCTGCAGCATCCACAGCGCGAACGGCAACGACCAGACCGTGTAGACCAGGATCAGCCCGAGCAGGTTGTTGACCAGGCCGATCTGCTTGAGCACCAGGAACAACGGGATGATGATCAGGATGAAGGGGAAGACCTGACTGAGCAAAATCCAGCCGGTGGCGATCCCCCGCATCTTGGTGCGGAACCGCGCCAGGGCGTAGGCCGCCGGCAGCGAGATGATGGTGACGATGATGGTGGTCGTCACGGCAACGATGAGACTGTTGCCGGCCGCCTGCACCAGGTTCGCCTTCTCGATGGCCGCGAAGAAGTTGTCGAAATTGAGACTGTTCGGCAAGAACGTCGGGTTCGGAGACTGCAATTCCTGCGGCGTTTTGAACGCCGTCGAAAGCAGGAAGAGCAGCGGGAAGCCCAAGAAGATGATGTAGGCGACGAGGGCCACGTATTGCAGCGGGCGGCCGATGCGACGGCCTGCCGCACTGGAGGGCATTCTGGTTGGTTTCGTAGACACGGCCTGGGTCATGACAGACGACTCCTTGCCTGGCTGCGGAGATAGACGAAGAGGAAGACAGCGATCACGATGACCATGACGTTGCCCATTGCCGCCGCGTAGCCGAAGTTGCCGTAGCGGAACGCCTCGTTGTAGGCGAACAGCATCGGCAGCATGGTTTGCCCACCGGGACCGCCCGCGGTCAAGACGAAGACGAGTGCGAACGAGTTGAAGTTCCAAATCAGGTCGAGCGTGGTGATCGCCACGATGATGGGCCGGAGCGCGGGAAGGGTGACATGCCAGAAGCGCTGCCAGACACCGGCCCCGTCGATCGACGCTGCTTCATGCAGTTCGGCCGGCACGTTTTGCAGTCCGGCCAGCAGAGTGATCGTCGTCTGCGGCATTCCAGCCCAGACACCGACAATGATGACGGCGGGAAGGGCGGTCGAGAAGTCGCCCAGCCAGTTGGTGTCGCCCGGAAGCCCGAGCGCACGGAGTGTTTCGTTGATGGGACCCGAGTTCGGGTTGAGCATGAGCCGCCACATGATCGCAATGACGACAGGGGGCATCGCCCACGGAACCAACGCCAGGGTGCGGGCCAACCAGCGCAGCTTCAGGTCGAGGTTGAGCAGCAGCGCGAGTCCGAGCGAGGCGAGAAACTGCAAGATGGTGACGCCGAATGCCCAGATCAGCCCGATCCGGAACGAGTTCCAGAACAGTTCGTTGCCGGCCAAACGCACGTAGTTGTCGATCCCGTTGAACGAGGTGACGACGCCGAGGCCGGCTTTGGCATCGGTGAACCCGAGAAGGATGCCCTGCACCAGCGGGTAGACGCTGAACAAGACGACCGGGATCATTGCGGGAAGCACAAGCAGCCACGCTTCACGACCACCCTGGCCCGGTGCGCCGCTCGCGCGCTTACGCTTCGGCTTCTCGGTGAGGGCGATCGGCCGGGAATCCACCGGCCGCGGCGGCGAAGTCAGTGTCGACGTCATGCGTCAACACCTCCCTCTCTGCCGGGGCCGGTCGGTGATGCGGTACCGGAAGCCACGACGGAGGACTCGCGGATGGTGAGCTTGGGTTCGATGACGATCTGTTTGATCGGGGCGTCGGGCTCGGTGAGGCGCCTGATCAGCAGCTTGGCCGCTGTGCGCGCACGCTTGACCGAGCCCAGGTTGACACTCGTGATCGACGGGGTGGTGAGTTCCGCGATGTCGGTGTCATCCATGCCGACAAGCGCCACGTCAGCGGGGACAGAGAATCCCCGACGCGTCAGCACCTTGAGTGCCGCCACGGCGAGCAGGTCATTTGCGCAGACAATTGCGTCGGGGGTCGCCTGGTCGAGAAGTGTTTCGGTGGCGACGAGGCCGGCCTTGAAGGTGAAGTCATCGGCATTGACCTGGAGGTCTCCGTGCATCGCGACGCCCCGCTTCGTCATCGCGATGGTGTAGCCGCTGAGTCGCGCGGCTCCCGGCACCGTGTCGACGGGGCCGTTGATGAAGGCGATGCGCTGGCGACCCTGCTTGGCCAGATGCTTGATCGCCAGGCCCATGCCGGCTGCCGAGTCGGCGCGCACACTGTCGAGTTCGACGCCGTCGGGAAGCGAACCGATCACGACGATGGGCAGGCGGCTTGAACGCAGGTGGCTGATCAGCGCCTCGGTGACACGGAGCGGGCTGAGAATGAGACCGTCGGCGAATCCGCGGTTCAGACTCGTCAGCAGTGTGATTTGGTCGTCGGGATCGCTGCCGGTCGAGGACACGACGAGTCGGTAGCCGGCGTCGGCGACCACCCGGGAGACTTCGTGCATCATCGCCACATAGACCGGGTTTCCGACGTCAGCGACAGCCAACGCGATCTGCTCGGTCTTGCCGACCTTGAGCGAACGCGCCGTCGCATCCGGCACGTAGCCCAGCTCATCGGCAGCCTGCCGCACACGGTCGGTGACGGCGGCGGATGCAGGCAGCCCGTTCAGAACTCGAGAGACAGAGGCGATCGACACCCCCGCACGCTCGGCCACGAGTACGAGCGTGGACTTCCTTGTCTCGGCCATCTGGCTCCCATGCAACGGTGAAGGGGGGTGTGTCATGTCTGTAAACGTTTACGAGAACGTTTACAGCGACTATAGGGTGCGCACGTGCGTCAGTGCAACTCGCAGCGGAACGTCACTCGAGAACGCACCGATCTAGCGCGCGTTGCGGTGGAGGCGTAGCGTCGAAGAAAGCATCGCCACGGGCATCCGTCAATGGAGAGGGGTTCCGACATGCAATACCTCGACGATCCAGACCAACTTCCGGCCCTTCCGGACCCCGGCCCGCGCGACGGGCGACACGGGGTCGATCGCGACGACGAGTACGACCCCTTTCCGGTGAACTCGGGATTGCACGGCGCAGCCACTGCATTGGTGATTCCGATCGACGAAGCGAAACGACATGTCTCGGTACTGATCGCACGCGCCGAATCAGGCCAGGAGGTCGTTGTGACGCGGCACGGGATTGCGATCGCCCGGATGGTGCCGCCTCGGCGCCGCGGCTCTCGTACGCGCCGGCCGGCGACACCGCTGACCGAAGACCTCGCGTGGCGGAACACACTGCTGCAACCGGGCGCGACCCTGTCGAAGCCTGCCTCCGCACCGAGAATCGCCTCGGTCACCCGCGTCGAGAGCCTCGCCATCGCCGAAGGCGCCGTCGTGGTCGGCGAGATCGTCGTCGATGCCAACGGCACATTGCGCGCCCTCGTTCTCGATGATCTCGATCAACTGCCTGCCCTGCCCGACCCCGGGCCGCGTGACGGCCGGCACGGTGTCGACCGTGAAACTGAAGCGAGTGAAACCTTGCGGCGCCCTCCCCGTCGGCCATCGAAGAGATCAACTCCGAGCAGCACCGGCTGACCTCACACCCGTCGCGAGCACCACCCCCGGGTGCGCGGAGCATCTACAGTTGCACAGTGCCCCAACACCCCGGCAAATCGCATGCCTCCCCCACCGTTCGTGCCACGCTGCGTAACCCGAAGCTGCTCAGCGTCGAAGTTCTCGCCGGAGTTGTCACCACGCTGGCGCTGATTCCCGAGGTGATCTCGTTCTCGGTGATCGCCGGCGTCGACCCCAAGGTCAGCCTGATCGCATCCGTTGTCTTGGCGATCTCAATGTCGATTCTCGGCGGCCGGCCCGCCATGATTACCGCGGCGGCCGGTGCGGTCGCCCTGGTCGTCGCGCCGCTGGTGAAGGAGCAGGGCGTCGAGTACCTCCTGCCGGCCGTGGTGCTGGCGGGTCTGGTGCAGATTCTGTTCGGAGTGACCGGCCTCGCGCGGCTGATGCGATTCGTCCCCCGGTCGGTGATGATCGGCTTCGTCAACGCTCTCGGCATTCTGATCTTCGTCGCTCAGGTGCCGCATCTGCTCGGTGTGCCCTGGTTGGTCTATCCGCTCTTCGTCGTGACCGTCGTGATCGTGCTCTTTCTGCCGCGCCTGACAACGGCGGTGCCCGCTCCGCTCGTCGCCATCGTCGTCGTCACGGCGATCACGATGGTCGCCCACCTGTCGGTGCCGACGGTCAGCGATCAGGGAGATGTCTCCGGCGGCTTGCCCGGCATCACGCCGCTGCTGGTTCCGCTGAACCTCGAGACGCTCGGCATCATCTGGCCGACCGCCCTGAGCGTCGCCTTTGTCGGCCTCATCGAAACCCTGCTCACGGCAAAACTCGTGGACGGGCTGACCAACACCACCTCGCCGAAGAGCCGGGAGTCCTGGGCGCTCGGTATCGCGAACATTCTCGCCGGGATGTATGGCGGAATCGCCGGCTGCGCCATGATTGGCCAAACACTCGTCAACGTGAAACTCGGGCGGGCCCGCACCCGCGTGTCGACATTCGTCGCCGGAGCCTTCCTCCTGCTGCTGGTCACCGCGCTCAGCGAGGTGATGGGAAAGATCCCGATGGTAGCCCTGGCCGCTGTCATGATGATCGTCGCGCTCACCACCATCAACTGGCACAGCATCGCGCCGTCCACTCTGAAACGGATGCCGCTGTCCGAGACGATCGTCATGCTCACGACTGTCGCCGTGGTCGTTGTCAGCCACAACCTTGCCCTGGGCGTGGCGGCGGGTGCGGTGCTCGCAATGGTGCTCTTCGCCCGACGTGTGTCGCATGTGGTGACGGTGGAGCGCACCCTTGCCGCCGACGAGCGTTCGGTGGCGTACGTCGTCACCGGGCCGCTCTTCTTCGGCAGCAGCAACGACCTCGTTGAGCAGTTCGACTACGCCGACGACCCGGCATCCGTCGTCGTCGATCTGAGCCGGGCACAGATCTGGGATGCGTCGACCGTCGCCGTGATGGACTCGGTCGAAACCACCTACCGCGGGCGTGGCGCCACCGTTACGTTCACGGGTCTCGACGAGCGCAGCACGGCGTTTCACCGCAAGTTGACCGGAAAACTCTAGGCCGCGAGCGGCACCACGGCCCGGCGAGCAGCCCGGCTACGCCCCCGCGAAGAAGGCTTTGATCGCCGCCGAGAGCGCAACCGGGTCGTTGACGTGGCAGAGTTCCCGCGCCGAGTGCATCGAGAGCAGCGGCACCCCGACGTCCAGTGTGCGGATACCGAGACGGGTTGCCGTCAGCGGACCGATCGTGCTCCCGCACGGCACCGTGTTGTTCGACACAAACTCCTGCGACGCCACGCCGGCCTGCTCGCAGGCGCGGGTCCACAGGGCCGAGCCGACGGCATCCGTCGCATAGCGCTGATTCGCGTTGATCTTCAGCAGCGGCCCTCCCCCGGCAACCGGCTGGTTGGCCGGGTCGTGGCGCTCGGAATAGTTCGGGTGCACGGAGTGCCCGGCATCGGCCGAGAGACACCACGATGAGGCATACGCCTGCAGCTGTTCCGACGGGGTCGCGCCGAGAGCGCCGCTGATGCGGGTGAGGATGTCGGCCAGCAGCGGTCCGCTGGCTCCCGAGCGCGACTCAGAGCCGAGTTCCTCATGGTCGAACGCGGCGAGCACGCTGATCTGTCGGCCCGCCGGCGCGTTGGGGGCGCCTTCCTCGCGCGCGGCCTCGGCCAGCAGCGCCACCATCCCGGCGTGCACGCTCGTCAGATTGTCCATACGCCCAGCGGCGAACAACGCGTTGTCCCGACCGAACCGTGTCGGCAGTGCGGTGTCGGCGGTCAGGATGTCGTACCCCGCGACATCCTCCGCGGCCACCCCGGCGAGCGCCGCCAGATGTCCGACGAGATCGGCGGCGGTGCCTCCGCCCACCCCGAACACCGGCGTCAGGTGCCGCTGCCGGTCGAGTTTCAGACCGTCATTGACTTCGCGGTCCAGGTGGATGGCCAACTGCGGGATGCGCAGATACGGCCCGGTGCGCACCAGGTGCGATTCACCGTCGCGGGTGACGAGACGCCCGGCGAGCTCGAGTTCGCGGTCGAGCCACGAGTTCAGCAGGGGCCCGCCGTAGACCTCGACGCCGGCCTGCAGCCAACCGTGGCTTTCGATCGTCGGCTTCGGCTTGAGTTTGAAGCCGGGCGAGTCGGTGTGTGCGCCCAGGATTCGAAACGGTGTCGTCGCCGTGCTTCCGTTCGGCTGAATCCAGGCGATGATTGCTCCGTCGCGCACGACGTAGCGGCGACCGGCGCCGGCTTGCCAGGCTGCTGATTCATCGAGACGGGTGAAGCCGGCGTCATCGAGTCGCCGCGCCACCTCCTCCGCTGCGTGATACGACGACGGCGATGCCGTGATGAATGCGGCGAGGTCGTCGATGTATCGATCGACCCGGTCAGCGGCCGGCGCAGCCGTGGTGGCGGCAGAGTGGGCGGTAAGGTCGGCAGCGCGGTCAGTCGAGGCATCCATGCCCTCAATCCAACCACTCGGCGCGGAGGGCGGTGCGCACGCGGGTTCACACCCGCCAGTAAGTGCACCCGGTCGGTGTGCTCAGTAGGTGGGCGCGGAAGGCAGTTCGAAGAATTCCTCGAGGGTCGACACTCCGGTGGAGTGAAGCTCGGTGCTCAGGTCGGTACCGAGGTAACGAAAGTGCCACGGTTCGAATTCATACCCCGTGACGGCCACTTTGTCGGCCGGGTAGCGCAGCAGATACCCGAAGCGCCAGGCGTTGGCGGCCAACCACTGCCCCTCAGCGGTGTCGGCGAAGCAGACGTTGAAACGGCAGGCGCCGTTCTCCGCACCGATGTCGATCGTCAAGCCGGTCTGGTGTTCGCTGGTCCCCGGTCGTGCCGTGCTGAGATCTGCGGCTGCGACTCCCGCCGACTTGACCTCGCTGGTGTACACCTCGACCTGGGAGGCGTACGACCGGAATGCACTGTTCGACTCCAGGCTGAGTCCCGCTTCGCTGGTCGCCGCGGCGAACATCGCCTCGACCGCGGTTGCGGCGTCGGCCCGCAGTAGGGGCGCCCAGGTGTGCGGCACTTTCACGGCGACGAGATCAGGCGGAGTGAAGTCGACCGGAACGATGGGGCGCTGCTTGTTGACCACGACCCACGGGCTTTCCGGGTCGTCGAGTGAGTGGGCGGCGCGGTCGAAACCGTTCACCGGATGCGCCGTGGCCGTGGGTTCGACAATCGCACCGGGGCCCGGGGCGGGCGTCGAGCCGTCGCCGGCGACGAGGAGATTGCCGATGACGACGCCCAGCACCACGACAACAATCAGAGCGAGCGACGCCCCGACGATGATGCGGTTGCGTCGCACCCGTGCCGAGAGTGTCGGCTCAGCTCGGATGCCGGCCCCGGGAACCGGAATCGCCGGGTCAGGCTCCTCAGCCTCCGAGAACAGAGCCTCGGCCCCGGAGAACTCGGAGTCAGCGACGTCAGCATCAGCGATCGTGGAGTCGGCGAATTCAGAGTCAGCGATCGCAAATTCCGACGACTCCCGCTCAGCACGAACCGCGTCAGTCGCGGGAGACTCGAGGGTCTCAGACTCAGAGTTCTCGCCGTTCTCAAAGCGAGAAATCTCCATGCGAGGAATCTCGGGGCGAGTCGGCGAAGTCATCGGTTCGAGCCTACCGACGCGCGGCGCCGATTCCGGCTTTGAGGCGGTCACACCCACTTGGGTGTCGCGCGGTTCGACCGTACGATGAAGCCATGCCAACGATGATCTTCGTGAACCTTCCGGTTCAGAGCCTCAAGCGGTCGACCGATTTCTGGAAGGCCCTGGGCTTCTCGTTCAACCCCCAGTTCACCGATGAGAATGCGACCTGCCTCGTCATCGACGAGGATCACATCTACGCGATGCTGCTCGTCCCCGAGTTCTTCCAGACGTTCACCGACCGTCAGATTGTCGACACGTCGACATCGATTGAATCGATGATCGCGCTGAGCGCCGAGAGTCGCGACGCAGTCGACGAGATGGCGGATGCCGCGCTGGCGAACGGCGGGAGCCCGGCCGGCGACGCGCAGGACTTCGGCTACATGTACGGCCGCAGTTTTCTCGACCCAGACGGCCACCACTGGGATGTGACGTGGATGGACCTGAGCGCGGCACCTGCCGGCTGAACGCACTGTCACCGGCACCTGCCAAGCTAAGAGGATGACCGACACACGCGCATCCGCCCTCGCCGTCTTGCGCACGTTGGTCGGTCGTCCTGATGCCGATTTTCATGAGGGTCAGTTCGAGGCCATCGAGACCCTCGTCGATGAGCGCCGCCGGGCCCTGGTCGTGCAGCGCACCGGTTGGGGAAAGTCGGCGGTCTACTTCGTCGCCACACTGCTTTTGCGTCAGCGCGGCGCCGGGCCCACGATTCTCGTGTCGCCGCTGCTCGCCCTGATGCGCGATCAGGTCGCGGCCGCCGCCCGCGCCGGCGTGCGTGCCGTGTCGATCAACTCCTCGAACGCGCACGAATGGGGCGAGGTGCTGCAGGCCCTGGCCAACGACGAGGTCGACGTGCTGCTGGTCTCCCCCGAACGTCTGAACAACCCGAGTTTTCGCGACAACCAACTCCCGGCGTTGATCAGCCGGGTCGGGCTGCTGGTCGTCGATGAAGCCCATTGCATCTCCGATTGGGGCCACGACTTTCGGCCGGACTACCGCCGCCTGCGCGACCTCATCGCCGAGATGCCGGCCGGGGTTCCGGTGTTGGCCACGACGGCGACCGCGAACAGCCGAGTGGTGCAGGATGTCGCCGAACAGCTCAACAGCGCCGCCCACGGCAGCGCCACGCACGCCACGGAGCAGCCGGGCACCGAGGTCGTCACGATTCGCGGTCCGCTCGCCCGGGCTTCGCTGCGCCTGGGCGTGCTGCGCCTTCCCGACGCGAAGGCTCGACTCGCCTGGCTGCTCACGCATCTCGACGAGCTTCCCGGCAGCGGAATCATCTACACCCTCACCGTCTCAGCGGCCGAAGACACCGCCCGCCTGCTGCGTGACGCCGGTCACGCCGTGCGTGCGTACACCGGACAGACCGACACGGCCGAGCGCGAAGAGTCCGAGCGCATGTTGAAGAACAACGAGGTGAAGGCCCTCGTCGCCACGAGTGCCCTCGGAATGGGTTTCGACAAGCCGGACCTCGGCTTCGTGCTGCACCTCGGCGCCCCCTCTTCCCCTGTCGCCTACTACCAGCAGGTGGGACGCGCCGGTCGCGCCACCGACAACGCGGATGTGCTGTTGTTGCCCGGTCCGGAAGACGAGGCGATCTGGCAGTACTTCGCCACCGCGTCGATGCCGAACCAGGTGAAGGCCAAGGCGGTGATCGATGCGTTGCTGGCCAACGGCGACACTCCCCTGTCGACGCCCGCACTCGAGGCGCGGGTCGACCTGCGCCGCACGCCACTGGAATTGCTGCTCAAGGTGCTCGACGTCGACGGTGCGGTGCGACGCGTGACCGGAGGCTGGGTCGCCACCGGCACACCCTGGATCTACGACCGCGATCGATACGAGCGCATCAGCGCGGCCCGGGTGGCCGAACAGAGGTCGATGATCGACTACGAGCAGACTTCGGGATGCCGGATGGAGTTCTTGCAGCGCGCTCTTGACGACGAAACCGCCGTCGCCTGTGGACGCTGCGACAACTGTCAAGCCCCCTGGTATCCGGCAGGGCTCAGCGCCGAGGCTGCCGCTGCGGCAGCACAATCGCTCGACCGGGTCGGCGTGCAGATTGAACCGCGCGCCCAATGGCCGACCGGAGTGGCGAGCCTCGGCGTCAACGTGCGCGGCAACATCCCACCCGGCGAACGGCTGGCACCGGGGCGCGCGCTGGCCCGGCTGACCGACCTAGGGTGGGGCGGCGCGCTGCGCAGTCTCTTCAGCCCGCCGGCGACCGGCGACGTTCAGGGCACCGCCGGCGGCACGGCCGGGCCGAGCCCTGCCGATGCCCCGGCGAGTCCGGCGATGCTTGCTGCGTGCATCCGCGTTCTCGCCGACTGGAACTGGGACGAGCGCCCCGCTGCGATTGTCACGGTGCCAAGCCGGAGGCATCCGCAACTGATCGAGTCAGTTGCCCGCACGTTCTCCGACGCCGGTCGGTTGCCGTGGCTGGGTTCGCTCGACCACGCAGGCGGTGGGCCGACCGGTGCGTCGGGCGGAAACAGCGCCTACCGGCTCGCCAACGTCTGGGACCGTTTTGTTGTCGGTCCCGAGCTGGCCGCGGCGCTTGAAGCCTCTGCGGGTCGTCCGATTCTTCTCGTCGATGACATTGCCGACAGCCGCTGGACGCTGACCGTCACCGGGCGAGCGCTTCGTCGAAGCGGCGCATCCGCTGTGCTGCCTTTCACTCTGGCAGTGCGCTCGTAGGCCCGTCGTCGCGCGTGTTCTGAGCGGGCGCGATCTGAGCGACCGGTGCGGGATCGCCGTCGGTGTGCCGCGGGAGGGTCCGGCCGCGGAAGTAGTCGGATTTGACCACCCACCAGATGACCATGATGACGACGCCGAGAAGCAATGCCCCGATGCCGACCACCGCGACGGCGCCGATTCCGAAGATCGTGACGTTGTCACCGTTCTCGTCGACCAGCCAGTCGGCGAGTGCATATTGCTGCAAACCGTAGATGAACACGGCGGTGAGGCTCAGCCCGCCGAGCAACGGGAAGAGACCGCGCATGATCACGTTGCGAAATGACGACCACATTGTTTTGCGGTAGTACCAGACGCAGGCGAAGCCGGTCAGACCGTAATAGAAGGCGATCATCAATCCGATCGACCCGATCAGCGCGCCCAGCAGTTGAATGCTGATCAGCGTGAAAAGCACGTAGAAGCCGATGGAGACAGCACCCATCGCAATGGTTGACCAGGTCGGGGTGAGAAAGCGCGGGTGGATGCGTGCGAACTTCTCGGGGAGCGCTCTGAAGACGGCCATCGACAGGGTCGTCCGCGCCGTCGGAAGGATCGTGGTCTGGGTTGATGCCGCAGCCGAGGTGAGAATCGACACCGCGAGCAGCAGCGCCGCAGCATGGCCGAGCACGCTGCTCCCGAACAACGCCGGCCCAATTGCTGAGAAGACATCGGCGGCGTTGGTCTCGTTGCCGAGTCCGATTCCGCTGGTGCCGACACCGGCGAACGCGACCGCCGCGACGGTGACGAGAGCGTACGTGCCGAGCAGCAACAATGTGCTGATGATTGCGGCACGCCCCGGTGTCTTCGTGGGGTTCTCGGTCTCCTCATTGATCGAGACGACGGTGTCCCAGCCCCAGTAGATGAAGATGGCCGTCAGTATGGCCGGTGCAATCACCGTGCTGAAATCAAGCGTGAAGGGGTTGAACCAGTCGAGGCTCGGGATGAGTGAATAGGATTCGGCGGTGCCGGTGTAGACGCGCACGAGGGCGAAGATCGAGAAAAGCACCAGCACGAGTATCTCGATGCTGAGCAGCACATACTGGATGCGCGCCGACAACTCGATGCCGCGGTAACAGATGTAGGTCATCACGGCGATCCAGATCACGCCGGCAACCGTGGACCAGAACGGATCGTTGGCGAGATCGGCGACCCCGCTGAGACCCAGATCACCGGCGAAAATGAACGAGTAGGAGCCGGCCACCTGGGCCAGGTTCGCCATCACAATCACATCCGCGGCGACGATTCCCCAACCGCCCAGCCAGCCGGTGATCGGGCCGAATGCCCGCGCGCTCCAGGTGAACGTGGTTCCGCAGTCGGGTTCGGCCTTGTTTAACTCCTGGTAGGCGACGGCGATCAGATACATCGGAATGAAGGCGAGAATGACGATGCCCGGCGCTTTGACACCCGCGAGTAATGCGCCACCACTGGCGACGATGAATCCGAGGCTTGCGGCCAGGCTGTATGCCGGCGCGGTGGAGGCCACGCCGATGACGACACTGGAGAGAAGGCTGAGTGCGCCCCCTTTCAAGCCTTTGCTGTCGACTTGCTCAGGCTGAGGGGGAAGAGTGGTTGTCATCGGGATCTCCCAACGCCGCGGCAGCTTGAGGCCGTGGAACCGAGGCCAAAACGGTCGTTCGGGTGAGCGATCTGGCTAGTGACCGGTTTACCCCTGTTCGACGTGTTGCGCACCTGCAAACACACACAGACAGCGTGCCCCGACGACGACGCTAGACGACGATTCGGCTGTCGCCGCGCTCGCTGACGACGATCGCAAGCTTCGCCGGGATCTGTTCCTTCATCGAATCGACGTGGCTGATCAGGCCGATGGTGCGCCCGCGCGTGCGGAGACTGTCGAGGGTGCTCATCGCCGTCTCCAACGTTTCTGCATCGAGCGAGCCGAACCCTTCATCGACGAAGAGAGTATCGAGAGCGATGCCCCCGGCCTGCTCCGACACCACCTCGGCGAGTCCGAGCGCGAGCGCCAGCGATGCGAGAAACGTCTCGCCGCCCGACAACGAGTGCGTGGGTCTGGCCCGCCCGGTATGCGCATCACGAATGGCCAGGCCCAGTCCCGACTGGGCACCTCGAAATTGCAGCGAGTCGTCATGCTCGAGCAGGTAGCGTCCGCCGGTCATCGTGCGGAGTCGCTGGTTGGCGGCCGCGATGATCTCTTCAAGCTGCGCCGCAAGCACATACGTTTCAAGTCGCATCCGTTTGGTGTTCGGCTCGTCGCCATGCACTACGGCCGCGAGTTCGCGCACCTGGGTTTGGGTGGCGAACAGACTGTTTGACTCCTCGAACTGCAGGATCGCGTCGGCAACCAAGGCCCCAATCTGACGCGCCCGTTCGACGAGTGTGCTCTCGACGGAACGGGCCAGGTCGCGCTCTGCGACAGCCCTGTCGGTCGCCTCCTGCGCCGCGTGCAGATCAATGAGTTCGGCGGGAAGATCGGCCATTCCCGGTTCGTCGAAAAGCGCTTGCACGACAGCGAATTCGTCGTCGTAGCGTCRCAGTGCCTCGTGGTGCGCGGCGATGACAGCATCGGCGATCCGGGCCGCGAGCGCGGCCTGCTGATCGACAAAGCCCTCGGCGAGTAGTTGCGTCTGCACCTCCGCAACAGCAAGAGCGAGCGAGACCTGACGCTGCGTGCTGATCGCAGCGGCGTCACCGATGCGTCGCGCCGCCTCGAGTTCGCTCTGCAGCCGTGCCGCTCGATCCGTGACGGTGGCGAACTCGCCGCGGTGTTCGGCGGCACGCGCGAGAATCGACGAGCGCCTGCTGCGCAATTCTGTGGTGAGAGCGGATGCCGTGTCACGGGCCGCTTGCGCATCAGTCTGCTCGGCGTGAGCCAGAGCCAGTTCGTCACGCAGCGCGACCAGCTGCTGCTCCAGCCGACTGACGTCGTCACGGGCCGTCAGCGCACGGTCGAGTGTGGAGTGAGCGACGGCCCGTTCGGCCTCGAGCTGGTCCGGCTTTTTGTCGTTGGCTCGCGTGCGCGCTTCGGCCAATGCCAACGCCGCGGATTGAACCTTCTGCTGGGCGGCTTCGAGGCCCCGGTAGGCCGCGGCCTGGGCGCTGCGGGCCAGCTCGACGTCATGCTCGTTCACAGGCACGGCCGTGCGGGTCGCCGGAGCCGGGTGCTCCGCCGAACCGCACACCGCACAGGGCTGACCGTCGACCAATTCTGCGGCCAATTCTGCGGCGTGACCGGCCAGGCGCCGCTCCAGAAGGTCATCGTAGGACGTCGCCGCGGCACGGTTCGCCGCAGCGGCTGTTTTCTCGAGCTGTTCCGCTCTGATGAGTTCAGGTTCGAGGCGCTGCACCGCATCGATTGCCTCCGCCTCCCGCTCCAGTCGCGAGAGTTCAGCCCGAGCCTCGACCTCCCGCGCTGCCCGGAGCGCGGCGTCAGCGCGCTGTTCCGCTGCAGCGTCAATGCGCCCAGGGAGCACTGAGATGAGGGCCTGCACTCGGGACAGTGCTTCGGAAGACTCGGCCAGACTCGTCTCCGCGACATCGAGGTCACGGTCGAGGCCCGGCACCAGCTGTTCGGACGTGACGATCTCGTGYAGCGAGCCTTGAATCCCCAGAATCTCATCGATCGTGGTTTGGAGCGTCGTGGCCTCGACACGGAGGGCCGATTCTCCGAGTTCAGACCACAACTCCCGCGCGGCAGCCTCGTCGGCGAGAGCCAGAGCGCGGGCGCCCTCGGCGTCGGCCAGCGCGCGAATCTGCGGGACGACCCGGGCCGCGCGCTCGGCCGCGGCCACCGTTCTGCGCAGGGCATCGATCTCGTCCCGGCGACCTTCGAGGGCATCGCGAGTGATCCCGGCGGCGTCCCGGCGCTCCTGCCGCCCCCTGAGCGCGCTCTGGCGCTGAAGTTCCTCCGTCGTCGCCGACACGGCGCCATCCGCCGCCGCCGCAGTGGCTGCAGCCACGGCGCACTCGGCGGCAAGCTCGGCCTGCGCCGTCTCGAACCATTCGCGCGACGGTGACGCAGGCGGGGCATCCAGTTCAAGCTGGTGCGCGATCGTGGCGGCGAATCCGCCGATCTGCTGCTGGAGAACGCCGAGCTGCTCGCCCAACACCTTGCGCCGGGCGAGCAACTCCGACTCGAAACGTTCGAACCGCGCGGTACCGAACAGTGTGCGGAGCACGGCCCGGCGATCGTCGGTCTTAGCCAGTAGAAACTTTTGGAAACGGTTCTGAGCGAGCAGAATCACCTGCAAGAACTGGTCTTGTTTCAGCGGCAGGATGCGGCTGAGTTCGAGACCGACATCGACAGGGCGTGCGGCGACGCCTCGCCATCCGTCGCCGCTCGGCGCGGCGGTCGTCAGAGCGTCGCTGCTCGACGCGGGGTCGGTGTCGTCGCGCACGTCGAGTCGAGCGTCGGGCTGCGAGGTCGTCGTTCCGCCGCCTCGCTTCTTCGGCCGGTCGAAGCGTGGGGTGCGGTAGATGCGGTAGTCGGTGTCGCCCATTGCGAACTCAAGCTCGACGAAGGTCGGGTCATCGGGTTCGCAATGGTCGCTGCGCAACTGAGACTCGGTGCCGTCATAGCGGGGAACACTCGCATAGAGCGCAAAACAGACGGCGTCGAGGATGCTGCTCTTGCCTGCACCGGTCTTGCCGGTGATCAAGAAAATGCCATCGTCGTCGAAACGCTCGAAGTCGATGAGTTGCTCGTCTTTGTACGGCCCGAACCCGGCGATGCGCAGTTTCTTGATTTTCATTCGACACCCTCTGAGCTCGGCACCTGCACGGAGGCGAGAACCTCGGCGACGAGAGTGCGTTCGAACTCCGTCGGTCCGACTCCGTTGCGCACCAGCTCGAGAAAACTTGCGACGATGTCGGGGTCAGTCTGAGATTTGATGCGCTCGGAATAGCTCGTCGAGCGGTCGTCGACGACGATTGCCGGGCGGTGATCGAGGGCAACGCAGTAGGGAAAGCGCGTCTGGAGCTTGCGCATGGCGTCAAGCGGGCGCACCTGATCGGTCAGAATCGCCGACACCCAGTTCTGTTCGACAGCCGCATGGGCCTCGTCGGTGAGAATCTGGTCAAGCTCGCCGGTGAGCACCGACAGGGAGCGCGGGATCGGCAAGTCGATCCAGTCAACGCTCGCGAGGCCGTTGGCATCGAGCTCGACCAGCCAGCCGCCGCGGGGTTTGCCGGCCTCGGAGAACGAGTAGTGAAGCGGGGCACCCGAGTAACGCACCCGTTCGCTCAACGTGGAGCGACCGTGAATGTGCCCCAGTGCCACGTAATCGGGGCCATCGAACACACTCGCTGGCACCAGGTCGAGCCCACCCGCGCTGATGTCCCGTTCCACATCGCTGGCGCTGACGCCTGCGGCGAAACAATGTGAGAGCACGACTGAACGGTCGCCATGCGCAGAGATGTCGGCCCGGATCTGCTGCATGGCGAAGCCGAGAACCTGCTCGTGGGTGCGCAGCTCGACATCGGGATGGTGGTGCCGAATCAGCGCGGGCTCGAGGTAGGGGATGCCGTAAAACCGAACAGGGCCATGCTCATCCGTCACGACGATTGGCTCGCGATATTGATCGTGCCTGGTGACCACGTGGATGCCGGCCAGGCCGGCCCACTCAGACTGAAAGCCGAGACGAGCGGCCGAGTCATGGTTGCCGCTGGTCATCACGACACTCGCACCGGCGTCACGCAGCGCACGCAGCGCACCGGACAGCACCGTATAGCTCTCGGCCGACGGCACCGCGGAATCGAACACATCGCCGGCCACCGCAACAACGTCGATCTGCCGGGTGCGCACCACGTCGACAAGTCCATCAAGCACCATTCGCAGGTGACCGACGGTCGAGTGCGTGTGAAAGGTACGACCGATGTGCCAATCAGACGTGTGAAGGATCTTCATGCTTCTCACGCTAGCGTCGACCTCTGACAGAACTGTCGCCGACAGACCCACCATCAGCGTTTGCGCGGGTGCGCTACTTGCGGGTGGTCTTCTCCACACTCATCACCAAGATGACGCGATCGGCTTTGTCGGCCGGCGCCGGTGTCTGCGCGTCGCCATAGCGCTGCCCGAGGTGCACATAAAAGGCCCCCTCCGGGTCGGCAATCACGTCAACCAGACGGCCACGCACCTCCAGGTAGCGGAACGGGTTGGCCGGATCCAGGACCATGACCGTCATCGCCGGGTTCAGCTGCAGGTTGCGAAACTTTGCACGCTTCGACGTGTGCGTGAATCTGATCGTCTCACCGTCGAACTCGAACCACATCGGGTTGACCTGCACGGCGCCATCCGGCCGGATTGTGCCCAGACTCGCGAAATGCGGCTCGGTGAGCAGGTCAAGCAGGTCGGCGGGGATCTTGGTTGTCATGCTCAGATACAACCAGCCGCTCGGCTATTTCTTCCGCGCGACTCTCGAACTAATTGAGCACGTCTTCCAAGGTGCGCGGTTCGTGCCCAGTCAGCCGGCGCACATCGTCGGTGATGTGGGCGAGCTCGCCGTCGGCGATTGCCGTGTAGGTGCTCACCCAGGCCTCCACCTGCCAGTCCGGCGCGCCATAGTGAGCTCGCGACGCATACGCTTCGTCGAGTGTTTCGTTGATGAACGTGAACCGGCGACCGGTGGTCACGGATGCCCGGCGCGCGATGTCGCCGAGGGTCAATGCTTCGCCTCCGGTCAACTCATAGATCGTGTCGTGGTGCTGCTCGGGGTGTTCGAGCACCGCCACGGCGGCATCCGCGACATCGGCGCGAGCGACGGCCGCAGTCACACCGTTTCCGGACGGACCCCGGATCACCCCGTTCTCATCGGCGAAGTGCGGAAGCAGATCGAGGTAGAAGTTGTCGCGCAGAAAGGTGTAGCCCAGGCCGGAGTCCCGAATGGCGTCTTCGGTGGCACCATGATCGCGCGCGAGCGTGAAGCCGGCCGCGTGACCGGCGCCGACGAACGAGGTGTAGACGATGTGGCGCACCCCCGCGCGAGTCGCCGCCGCGACGAAGCTCAGGTGTTCGCTGACTCGCTCGGCGGATTCGTGGGCAGACACCATGAACGCCACGTCCACCCCGGCGAGTGCCTTCTCCACTGCGTCTCCGTCACCGTACGTGGCAACGGCGATTTCGGCACCCGGAAGCTGCGGCGCACGGGCTGCATCCCGCACGATCAGCCGTAGCGAATGCCCCCGGTGCGCAAGTTCGGAAGCAACCCGTCCCCCGATATGCCCCGTCGCTCCGGTCACTGCGATTCGTGTCATGCTGCCGTCTCCTTCATCTCGCGCTCGTGTCGATCTCAGTTGATGGTGCTCTCCGCCCCCGCAATGGGGTTGGCGTCCCCGCAATGAGTCGGGCACGCTCGAAGTAGACGCGGCACGACGGGGGAACACATCATGACAGAACAACCCGGATTCGTCGCGCCAGCCGGCTGGTACGTCGATCCGACGACTTCGATTCTTTTGCGCTGGTGGAGCGGCCTCGCCTGGACGGAGCACGTCGCCCCGATTCCCGAGGTCTCGACGACCCCCGACGACTACCGAACGGCCGCCCCCACCAAGTCCCCCGTGCCTGCAGTGGACCTCGAGTCAGCACACGCCGGGGCCGCCGACGACAACGTTCCGCTCCCCCCTCCGCCGATCTCCCGGCTCGCTCCGGTGTCGGCGTACGGCTGGGCGCGCGAGGAAAGCAAGACCGAGATCGCCCCGCGTTGGACCCTTCCGGTCGGACACAGCCTGGAGTTCACTGCGATTCCAAGCCGCTGGGGCTCTGTGTCGGTCTGGGTGATTGCGTTCGCCCCCTGGATGTCGGTCGCCGCGTTCTTCGTCATGCTTCTGCTGGAGGGAATCGGTGCGCAACTCTGGCTGCAGTACGCCGCCGTCTCGCTGCCCTGGCTGATCACCCTGGCAGCCGCTCAGCGGGACGTGAAGCGGCTCAGCGGCTGGGGCCATCGAACGGTCGCCCCCTGGGCCTGGGCGCTTCTCGGTGCTCCCGCCTACCTCATCGCCCGCACCGTCGTGCTTCGACGCACTGCCGGTCTCGGCTCTGCCCCGCTCTGGGTGTGGATCGCCAACTTTCTGCTGGTGGTCGGGCTCGGTGTGTTCATCGTCGTTGTTTTCGCGGCGGTTCTCGCGTCACTCTCTGGCTCGGGGTTTGACGGCACCCAGCTGAGCAGTCTGCCGACGGCGATCGGGCTCGCACGCCTGGTCTGACCGTCGTCGTCCGCTCCCAGGCTGGGCACCGGCCGTACCGGTATCTTTGAACCCACCGGCTCAAGCAACGAAATTGGGCAGGGCATTGCTGGTGAATTCACCGACTGAAGGAGCGAAATTATGGGCTGGCTCGATCGAATCTTCGGCCGCGAGGAGACAACACCCTCCCGTCCGACGGCGAACCGCCCGGCGCGCTCCGACGATGACATCGCCATCGAGCGATACCGCTACCTGCTACGCACAGCGCCGCCGGAGACGATCGAAGCGGTGCACCAGGAGGCGTTTTCAAAGCTGACCCCGGCTCAGCGCGACCTCCTCTTTGAGCAGCTCCAAGCCGACGCCGCGGCCGGCGAACGCCCGACGACGAACGACCCGGCCAGCCTGGCGCAGGCGGCGACGCGCTCTGAGCTGCGTAATCCTGGGTCGATGGAGCACACGCTCGGCGCGGCCGGCCAGCGGGGCGGCGGCCTGGGCTTCGGCGGCACTTTCGCAAGCTCGCTCATGGGAACCGTGACCGGATTCGTCATCGGCTCCGCAATCGCATCGGCTTTTCTTCCGGATGCCGGTGGCTCGGTCGACGCCGCAGGTGCCGACGGCGATTCGTCCGGCGACGGCAACGCCGATGGCGGTGGCGATTCCGGGGGCGACTTCGGCGGCGGCGGTTTCGACGATGGCGGCTTCGGCGGTGGCGACTTCGGCGGAGGCGGCGACTTCGGCTTCTAGCCGCAGAATCCCCGACCTAGAGGTCGGCCGAAAGCACCTCGTAGCTGGCCTGTGTGAAGCCGGCACCCAGTTCGCGCGTCGCGGTGAGCCTCAGATGGACCCGCTCGTCGAGTGGCCCGAACAATGACACTCCGGACCCGAGCAAGACGGGCGCCTGCGTCAGCGTCATCTCGCTGATCAACCCTCTGCGCAGGAACGCCTGAATCGTCTGCCCACCATCCACATAGACCCGTTTCACTCCCTCGCGCTCGAGCGTCGCCACGACGTCGTCGAGATCCGTGTGCACGGTCGTGTCGGGAGCGGCGGGAGTACCCGGTGCGCCCGGAGCGCCATCGGCGCCGAGCGTGCGGCTGAGCACCAGCACGCGTTTTCCGGCATACGGCCACTCGCCGAAGCCGAGCACCGTGTCGAACGTCTTGCGTCCGATCACGAGCGCATCGACCGAGGCGAAAAACTCGTCGTACCCGGTCTCACCGAGTGTGTCGTTCTCGTCGGTCAGCCAGTCAAGTTCGCCGTTCTCGCCGGCGATGAAGCCGTCCAGACTCGTTGCGATGAAAACGGCTGCCACAAAGCTCTCTGTCATGACTCTCACGCTACCGGGGGCCGCCGACACCATCACGGCCGATGCCGTCTGCGCGAATGAGCAGCGCGTCAATCGAATCGATTGTTGACGACTGCAACCTGCCCGGGCTCATCGACTGATATGTTATCGCTCGGCGTCTGCCAGGCCCGCGGGATCACTTCTTTCCCGAGTGGCCAGCGAGGGGGGCAGATCGCGTCATTCAATGGGCCGAAATCCACCCCGTCATCCCGTGTCGTTCGAGGCTGAGTTAGCCAGGCACTCACCAACGAGGAGTATCCAAGCATGACCACTACACCTGAATTCACCAGCGGCTTCGGTGCCACCATCACCTCTGGCATGAAGTGGTTCGCCAAGCAGGGGCAAGTCGTGATCGAAGAAGGACACCTCGGTCTCCTGCGCGACAACGGTGACCTCATCGACAGTGCACCGATCTCGGATGTTCAGATCAAGAAGGCGATGCTCTATTCCATGATGCCCAGCATCCAGATCGCACTGAACGGCACGAAGTACAAGGTGAACCTCTCCTACACGGCAAACGACGCCACCCTCGGAGCCGACCGTGCGAAAGAGATTCAGGAAAAAGACAACGAGGCGCTCTTCGAGGTCGTTCGCCGACTCGGCGGCCAGGTCGGCAAAGCCTAGACATGCGCAGTCGTCGCCACTCTCACCATCGCGCCTCTGTGGCGAAGGCGATGGCTGACGAGGGCGGTTACGACTACCGTCCGCAGGTGGTCAACCCGCCTGTGTCCGGCCTCCTGTTCGCCAACACCAATCACGTCGTCATGAGCGACGTCGTCGACGCCACTGCCACTGCGACCCCGTTTGTGTTCGGGACGCTTTCGGCCAGGGGCGGACGAGTACGGGACGCGAAGCTCGTGATGATCGTGTTGCCGAGGCCGGTGCCGAACATGGTGTTGCTCAGCACGGGTGAAGCCGTGCTGAGCAAGGCCGGGGTCGCGCTGGACGAGGGCCAGCGCCTTGCCCTGGAGGGCGACTTCGATACAACATTTACGCTGTACTGCCCCCGCGAATACGAGACCGACGCGCTCTACATCTTCACACCCGACCTGATGGCTCGCCTGGTGGATTCTGCGGCAGGATGCGACATCGAGTTCGTCGACAATCGAGTCCTCATCTACGCACCACCAGCCGCGTTCGCGACGAAAGCCGCTCTGTCGGTCGTGCCAGAGTTAGTGCGTTTCCTTGAGAGCAAACTGCGCCGACAGACACACCGCTACCAGGACGACCGACGCGACAATGCATCGGTCAGCGACCCATTTCGCCGAGCCCAGATCACCGCCCTCGGCGGTACCGACACGCACTTCCGGGTTGGGTTGCGCGGACGCCGCCTCCGTCGTCGCACAACGTTCTGGCAGAAGGTCGGAATCGGTCTCGCGGCACTTCTTGCAGCGACGGCAGCCGTCTACTGGATTGCGGCTGTCCTCAGTGCGTTCATGCCCTAGAGCCCCCACCCGGCTGGCGGCGTTGACAGTTAGAACTCGAACAGTTAGAGTTCTAACCATGGATGCACAGGGACCTCAGCTCACCAGCACACTCGACCTCGTACGCTGGTTGGGCTGGGCTCAGCGCAAGGCCGGCGAGGACTGGATCCGGGCGCGGGAGCTCAGTCACGAACAAGCCTTTGTGCTCGGCTATCTAGTTCAGAATCCGGGAGCAATCCAGCGCGACATCGCGGAGGTGAGCCGCACGAGCGCGGCAAGTGTCTCCAGCCTCCTGCAGGGGCTCGAGCGTCGCGGTCTCGTCGAACGTCGCACAGACGAAGGCAATGAGCGCAGCAAACGTGTCTATGCCACACCGGTCGGCAGCGAACTCATCGCCGGGTTTGACACTGCGATGGCGGAGACCAACGACGTGATCCTGGCTCCCTTGAGCCAAACGGAGCGGGCCACCCTGCATGCTCTGCTCACCAAGGTCACCGCCGAACTGCCACGACCGTCGCGGTAACAACCGCACCCCTGCACGAGCCGCCGTAGCCCGGCCGCGCACCCAGAATTTTCCTCCGCCGCGCCGGCGTCCGTCGGCGCGCGCTCGAGCCTGCCCGGAAAGGAGCAGTCATGAGCACTATGAATCTTGAATCCCCCACGAAGGCCGACGCCGTCGGTACCAACCGCTGGTACCTCTCCTCCGCGCCGATTGTGCGCGCCCTCCTCCATCTCTGCATCCCGATGGCGGCCGCGATGGTCGTCGGTGCGATCTACAACGTCATCAATGCCGGCTTTGTCGGTTCGCTCCACGACACTTCATTGCTCGCCGCGATCACATTCGGAATGCCGCTGCTTAGCCTCGTCATGGCGGTCGGCGGCATGTTCGGAGTCGGTGGCGGCGCGCTCGTCTCACGCCTACTCGGCGCCGCAGAACACGAGCCGGCACAGGCCGACAGCATTAAGAGTGTCTCGTCGTTCGCCGTCTGGGGTTCGGTCATCGTCGGTGCCGTGGTCGGCGGCGCTGGGCTGCTCCTACTGCACCCGCTGGTGTCAGTGTTGGGTGCGGATGCCGCCGCTGCGCCCGCCACGAGCGCCTACGTCTCCGTCATGCTCGCCTTCGTCCCGGTGCTCGCCGCGGCCTTCTGTCTCGAGCAGCTCGTGCGAGCGGAGGGCGCCGCGCGCCAAGTGATGATCGGACTGATCGCATCTGTGGTCGCGAACCTCGTGTTCGATGTGCTGTTCGTCCTTGTTCTGCATTGGGGCGTCGCCGGTGTGGCGCTGTCCGTCGGGCTCTCGAACCTTGTCATCGTCGCCTACTTTGCCACCTGGCTCATGCGGCACAGCGAACATATGAGCCTCGCGCCGCGCTGGTTCACTCTGTCGCCGACCGTCGTGAAGCCGGTGCTCGGCGTCGGCGTCGGCACCCTGCTCCAGTCTGCATTTCTCATTCTCACGTCGCTGGTGCTCAATAACCTTGCCGCTGCATACGGCGATGGCCCGCTTGCCGCGATGGGCATCGCGGTGCGCATTGCCCAGGTGCCGGAGTTTCTGGTGATGGGCATCACGATCGGGGTGCTGCCGCTGCTTGCCTACGCGTATGGAAAAGGAGATCGCAGCCGCCTCGATTCGGCGATGCGGGCATCCGCGATCGCGGTCGGAGGCATCGTCCTGATCTTCTCGACGTCAGTGTTCTTCTTTCGGGAACAGATCTTCTCCAGCTTCGTGTCCGACGGTTCACTCCTCTCGATCGGCGTTGCGATCCTCGCGGCGCAGCTTGTCGCGATGATCGCGAATGGGTTCGCCGGCCTCCTGACGTCGCTTTTTCAGGCCACCGGGCGGGCAGCCGCCGCGACCGTGATGTCGGTGACGCAGGGTGTTCTGTTCATTCCGGTCGTGTTGCTCGGCAATCTCTGGTTCGGGCTGCCCGGCATCATCTGGGCGCTGACGGTGAGCGAGGGTGCCGTGCTCGTCGTGGGCGTCGTGTTCTGGCTCGCCTCTCGTCGCACGATCGACCGCGGACTCGCTGAGGGCAGCCCGGAACGGGCTGAACTGGCGCTGAGTCAGGCCGAGGCCTGATCGCCACAACGACGGCGCTCCGCACCAGAAACCTCAGCCCCAGCCTGCTCATTCCCACGATGGTCAGTCCGACACCACTCAGTCCCAGAAACCGAGATGCGGCGCCGTCGCTTCCTCACGGAGCGCGGGCCCGACAACGGTAGTGGCCCTCTGTCCTGCGGCGAAGACCGTGCGGCAGGGCAGGCTCATCGTCGGGTTCTCAGGGTTCGAACCGGTGATCGCCAGCAGGTCGCGCTCGCCCAGCGCGTAGACGACGCGGCCGACGCCGGCCCAGTAGATCGCGCCGGAGCACATCGCGCAGGGTTCACAACTCGTGTAGAGCGTGAAGTCGCGTAGTTCGGTGGGTGTGTAGCGGTGCGATGCCATCCGGATGAGCGCCGTCTCCGCATGCGCCGTGCAATCGACGTCGGTGGTGACCGAGTTCTCGGCCTGCAGCACGACGGTGCCGTCGGCATCCGTCAGCACCGCCCCGAACGGATGGTTGCCGTGAGCGACCGCGCTGCCGGCAAGGGCGATCGCGTCTCGCAACCGCGCCAGGTCGCGTTCAGTCGGCTGCGCCGAGGAATCAGACAAGCGCTGCGCCGGTCTCGACCGGGTGTCCCTCGGCCTGCCAGGCCGAGATTCCGCCGGCGACGTTGATCGCATCGAAGCCCTGCTGCTCGAGGTAAGCCGTGACCTGGGCGCTGCGGCCCCCGGCGTGGCAGAGCACATACAGTGTGTCTTCACGCGGAACCTCGGCCAAGCGGTTGACAAACTCGCTCATCGGAATGTGCGTCGAGCCGGCCAGGTGCGCCTCGGCATACTCGCCGTCTTCGCGCACATCGAGCACGACTGCGGTGCTCCCGAGTGCCGCAAGTTCCGAAGCTGTGATTTCCTGCATGGTCATGCCCTTTCTCCAAGCTGCTGAGGGATGCCGGTCGTCACTGCGCGACAACGACAGCGAACCGGTCCCCACGTCTGATGCTAGCTGGCCGGGCTTCGAGTGGGCTTGCAGTTCCGCGATGACTCAGGCGAGCCCGACGGATAGGCTGAAGACTCACTCTTGGAGGAAACATCATGGCACTCACCAGCGAAGCAACGACGGTCTGGAACGGACCGCTTGCGACAGGTTCCGGAAACGTCACACTCGATTCGTCGCACGCCGCCGAATTCCCCGTCAATTGGAAGGCGCGCTCTGAAGGCGCCCCGAACACGACCAACCCAGAGGAACTCCTCGGCGCGGCCCACTCCGCCTGCTTCTCAATGGCGCTGTCCCTCGCTCTCGCTGAGGCGGGCCACACGCCCGAATCCATCCAGACCACCGCTGCGGTCACTTTCCAGCCCGGCGTCGGCGTCGTCGGCAGTCACCTGCTGGTGAACGCCCGTGTTCCCGGCCTGACTGCCGAAGAGTTCGAGGTCATCGCCGAAGACGCCAAGGTCAACTGCCCGATTTCGAAGGCCCTGACCGGCATCCCGATCACCCTCGAAGCAGAACTCGCCTAACCGACTCACCCCAGCGGAGACCGACATGCGAATTCTCGTCAGCGGTTCCTCCGGCCTGATCGGCACCGCGTTCTCCCGGGCGGCCACAGCAGCCGGACACACCGTGTTCCGGCTCGTTCGTCGGCCGCCCGGCGCGCGCAATGAGATTTCTTGGAATCCCCCGGATCTCTTCATCGAGCAGACCGCGCTCGACGGCTTCGACGCCGTCGTGAATTTCGCGGGGGCGTCGTTGGCCCGCCTGCCCTGGACACCCAGGTATCGCACCGAGGTTCTGCGCTCCCGCGTTCAAGCCACGCGCACCCTGACCGACGCGATGCACCGGGCCGCGCGGCCTCCTCGCCTGTTGCTGAACGCCTCGGCCACCGGAATCTACGGCGATCGCCCCGGTGAGATTCTGACCGAGGACGCCGAGCCGGCCGACGACTTTCTGGCCGGCGTCGTCGCCACTTGGGAAGCCGAAGCGCACCGCGCCCCCGAGTCGACGCGGGTGGTCACCTTTCGCACCGGTCTCGTGCTCGCCCGGCATGGCGCCCTGGCGCCGCTGATCCCGGTGACCCGCCTCGGGCTTGCCGGCCCGCTCGGTCGTGGCACTCAGGTGTGGCCGTGGATCAGTCTCCTCGACGAGGCAGCGGCCCTGGTTCATCTGCTCAGTTCAGACCTGTCCGGACCGGTCAACCTCACCGCTCCACACCCCGCCAGCGCCAACGACGTGATGCGCGCCCTGGCGCACGCGCTGCACCGGCCGTTCCTCCTGCCCGTGCCCGAGAAAGTGCTCACCCTCGCACTCCAGGATGCAGCGCGGCAGCTGCTCCTAGCCGATCAGCAGGTCAGCAGCCAGAAACTGCAGGACGATGGTTTTCAGTTCACCCACCGCACGCCGACAGCGGCGATCGACTGGATGCTGCGTCAGAGCTAGTCGAGCGTTGCGAAAGCGATCAGGCGGTCGTGTGCTCCGCACGTTCGAGCGTGATTGCCGTGCGGATCGCCCGGCGTGCCCGACGGCGGTCCCCCGACGCGTCATAGGCGAGTCCCAGCCGGAACCAGGCCTGCCAGCTTTCCGGTGCCGCGTCTACCTCGGCCTGGTAGCGCGGGAACTCGGCATCCGCCGCGTCACGCACCGGTCGCCCGCTCGCCCGCACCGGCAGATGCTCCATCGGCAGTGCGCCCTGCTCCTCGAGCAATTTCACGAGGCGTTCCGACCGCGTGCCGAACTGAATTTCACGCACCAGCGCCCAGATCCCGATCAGCGGGAGCACGAGAAGTGCGATGCCGATCACGATGCCGACGCTGTCACCGCTGCCCAGGAACAGCACCGCTCGCCAGCCGATGACCACGATGTAGAAAACAAGAAGTGCCGCCATCACGAGGGCGGCGATCCGGCCCTTCACGCGGAGATCTCCGAAGACTCGGGAGCCGGCACGCCGGTCGCCGGCACGGGAGCTGTCTCGTCCGCCCGGCCCAGCCCGAGGTCGAGCAGCGCATCGAGCCCGACGGTCACCCCGCGCACCGACCGGGTTGCCGCCAGGGCGATCAGGATCCCGCGCTCATACGACGCGGCCGAGAGCGTGTTGTGGCTGATCGTGAGGGTTTCACCGGTTCCGCCGAGCAAGACTTCCTGGCGGGCGAGCAGCCCATCCATCCGGATGCTGTGCACCGGAACGCTGGCGATCTGCTGGCCGCGCGCGCGCTGATCGGTGTGCGGCGCCGAGACCGGCCCGAGCGCCGCTCGTGCGCGCCCGATCAGCTCGGCGGTGCGCACCGCGGTGCCAGAAGGCGAATCGACCTTGCCGGCGTGGTGGGCTTCGACGATCTCGATGGAGTCGAAGAACCGGGCCGCCTGAGCGGCGAATCCGCTGGCAAGCACGGAGCCGATTGAGAAGTTGGGAATGATGATGACGCCGGTCTCGTCGTTGCCGTCGATGCGGCTGGCGAGCGCAGTGATGCGGTCTTCCGACCAACCGGATGTCCCGACCAAGACCCGCAGGCCGTTGGCGGTGGCAAAGTCGACGACATCCTGGCTGACGCCCGGAACCGTGAGGTCGACCGCCACATCCGCACCGAGCATGTCGGAGAGCGGGCTGCGGGAGTTCAACTGGGCGACGAGTTCGTAGCCCTCGGCATCCTCAACGAGTTGGCAGACCAGGCGGCCCATTTTTCCTGTCGCGCCGATGACGGCAACCCGTGTAGTCATGGGTCTAATCTACCGTTCGCCTAGAACATCAGCGGGTCAGGCAACCCCGTGCGCAACTCAACCGGCAGGTGGCCGAGGTCGTTGTGGGTGACCAGCGTCCACGGGCGACCGGGCTTCTGCTGCAACACCGTGAGACCACAATTGGCTTGGTTGATGCTGATCCAGCGCCAATCGGGCGCGCCCAGAACCTCGCGCACAAACCAGGCGATCACAAAATTGTGGGTGATCAGCAGGTCGTGACGCTCGCCGGGTCGTGCCTGCAAGAACTCGGCAGTCGCATCCTCCATCTGAGCCCGGCCTGCCTCGATCTCCGCCTCGGTGACCGCGCCGAAGAACGGCGCGTAGGCCGACGGCATTTCCGGCGCTTTACCGGAGGGGATGCAGTCGAACAGCAGCGGGGACGGCTCAGAGACCAGCGACGGCAACCGTTCGGCGATGATCTCAGCCGTTGCGGCAGCTCGCTGCAGCGGTGAATGCCAGGCTCCGGTGAACGGAACCCCGCCGAGACGCTCAGCGATCAAATGTGCTTGACGACGCCCCCGCGCCGAGAGTGGGCCATCAGGAAGACCGTGCTCTGCATCCTGTTGCTCGCCGTGGCGCACCAAGTAGATGTAGTGGGTCATCGTTGTCCATTTCGTTGTACCGCTTGTCTTGCTGGCAGGCGGTGCACGAGCGTGCACTGCCGAGGAGGAAGAAGCGCCGGAGTCACCCAAGGCGGGGCGCCGGCCGGCGGCTAAGGTCGAACGCCCGCGGGAATGATCGAGTCGAACGTGTTGTCGTCGAGCGCACCGACGGCGGCGACCGAAATCGGGCCGGACACGAGCTCGGCGGCGAGGCTCTGCACGTCATCGGCGGTCACCCGGTCGAGGCGACGCAATGCCTCATCAAGGTCGGCGAACTCGCCGAGGGTGATCTCTGAGCGGCCGAGGCGCGACATCCGAGTGTCTGAATCTTCGAGCGCCAGGGCGGATGCGCCGGCCAGCTGACCTGCTGCGCGCTTCATCTCGTTGGCGGTGACACCGTGTTCGGCGAGACGGTGAAGCTCGCTCATCAGGATGTCGGCGACCTGGCCGGCCTTGGCCGGAGTGCAGCCCGCATACATGCCGAACAGTCCGGCGTCGGAATAACCGGGGGCGAAGGAATACACCGAGTAGGCCAGACCGCGCTTCTCGCGCACTTCCTGGAACAATCGCGACGACATGCCGCCGCCGAAGATCGAGTTGAGCACGCTCATCGTGACTCGACGGTTGTCAGAGGCGACCAGGCCGGGCATGCCGATCAGCATGTTCGCCTGTTCCAGCGGACGCCGGACGATGGTGACGGGGTCGCCCTGGCTGATGACAGCCGCATGATCGGTGCGTCGACCGACCGGTGTCGCGGCGACGTCGAGGTCCCAGCCGGCACGCAGGAGCCCGGCGGTGACCAGGGTGACCAGCAGATCGTGGTCGACGGCACCGGCAACGGTGACGACGAGGTCTTGCGGCCGATAGTTCGCGAGATAGTGCTCGTGAACGGCGTCGCGGGTGGCCGCGAGAATAGTTTCGGGGCTGCCGCCGATCGGGCGACCGAGCGGGTGCTTACCGAGCACGGCTTCGAAGAAGCGCTCGTTGGCGACATCCGCCGGGTCGTCGTCGGCCATGGCCAGCTCTTCGAGGATGACACCGCGTTCGTTCTCGAACTCAACAGGGTCGAGCAGCGAAGAGGTGAGCATGTCGGTGAGCACCTCGACCGCCATGCTGAGGTCGCGATCTTGCACCTTGGCGTAGTAGCAGGTGTACTCCTTGGCGGTCATCGCATTGTGCTCGCCGCCGACCGAGTCGAAAGCCACTGCGATGTCGAGCGCTGAACGCTCGCGTGTTCCCTTGAAGAGAAGGTGCTCAAGAAAGTGAGTCGAGCCGAAGTGGCCTGGCGTCTCATCGCGTGAGCCGACGGCAACCCAGAGGCCGATCGTCAGGCTGCGGCTGCCCGGAACCTGCTCGCTCAAGATGCGAACGCCGCTTGTCAATACACTCCGTCGAACGCGCGAATCACCTGCCGCCTGAAAAGAGAGTTCGGGCAGGTCTAGGGGAAATTCAACTGCACCGTTCATGTCCCCACAACCTTACGACACCACTCCGATATGCGGGCCGCCACACCGGTAATGCCCCCCTAGACTGGTCTGTCTCCAACTGTGCTACTGTCTGGATGTTGAACGCCGACGACCACCCCAAAACGTCGGTTTTYGCGTGGGTTTCACTGGTCTCCTGCACAGCGAGGCTCGACCGTCGCAGTCGACGGTTTCTACGAATCCGGGTGCCCTAGCACTCGCAGAACACCGCTGGGAAGCAATTCCCGCAAAGGAGTCGGACCGGATGGCCGAGTTGACCGATTTGGCCGTCCGACCGACGACTCACGCCAAGGTGCGCATCCTCGCCACCGCCGACGAGCTGTTCTACAGCGAGGGCATACACACCGTCGGTGTCGACCGCATCATCGGTGAGTCCCGCGTGACGAAGGCGACCTTCTACAAGTACTTCCGTTCGAAAGACGGCCTGATCGTCGCGTACATCGAGGGCCGCGACAAGCGTGCCCGCGAGCAGCTGAACGCGGTCGCCGAACGTCACGAATCACCGGCTCGCCGCCTTCACGACATCGCGTACACGCTGGCCGCCGAGGTGCGCACCGATAGTTTTCACGGCTGCCCGTTCATCAACGCCGCGGCGCAGTTCGCCGATCCGATGCACCCGGTGCGACAAGCGGTGAGCATTCACCGTGAGTGGTACATCTCGAGCATCGAGGACCTGTTTCGGGGAATGGGACACCCGCGTCCCGGCGATGCGGCCGACGACTTCTTCCTCGCCAGGGACGGCGCATTCTCCGGCGCCAACCTCGGCGACCCGATCGCGGCGCAGGCCGCCCTGATGCGCGCCGTTCAGCGAGTGATCGAGGAAGCGGCCGCCGAGGCGGCTCAGGCCGGCTAGGCCCCAGACGGCAGTCCCGGCGTCGGGCAGTCAGGGAGACCGGGCGGCTCGGGCAGCTCTAGGTTCAGGGCAGGTCGCTCAGTTTCTCCGAAGCTCGATCGAGCTCGTGCATTTCGCTGCGGAACAACCGGATCTCCGCCGCGGCCATGATCGCATCCAGCTGTTCCGGCCGGCTGACGCTGGCAACCGGCGCGAACATCCCCTTGGCCGACAACCAGGCCAGGGCGATCGTGGTCGAAGCGACCCCGCGTGCTTCGGCGACCCGGCGCAGCGCAGCAAGCGCCCGCAGCGAAGACCGGTTGAGGTACGGCGCGATCAGGTGTCCGCGCACGTCGCCAGAGACATCCGCCTTGGCATGATATTTGCCGGTGAGAAAGCCGTGGGCCAGAGCGAAATAGGGCATCACCGCGAGACCTTGCGCGCGGGTGACCACCGACAGGTTTGACTCGAAATCGACCCGGTGCACCAGGTTGTAGTGGGTCTGCAGGGCGACGAACCGGGGCAATCCGTTTGCCGCGAGCACCCGAGCCTCCATCAGCCTTTCCGCGCTGTAATTGGATGCCGCGAGGTTCTTCACCAACCCGGCGCGCATGAGTGCGTCAATCGCGCCGAGGCTCTCTTCGAGGGGCACTTTCTTGTCGTCAAGGTGCAGGTAGAGCAGGTCGATGGAGTCGGTGCCGAGCCGTTCCAGTGAGGCATGCACCGCGCCGATGATGTTGTCGGGGCTGAGACCGGGAAAGTCACGGTTGCGCCCGATCTTCGTGGCGACGACTGTCGTGTCTCTGGTTCGCCTGCTCCGCATCCAGGCTCCGAGCAACACCTCGCTGCGCCCTGACGCGTAGCTGTCAGCGGTGTCGAGAAAGTTGCCCCCGAGGTCACGGTGACGGTCGAGGATGCGCATGCTGGTGTCGCCGTCGGCGGTCCAGCCGAACACGCTGCAGCCCAGCGCGAACGGGTACACGGAGAGTTCCGTGTCGGGCAACCGCCGCCGGAACGCCGGAACGGAGGTTGCTCCGGATTCGGTTGTCACGATCGGTCCGGTGTGCTGAACCTCGATCGGCTCCGAGCGCGTCTGAAGCTTCACATCGACGGGGCCGACATGTGGTGCGGGGATCGTGCTGGGCGGAGTCGTTTTGGGTACCGAGGTTGCGGCCGGACTGTGAGAGGAAACAGCGGATTCAGAACGCTGGGTTCTGATGCCGGCGGTGATGGTGTCAACCAAGCGGCCCATCCGCTCCCCTCCCTCTCAAACCTGACAGTAGACCCGGCCTCCGACGTTGCTGTGAATGACGCGTAAACCGTTACCGAATATTCATCGCCAGCTAACTCCTCGGCAAATCTTCGGTCAACGTGCAGACAAAAACTGCACCGGAGAGTTAATCTGGTGCAATGTCTGAATCCGCGCTGTACGACATCCCCCTCACCCTCATCGACGGTACGGAAACCACGTTCGGCCAATTCGCCGGAAAAACGGTTCTCGTGGTCAACGTGGCGTCGAAGTGCGGATTCACTCCGCAGTATGCGGGCTTGGAATCGCTGTACACGAAGTTCGCCGACGATGGCCTCGTGGTTCTCGGGCTCCCCTGCAACCAGTTCATGGGTCAAGAGCCCGGAACTGAAGAAGACATCGCTGAGTTCTGCGACCTCAACTATGGGGTGACGTTTCCGTTGACCGCGAAGGTCGATGTGCGCGGCAAGCACCAGCATCCGCTCTATGCCGAACTGACGCAGTTCAAGAACGGCATGCTCCCCGGGCTGATCAAGTGGAACTTCGAGAAGTTTCTGATCAATTCCAAGGGCGAAGTGATCGACCGTTTTGGTTCGGCCGTCGAACCGGAATCCGACGCCATCGTCAGCGCGGTCGAGTCGGCACTCGCGGACGAACGCGCCGCGTAACGACTTACGCCGCTTCGCGACTTACGCGGCCTCGCTCCTCACGCCGCCTCCGAGCTCAGTCGCCCGGAAGCGGAATCCCTGCCCGCTGCAACACCGCTTCAGCGTGCCGCAGAAGCGGTGCATCGACCATCTGCGCATGGTGTTGAAAGACCCCTGGTTGGGATTGCGCTACGCGGAGGATGTCGGTGGCCGCGGTGATCTGCGCCTCGGTCGGCCGGTAGCCGCCCCGGATCGGCTCAACCTGACTCGGGTGGATGCAGGCCGTGGCGCCAAACCCGCTCGCTGCGGCATCCTCCGCCTCACGAGCGACGCCGGCGAGATCGGCGATGTCGAGGTGCACCGTGTCGATTGCCACTTTGCCGTGCGCCCCCGCGGCCAGCAGAACCTGGGATCTGGCGTGCCGGGCCACATCGCGGTAGGAACCATCGGGTCGACGGCTTGAGGTTCCGCCGAGCGAGGCGATGAGGTCTTCGGCGCCCCACATCAGCGCCACAACGGTGTCGACGGCGGCGATCTCAGCGGCGGCAATCACACCGGCCGCGCTCTCGCACAGGGCAATGATCTGAAAGCCGCGCTGCGCGGCAAGGGCGGCTGCGCTCTCGGCCTTCGGCACCATGATCGTTCGGTAGCCGGTCGATTGCAGCGCCAACAGGTCGAGCTCATGATCAGGCGTTCCGAGTGCGTTCACCCGCACAATCGTGCGCGCCGGATCCTGCGGATGCGCGATCAACGCCTCCCGCGCGGCCGTGCGGTTCGCCGGAGCGACCGCGTCTTCAAGGTCGATGATGACCGCATCGGCCCGTTCCACCGCGCGCCCGTAGCGGTCTGGCCGGTCGGCCGGACAGAACAACAATGCCGGGCCCAGCGCGAACGGTGCGGGCACCAAGCCGTTCGACGGCGAGCCGCTCGGCTCCCGGCCGTTCGACGGCGAGCCGATCACTCCGACACCGGCCGCTCGGCGGCATCCAGACACCAGACCAGCGTCGTACGCCGAGCCGTGGCAACGACCTCGCCGTGCTGGTTGCGTGCCGTGTGCTCCAGGGTGACGATTCCCTGGCCGGGACGCGAGGCCGACAAGCGCTTGTCGGTCACGATCGACTCCGAGTAGAGCGTGTCCCCGTGATACAGCGGATGTGGGAAGGTCACCTCGGAGAAACCGAGGTTCGCGACGATCGTGCCCTGGGTCAGCTGCGCGACCGAGCTGCCGACCAGGGTCGACAGGGTGAACATCGAGTTCACCAAGCGCTCTCCGAACGGCTGGGTCGCCGCCCACGCCGCGTCGAGGTGCAACGACTGGGTGTTCATGGTCAGGGTCGTGAAGAGAACGTTGTCCGCCTCGGTCACGGTACGGCCCGGGCGGTGCAGGTAACGCACCGACAGATCGAATTCCTCAAAA
Source organism: Leifsonia sp. YAF41 (assembly GCF_052113185.1). Classification (NCBI taxonomy): domain Bacteria; kingdom Bacillati; phylum Actinomycetota; class Actinomycetes; order Micrococcales; family Microbacteriaceae; genus Leifsonia; species Leifsonia sp. YAF41. The sequence continues at coordinate 106,937 of NZ_JBFRCS010000009.1, forward strand.
TAGAGCCCGCGCTGCACCAGGTCGGTTCGTGCATCGCTCATCCGGTCGTTGTCGTTCATGTGCCGGCTCCATTCGTTGACTGCACGGCGTCATCGATGTGCAGGTCGGCGCCGGTGGCCGCAATCACCTCATCGAGACTGACGCCCGGGGCCAGTTCCCGAAGCACGAACCCGTCGGGCGTGACGTCGATCACCGCCAGATCGGTGATGATCCGGTCGACGCAGCCGCGCCCGGTCAAGGGAAGTGAGCACCGCTTCACCAGCTTCGGGTTCCCGGCGCGGTCGGTGTGCTCCATCATCACGATGAGTCGGCGCGCTCCGAACACGAGATCCATCGCGCCGCCCATCCCTTTGACCATCTTGCCTGGAATCATCCAATTGGCCAGGTCGCCGTTCTCGGCCACCTCCATGGCCCCGAGCACTGCCACGTCAACGTGGCCGCCGCGCACCATGCCGAAGGATGTCGCCGAGTCGAAGAACGCCGCACCCTGGTTCACCGTCACGGTTTCCTTGCCTGCATTGATCAGGTCAGGATCGAGTTGGGCCTCGGTCGGGTAGGGTCCGACCCCCAATATGCCGTTCTCGGAATGCAGAACCACCTCGATGTCGGCGGAAATGTAGTTCGGAATGAGTGTCGGCATTCCGATGCCGAGATTGACATATTGGCCGTTTTCGAGCTCCGCGGCCACTCGGGCGGCGAGTTCGGTGCGGGTGAGACTCATGCCCGTGCCTCCGGTTCGGTGAGGGTGCGTCGTTCGATCCGCTTCTCGACCGGCCCGACCACGACGACGCGTTGCACGTAGATTCCCGGTGTGTGAATCTGTTCGGGGTCGAGATCCCCCGGCTCGACCAGCTCTTCGACCTGGGCGATGGTGATGCGCCCGGCCATCGCGGCGAGCGGGTTGAAGTTGGCGGCTGCCGCGTGAAAGACCAGGTTGCCGTAGCGGTCACCTTTCTGAGCGTGCACCAGGGCGAAATCGGGGGTGACCGAGCGTTCGAGCACGTAGTCGCGATCATCGAACCGGCGCACCTCCTTGGCCTCGGAGGCCACAGCGACGCTGCCATCGGCGTTGTAGCGTTGCGGCAGTCCCCCCTCGCTCACCTGCGTTCCGACTCCGGCCGGCGTGTAGAAGGCGGGGATCCCTGCCCCTCCGGCGCGCAGTTTCTCGGCCAGGGTGCCCTGCGGAGTCAGTTCGACTTCGAGTTCACCGGCTAGGAACTGCCGCGCGAACTCTTTGTTCTCGCCGACGTAGGAGCTGACCGTGCGCCGAATCCGGTGGTCGGCAAGCAGGATGCCGAGTCCCCAATCGTCGACGCCGCAATTGTTGCTGATCGTCTCAAGTTCGCGTGTGCCACGGTCGTGCAGCGCTTGGATCAGTGCCGTGGGAATTCCGCAGAGCCCGAACCCGCCGACCGCGAGCGACGCGCCATCCGGAATATCGGCGACGGCCAGTGCCGCGCTGCCGACCACTTTGTCGATCATGATCTGTTCCCTTCGCTGGTCGAACCTGTCGGACCCCGCAACCTCACAATGTGTCGAAGCCGAGTTCGCGCGAGATGATCATCAGCTGCACTTCAGTCGTACCCTCGCCGATCTCGAGAATCTTTGAGTCGCGGTAGTGCCGGGCGACCGGGTTCTCATTCATGAATCCATAGCCGCCGAAAATCTGCGTTGCATCACGAGCGTTGTCCATGGCGGCTTCGCTCCCGATCAGTTTGGCAAGACTTGCCTCCATCTTGAAAGGGCGACCGGCGACGAGTTTGCGCGCTGCGTCGTAGTAGGCGAGCCGGGCGGCATGCACGCGAGCCTGCATCCGGGCAATCTTGAATGCGATGTGCTGGTTCGATCCGATGTTGCGCCCGAAGACATTGCGGCTGTTGGCGTACCTGATTGACTCCTCAAGGCAGCCCTGTGCGGCCCCCGTGCAGAGGGCGGCGAAGGCGACACGGCCCTCGTCGAGCGTCTGAATGAAGTTGGCGAAGCCCCGTCCGCGCTCGCCCAGCAGATTCGCCTCTGGGACCCGCACGTCGGTGAGGGTGAGCGGATGCGTGTCGGAGGTGTGCCAGCCGACCTTGTCGTAGCTCGGTTCGACCACGAAGCCCGGGGTGCGGCTCGGCACCAGAATCGCGGTGAGCTCTTTCTTGATCGAGCCGTCTGCCCGCGTCGATTCGCCGGTGACCGCGGTGATCGTCACGAGTTTGGTGATCTCGGTCCCCGAGTTGGTGATGAATTGTTTGGTGCCGTTGATCACCCACTCGCCGTTCACGAGTTCTGCGGTCGTTTTCGTTCCGGCGGCGTCCGAGCCTGCGTCAGCCTCGGTCAGGCCGAATCCGGCCAGTGCCTGCCCGCGCGCCAGCATCGGCAGCCACTCCTGCTTCTGGGCTTCGGTGCCGCTTCGAAAGATCGGCATCGCACCGAGTCCAACGCCGGCTTCCAAGGTGACGCCGATGCTCTGGTCGACCCGGCCGAGTTGTTCGACGGCCAAGCAGAGCGAGAAGTAGTCCTTGCCCTGTCCGCCGTATTCGACCGGGAATGGCAGCCCGAACAGGCCCATCTCCCCCATCGTCTTGATGATGTCGTAGGGAAGTTCGCGCTTCGTGTCGTACTCGTAGGCGGCGGGCGCGACGACGGTGTCGGCGAACTCCTTCACCTCGTTGCTCAGCCGGCGTTCGGCGTCGCTCAGGTCGGAGTAGCCAGAGGTCGATGTGGTGGTCTGGTTCAGGGTGCTGCTCTGTTGCGCGTTCATGCTTTACCTTCCGAATCTGCCGGGCCGGGTGAGCCCTCGTGCGCGGCCGGGTCTGGCCGCCTGATTGTGGCCACGATCTGGCCAAGACTGACAAGATCTCCGACGGAGACCGCCACCGTGGCGAGACCGTCGAGCGCTGCGGTGAGACGGTGCTCCATTTTCATCGCCTCAACCACGAGCAGTGTGTCCCCCGTCACAACGGAAGATCCGTCGGCGACGTTCACCGAAATCACGGTCCCCGGCATGGGCGAGCGCACCGCCGGGTCGACGATCCCGGCCGACGGCGCCGCCGCCGCGAGCCGGGCGGCGAGCTGATCCTGCCGGCTCAATTCGACAAGTCGAAAAGTAGCGCCGGCCGAGCCGAGCCACACGTCGGTGCCGTTTCTCACGATGTCAAACGTCTCGATCTGTCCGTCGAGCTCGACGCTGTACGAGTGCGTTCGTCCCGGCACCGGCGCGATGCGGGCCGCGAGCGTCGCGCGGTCACCGATCGTGACGAGGGACGCATCCGGAGTGCCCAGAACCTGAATCGTCACCGGTTCCGCCGTGCCCGCCTGCAGCGTGTACGGGGTCGGCCGGTGCGGCCCGACGCGCCAGCCTGTGGGCGAGGCCCACAGCGGATTGGCCGTTGTGCGTGCGTTCGAGAGGCCCGGGTTCGCGGGTCGCACCGCCCCGTGGTCCCGCAGATAGAGTGCGGCGGCGACCATCACGTGGTCGTCGACGGTTCGAAAGGCGAGGCGCGGAAGCGTGCGCTCGATGAGTTCGGTGTCGAGTCGGCCGTCCCGCACTTCGGGGGTCTCCAGCAGCAGCCGGAGGTATTCGATGTTCGTCGGCACACCGAGCAGCACGGTCTCGGCAAGTGCCACGTCGAGCCGGCTGCGCGCTTGCTCCCTGTCTGCTCCCCAGGCGATCACTTTGGCGAGCATCGGGTCATAGTCGGCGCCGAGCACGAGGCCGGGGGCCAGCGAGCTGTCGACACGAATGCCGTCGCCGCGGGCCTCCACCAGGGTCAGCACACTGCCGGTCGCCGGCAGAAAACCGGCGGCCGGGCTCTCGGCGTAGACGCGCGCCTCGATCGCGTGCCCGGTGGGATGAACGTCATCCTGGCTGAGGGCGAGCTGCTCCCCGGCCGCAATGCGCACCTGCCATTCGACGAGGTCGAGTCCGGTGATCAGTTCGGTGACCGGATGCTCCACCTGCAGCCGGGTGTTCATCTCCATGAAGTAGAACGCGTCGGGTTCGGCATCGGAGACGAGAAATTCGACGGTGCCCGCCCCTCGGTAGTCGACGCTGCGCGCCGCGGCGCAGGCGGCGGCGCCGATGCGTTGCCGCGTCGGCTCGTCGAGCAGCGGCGATGGCGCTTCTTCGATCACCTTCTGGTGGCGCCGTTGCAGCGAGCATTCGCGTTCACCGAGGTGAATGACATTGCCATGGTTGTCGGCGAGCACCTGCACTTCGATGTGGCGTGGGCTCGGGATCAGTCGCTCGAGAAAAAGAGTGTCGTCACCGAAGGCGCGTGCGGCGACGCGGCGTGCGGCATCGAGGGCGGCAGCCAGCTCCTCGGCCGAGTCGACGACATACATGCCCTTGCCGCCACCGCCGGCCGACGGCTTGATCAGCAACGGATATCCGACGCTCGCCGCTGCAGCGGTGAGTTGTGCGTTGTCGAGTCCGGGCTCCGCGATGCCCGGAGTTGTGGGCACTCCACTTTCGGCGACGTGATTTTTCGCGCGGATCTTGTCACCCATTACCCGCAGGGCGTGAACGCTCGGGCCGATGAAGGTGAGGCCGGCATCGGCTGTCGCCAGCGCGAACTCTTCGTTCTCGCTCAGAAAGCCATAGCCCGGATGAATCGCCTGAGCGCCGGTCTCGGCGGCAGCCCCCAGGATCGCTGCGATGTTGAGGTAGCTCGCCCGCGGCTCGGCCGGGCCGATACGCACGGCGATATCGGCGAGAGCGACATGCCGCGCATTCCGGTCGGCATCGCTGAACACCGCGACCGAGCGGATGCCGAGACGGCGGAGCGTCGTGATGACGCGGCAGGCGATCTCGCCCCGGTTGGCCACGAGCACGGTGGTGAACAACGCGGTGTCGGCGGTCTGCTGGATCATGAGCGGCATCACATCCGGAAGAGACCGAAGGCGGTCTCGGGAAGAGGTGTTCGTGAACAGACGTCAAGAGCGAGCCCGAGCACCGTGCGGGTGTCGGCCGGGTCGATGATGCCGTCGTCCCAGAGGCGTGCTGTGGAGTAGTAGGGGCTGCCTTGCACCTCATACTGCTGGGTGATCGGCGCCGTGAACTCCGCCTCGTCGGCGGCCGACCACTGGTCGCCGCGGCCTTCGATCTGGTCGCGTTTCACCGTGGCGAGCACCGACGACGCCTGGGTTCCGCCCATCACCGAGATGCGGCTGGCCGGCCACATCCAGAGAAAACGGGGCGAGTATGCCCTGCCGCACATGGAGTAGTTTCCGGCGCCGAATGAGCCGCCGATCACGACGGTGAGTTTCGGCACGCGGGCGGTGGCGACGGCGGTGACCATTTTCGCGCCGTTCTTGGCGATGCCGCCGGCTTCGGCATCGCGACCGACCATGAATCCTGAGATGTTCTGCAAGAAGAGCAGCGGCACTCCGCGCTGGTCGCAGAGCTCGATGAAGTGCGCGCCTTTCTCGGCCGACTCGGAGAACAGCACGCCGTTGTTGGCGATGATGCCGACCGGATGCCCGTGCAGATGAGCGAACCCGGTGACCAGCGTGGTGCCGTACTCACGCTTGAATTCGTGGAATTCGCTGCCGTCGACAAGGCGGGCGATCACCTCGTGCACGTCGTAGTGGCCGTGCACATCGGTCGGCACCGCCCCGTAAAGCTCGCTTTCTGCGACCGCCGGGTCGACGCTGTCGCGCACCTCCCAGACCCGGGCGGCCGGGGCCGGCAGGGTCGCGACGATGTCGCGGACAATCTGCAACGCGTGGCTGTCGTTCTCAGCGAGGTGATCGGTGACTCCCGAAGTGCGGGAGTGCAGTTCTCCTCCTCCCAGTTCTTCAGCCGAGACGATCTCGCCGATCGCCGCCTTCACGAGGGGCGGGCCACCGAGAAAGATCGTGCCTTGGCCGCGCACGATGACCGTCTCATCGCTCATCGCCGGCACATAGGCCCCGCCGGCAGTGCAGGATCCCATCACCGAGGCGATCTGCGCGATCTTTGCAGCGGACATCCGTGCCTGGTTGAAGAAGATGCGCCCGAAGTGGTCGCGGTCAGGAAAGACCTCGTCTTGCATCGGAAGGAAGGCGCCGCCCGAGTCGACCAAGTAGATGCATGGCAGCCGGTTTTCGAGCGCGATCTCTTGCGCGCGCAGATGCTTTTTGACGGTCATCGGGTAGTAGGTGCCGCCCTTGACCGTCGCGTCGTTCGAGATCACGAGCACCTGGCGACCGTGCACGAGGCCGATTCCGGCGATCAGTCCGGCGCCGGGGCTGTCGTCGTTGTAGAGCCCGAAAGCGGCGAGCGGCGCGATTTCGAGAAATGGGCTGCCCGGGTCGAGCAGTTCGTCAATGCGTTCGCGGGGAAGCAGTTTTCCGCGAGCCTGGTGCCGCTGGCGTGACGCTTCGGGCCCGCCAAGGGCGGCGACTGCCAGCCGACTGCGCAACGTCGTGACGAGAGCGCGCTGGGCCGCGTCGTTCTCGGCGAATGCCGGCCCGGTGGTGTCGAGCTGTGAAGTCAGTGTCTGCATTGACGGCTTCCGGTTGGTCGGGGAATCACGTACTGTGAGAGTATTCAGTTAATGATGACTAACTGAATTTCAGCGTAGCCATCCTTGCCCTGGATGTCTAGAGGTCCACTCCCGAAAGGTCGACACCGTGTCCGATCCTGTGTCAGATCCCCTGTCCGTCGCTCCGGCGATCGCTGGAACGCCGACCCTCCGCAGCCAGGCGAAGGCCGATCGGCGTGCTGCCCTGCTCGACGCTGCGGCCACGCTGTTCGCCCGGTCGGGCTTCAACGGTGTCGCCATGGAAGACTTGGGCTCGGCGGTCGGCGTGAGCGGGCCGGCGGTCTACCGGCACTTCAGCGGCAAACAAGATGTGCTCTCCGCATTGCTCGTCGGAGTCAGTGAGGGTCTGGCGTCAGGCGGCCAGGCTGTTGTCGACGCCGCAGACGACGATAAGGCGGCGCTGCGAGCCTTGGTGCACTTTCACGTGGATTTTGCACTCACTCACCCCGACGTCATCCGGGTGCAAGATCGCGATCTCGATACCCTGGCCGAGCCGGGCCGACACCGGGTGCGCGCACTGCAGCGCCGCTATGTCGAGTTGTGGGTGGCCGTGCTCCTTCGGCTCAACCCCCAGGTTTCGCCTCAGCTCGTGCGGGTGCGAGCTCAGGCGACATTCGGCCTGATCAACTCCACCCCGCACAGCGTGCCAACCGTGTCGATCGCGCTCGTGCGGCCACTCCTGGAAGAAATGGCTTGGGCGGCGCTGAACCCCTCCCCCGCACCGCACCGCTAGAAGTCGTCGACCTCGCCGCGTAGCCACGTGATGTACCGGGCCAGTGAACGGCGCACCACGTCACGAGCATCGGATTCGATGACCTGCCCGAACGAACCGTAGGCGCGATCGTAAGGCAGCGGCTCCAGCCGATCGAGAATCTGACCCACTGCGCCTTCGGGCAGCGGCAGCAGATTCGGATATGACCGCATCGCACTCACCGTGCGCCCATCGGGCCCGATGAAGACGGTGTCGCCGGTGAAGATCACTCCCCGGCCTTCCGCCCCGTCGGCCCAGTGCAACACGCTGCTTCCCGCAAAGTGGCCGCCGCATTGCACCAGACGGATGCCCGGCAACGGGTTCGCTTCGCCGCTCCAGTGCACGATGGCCGGGTCCGGTCGGCGGGTCCAGGCCCGGTCGGCGGCCGCGACATAAATCGGGGCGCCGCCGAACGCCTGGCTCCAGCTGACCATCGCGCCCATCAGGTGTGGATGACTCCCGGTGACGGCGGCGATCCCGCCCAGGTCGCGCACCAGGCGCACGCCGGCCTCGCTAATGAATCCCGGTGGCTCCCAGAGCAGGTTTCCCTCACTCGTCTGCACGAGCAGCGCGTGCTGGCCGATTCCCACCCGCGGCGTGACGGTCACCCGGCGAAGCCCCGGTTCGACCAGTTCCTCCCGCAGCACGCTGCCACTCGACTCGAGGCGCTCAGACGTCGTCCAGGTTTGCCCCGTCGGCGGCACAAATTGACGTTCTTCACTGCAGATCTCGCAAGCCGGCGGCGGTGCGGCGGTGTCGGCATGTTCGAGACCGCAGGCCAGGCAAATCCAGAGTGCCATGCCCACGCCGCCCTAATTGTCAGTCGTGCAGACGCACATCTCGTTGCCCTCGGCATCCGCCAGCACCCACCACTCCGGGGCATGCTCGTCGGTGAGCAGCACTCCTCCGGCTTCGATCACGGCATTCACCCGCGCCCTGGCGTGTGCGGTCGGCACGTACACATCGAGGTGGATGCGATTGCGTTGCGTGCGCGCGATCTCCATGTGCTGAAACCATACCCGCGGTCCTTGGCCACGCGGGTCGACAAGTTCGGTCCCGTCTTCGCCGACGACTTCACGGTAGTCCAGGCCGACCTTCCAGAACTGGATGATGGAATCCACGTCGGTGCAGTCGATCGCAACGTCGTACCGGGTCGGGTCGAGTCTCCGGGCGGTCGCCCCCGTGGCATCCGCGAGCTCTTGGATGCGCAGCGCCAACCGCACGTCGCGTTCGGTCACCCCGCCGACGTCGTGGGAGCTCAAGTGGAAGGTCACGGTCCCCCAGCCGAAGACCACGTCCGGATGATGATCCGATTCCTCGGCCACCACCCCGACTGCGTTGACCAAGGCCAGCGCCGACGCGAAATCCTTGGTGCGATAGTTGGCGTGGAGCCCGCCATCGAGGTGCATGAACGCGGTTCCTCTAAGAAGGGGCGCCGTGTCGGTCTGACTGAGATAGATGGGGGCGTTCATAGCCTCACTCTGCTCTGCCGCGCAGGCACGGTCAACCCTGCGTTCGCTCTCGGAACCCCGTTCTCGGCCGGCGTCAGACCATGGTCAGCACGATGCCGGGGTTTGCGAGAATTGCACCGACGTCACTCAGAAAACGGGCGCCCTGCTCGCCGTCGACGAGCCGATGGTCGAACGACAGGGCAAGGGTCATCACCTGCCGCAGCGCGATCTCGCCGCGATGCTCCCAGGGCTGGCGCCGGATGGCGCCCATCGCGAGAATCGCTGCCTCCCCCGGATTCAGAATCGGTGTGCCCGCATCCACGCCGAAGACACCGATGTTGGTGATGGTGATGGTTCCGCCGCGAAGGTCGGCGGGGGCCGTGGACCCCGCTCGTGCTGCCTCGGCAAGTGCAGCGAGCTCGTCGGCAAGTTGCGGCAGGGTGAGTCGATCGGCGTCGGAGATGACGGGCACGACGAGACCACGCGGCGTGGCAACGGCGATGCCGAGATTCACGTAGTGGAACTGCACGATCTCGCCTGCCGCCTCCTCCCAGCGTGTGTTCACCGCGGGCTGGCGACTGACCGCGAGACAGAGGGCCTTGGCGACAACAGCGAGGATTCCGAGGCGAGGCTGCGAATCCGTCCTCCGTTTGTTGAGGGTCTCGAGAAGTTCCATGCTCGGCGTCACGTCGACAGTGAGAAACTCGGTGACGTGCGGCGCGGTGAATGCGCTCTGCACCATCGCCGCAGCCGTAAGCTTGCGCAGGCTCCGAATGTGAGTGCGGGTCTCCCGTTCTCGCGCTCCCTCGTTCGGCTCCGCGGATGCGTCGGGCAGAATCCGCAGAGCGCCTCCCGCTGTGCCACGCTCGCTCGCCGCCTGCGCCTGCACGTCATCGCGGGTGATCAGGCCGTCGGGGCCGGTCCCGCTCACGGCGTGCAGGTCTACGCCGAGTTCCCGGGCAAGGGCGCGCACGGGTGGAGTGGAGCGGGGGCGACCGGTGGGACGAGCCGGTTGTCGAGCCTGCAGAGACACGACCACCGGAGCCTGCTCGACCGCCGACAGCTTTCGCGGTTTTCGCACCGGGCGACCGGCCCGGTCGGCAACGGCGCCGTAGCCGACGAGCACCGCGGTGCGTTCTTCTCCGGCAGTCGCCGCTGAATCAGCTGCGGCCGGTGCGGTCTCGGTCGGCCCACCCTCGCCGGCACCCCCCTCATCTGCGACCTCGAACGACAGCAACGGATCCCCGACCTGCATCACCACGCCCGCCTGCTGGTGAAGCGCGGTCACGGTTCCGGCGAACGGCGACGGAAGCTCAACGACGGCCTTCGCCGTCTCGATGTCGGCAATGTGCTGATTCAGGGCGACGACATCCCCCGGGGCCACGTACCAGGCCACAACCTCCGACTCGGTCAACCCCTCACCGAGGTCGGGCAACGCGAACACTGTGATCATGAGCGGCGTCCCATCGCGCGGTCGATCCCGTCGAGCATCCGGTCGAGGTCGGGCAGGTGATGGTTTTCAAGTTTCGCCACCGGATAGGGCACGTCGAACCCGGTCACCCGCACCGGCGCGGCCTCCAGAAACTCGAAGCAGCGTTCGGTGATCGTGGCGACGATCTCGCCGCCCAACCCGCCGGAACGAATCGCCTCATGGGTGATCACCAGACGACCGGTCTTCCTGACGGACGCCTCGATCGTCGGGTAGTCGACCGGGGCGAGCGAACGCAGGTCAATCACCTCCACCGAGACTCCGTCGTCGGCCGCGGCGAGAGCCGCATCCCGAGCCGTCGTCACGAGCCCCCCGTAGGTGACAAGGGTGACATCGCTGCCCTCGGTGACCAGCGTCGCGCTTTCCATCGGCGTGCCGAGCACCTCCTCCACCTCCCCCTTGACGTGATAGCGCCGCTTGGGCTCGAAGTAGAGCACTGGGTCGTCAGAGGCGATGGCCTGTCGCAGCAGGGCGTAGGCATCTTGCGGGTTCGACACCGCGATCACCCGCAGTCCGGCCGTGTGCGCGAAGTAGGCCTCCGGCGATTCGGAGTGGTGCTCGACCGAGCCGATTCCACCGCCGAACGGCACCCGAATCGTGATGGGCATCCGCACCTGGCCGTTGGTGCGGTAATGCATCTTGGCGACCTGGGCGACGATCTGGTCGAAACTCGGATAGATGAAGCCGTCGAACTGAATCTCACAGACCGGTCGGTAGCCGCGATACGCCAACCCGACCGCGGTGCCGATAATGCCGGACTCCGCAAGCGGGGTGTCGATCACCCGTCGATGGCCGAACTCGGCGAGCAACCCGTCGGTCACCCGAAAGACGCCACCGAGCAGGCCGATGTCTTCGCCGAGCAAGACGACCTTGTCGTCATCCTGCAGCGCCTGACGGAGTCCTGAGTTGATCGCTTTCGCCAGGGTCATCGTGGTCATGAGCGTTCTCCTGATTCGGATGCCACATCAAAGCTGTCGAGGTAGGCCGCGTAGTCGTCGCGTTGGCGTTGCAGCGTGGCGTGTGGCGTTGCATAAACGTTGTCGAACAGCGCGAGCGGTTCCGGATCCGGCATCGCCACACATCCGGCTCGGAGCTCTGCGGCCACCCGATCGGCTGTGGCCGCCACCTGCTGCTCAAACTCGGGGGTGAAGGCACCGGCCGCCTCGAGCATCCGTCGCAGTCGCAGGATCGGGTCGCGTTCCGCCCACTCAGCCAGCTCGACCGCGTCACGATAGCGCGTCGGGTCATCGGCGGTGGTGTGCGGACCCATCCGGTAGGTGACGGCCTCAATGAAGGTCGGACCGCCGCCCCTGCGCGCCCGATCGAGCGCGATGCGGGTCGCCGCCATGACCGCCAGCACGTCGTTGCCGTCGACGCGCAGGCTCGGGATCCCGAACCCCGGCGCACGGTCGGCGAGATGCCTCACCGTCTGCACGCCGACCGGTTCGGAGATCGCCCAGTGGTTGTTCTGGCAGAAGAAGATGACCGGAGCGTTGAAGCTGGCCGCGAAGACCATCGCCTCGTTGACGTCGCCTTCGCTCGTCGCCCCATCGCCGAAGTAGGCAACGGTCACCGAGTCGACGCCGTCGAATGTGCAGCCCAGGGCATAACCCGTTGCATGGAGTGTCTGGGCGCCGATGATGATCGCCGGAGTGGCCATCCCAATCTCAAACGGGTTCCAGCCCGATTGAGTGTTTCCGCGCCACACCCGCAGAATGTCGGTCAGCCCTACGCCGCGGCAGTACGCGACCCCGTTCTCACGGTAGCTCGAGAAGACGAAATCGTCGCTGCGCAGGGCGCGGGCCGATCCGATCTGGGCCGCTTCCTGACCGAGGAGCGGAGCCCAGAGGCCTAACTGTCCTTGGCGCTGCAGGGCAGTGGCTTCGGTGTCGATGCGACGCACCGCCACCATATCTTCGTAGAATCCGGCCAACTCGGGAGCGCCGATGTCGGCGACCCAGGCGTCGAGTTCCGCGTCGGGGCTGCGCACTCCCTCCGGTGTGAGCAGCTGTCGGAATTCTGAGTCCGTGGGCCCCGATCCCGAGGCATCCGCTGGATCCGTGGTGTTCGCCACATACGTGGCATTCACTGAATTCGGGTCAATCGTGAGATTCGTGTCGATCATGGGTCGCTCCCCGCGTCATTGCCGAGATAAGAGATGTGCCGAGATAAGAGATGTGCCGAGATAAAAGATGTGCCGAGATAAAAGATGTGCCGAGATAGTGGATTGCTGAAGTTAAAGCGAGCGTACGTCGATGCGACAGAGAGCACAATCGATCGCCATCTGTGTGAGCAATATGCTCTGTTTTGTGTGAGATCAGGGTGCTATTCTCGGCATCATGTACACCGTTGACGCCACCGACTCGCAACTGCTGCGGGCTCTCATCCACGACCCGCGCAGCACCTTCGTCGCCCTGGCCGCTCGACTCGGCTTGTCGCGCAACACGGTACAGGCCCGCATGACCCGACTTGAGGAATCCAACGCGTTCGTCTCGTTCGATCGCTGCATCAACCCGGTCGCCCTGGGATATCCGCTCACCGCGTTTATCGAAGTGCACGTGCAGCAGAAGCGTCTCGCTCAAATCGTTGACGAACTCGCCCAGATTCCCGAAATCGTGCAGGCGCACGGAATGAGCGGGCAGACCGACTTGCTGGTGCGGGTCGTCTGCACGGATGCCGACGATCTGTTTCGCATCGACGGCACAATTCTGGCCGTCGACGGCGTGGAGCGTACCGCGACCTCACTGGCGATGGGCGAGCTGATCCCCTATCGCGTCACACCACTCCTCGAGCGGGTGACCGAGTCCACTTCTCGGTGAACCTGCCAGCCGGCCCCGCCGACCTTGAGACTTGCGGTCAAGTTTGCGTGTTATGCCGGACAAACTCGACCGGAACGCACAAGCTCGGCGAGGGAGGTCCGGACGGACTCGACCACCGAGGTTAAAGCGAAAGGGCCCGTCTGCCGAAGCAGAACGGGCCCTCCGTCTCACCGGCAGCCTGGCGAGAGGCGAACCGGGAGATCTTTCTGACTAGCCTTCGGCCGGAGCCTCAGCGTGCTCAGCGGTGGCGCCACGACCTTCCGTGTCACCGCCCTCTTCGAGCACCGGGGCGAGCGACAGCTTGYCACGGTCATCAATCTTGGTGATCTCAACGAGAACCTTCTGGCCGACGCCGAGCACGTCTTCGACGTTCTCAACGCGCTTGCCACCGGCGAGCTTGCGCACCTCAGAGATGTGCAGCAGGCCGTCCTTGCCCGGGAGCAGCGAGACGAAGGCGCCGAAAGCGGCGATCTTCACGACAGTTCCGAGGAACTGCTCGCCAACCTCAGGGTTGGTCGGGTTCGCGATGGCGTTGACCTGCGCACGCGCAGCCTCAGCCGACGGTCCGTCGACGGCGCCGATGTACACGGTGCCGTCTTCTTCGATCGAGATGTCGGCGCCGGTCTCGTCCTGAATGGCGTTGATCGTCTTGCCCTTCGGGCCGATCAGCTCGCCAATCTTGTCGACGGGGATCTGCACGCTGATCACGCGGGGCGCGGTCGGTGCCATCTCGTCGGGCTGGTCGATTGCAGCGTTCAGCACGGCGAGGATCGTCGTGCGGGCATCCTTCGCCTGGTTCAGCGCGCCGGCCAGGACCGAGGCGGGGATGCCGTCGAGCTTGGTGTCGAGCTGAATCGCGGTGACGAATTCGCTGGTGCCGGCAACCTTGAAGTCCATGTCGCCGAGTGCGTCTTCGGCACCGAGGATGTCGGTCAGAGCCGCGTAGCGGGTCTTGCCGTCAACGGTGTCGGAGATGAGGCCCATGGCGATTCCGGCGACGGGCGCCTTCAGCGGCACACCGGCGTTCAGCAGGGCGAGGGTCGAAGCACACACGGAACCCATCGAGGTCGAGCCGTTGGAGCTGAGAGCCTCAGACACCTGACGGATCGCGTAGGGGAACTCCTCGCGCGTCGGCAGCACGGGAACCAGGGCACGCTCAGCGAGCGCTCCGTGGCCGATCTCGCGACGCTTCGGCGTTCCCACACGGCCGGTTTCACCGGTCGAGTAGGGCGGGAAGTTGTAGTTGTGCATGTAGCGCTTCTTGGTGACCGGGTTCAGCGAGTCGATCGTCTGCTCAAGCTTGAGCATGTTCAGCGTGGTGACACCCAGGATCTGGGTCTCGCCGCGCTGGAAGATCGCGGAGCCGTGAACGCGCGGGATGACCGCAACCTCGGCGTCGAGCGGGCGGATGTCGGCCAGGCCGCGTCCGTCCATACGAATGCCTTCGTTGAGCACGCGGGTGCGCACAACCTTCTTGGTGACCGACTTGTACGCGGCACCAACCTGGTTCAGGGCGGAAGCGGGAAGCGTTCCGGCCTCGACCTGAGCAGCGATGGCGTCCTTGACGCGCGCCTTGAGTGCGTCGTCAGCATCCTGACGCTCGACCTTGGCGGCGATCTGGTAGATGCCGGCGAGCTCAGCCTCGGCAAGAGCTGCGACAGCGTCGTAGGTCTCCTGCTCGTAGGGCGGGAAGAGCTTGTACTCGGCGGTCGGCTTGGCTGCTGTAGCCGCAACCTTCTGCTGAGCCTCGATGAGCTGCTTGATGAAGGGCTTCGATGCTTCGATTCCCTGCGCGATGACCTCTTCGTTCGGCTTGACAGCGCCGGCCTGAATCAGGTTCCACGCGTTGTCGGTCGCTTCAGCTTCGATCATCATGATCGCGACGTCGTTACCGTCGTCGATCAGGCGACCTGCAACGACCATGCTGAACACGGCGTCGGCAAGCTGCGAGTGCTTCGGGAAGGCAACCCACTGGCCGGAGCCGTTCTCATCGGGCATGAGAGCGACGCGAACGCCACCGATCGGGCCGGAGAAGGGCAGGCCGGCGAGCTGCGTCGACATGGATGCAGCGTTGATCGCGAGCACGTCGTACAGCTCGTCGGGCGCGATGGCCAGAACGGTGACGACAACCTGGATCTCGTTGCGGAGACCGTCGACGAACGACGGGCGCAGCGGCCGGTCGATCAAACGGCAGGTGAGGATGGCTTCGGTCGAGGGACGGCCCTCGCGACGGAAGAAGCTGCCCGGGATGCGACCCGCGGCGTACATACGCTCTTCAACGTCGATGGTCAGCGGGAAGAAGTCGAAGTTGTCCTTCGGCTGCTTGCTCGCACTGGTGGCGGAGAGAAGCATGGTCTCTTCGTCGATGTAAGCGGCGGCAGAACCCTGCGCCTGCTGAGCGAGACGCCCAGTTTCGAAACGGATGGTGCGCTTGCCGTACTTGCCGTTATCGATAACGGTTTCGGCGAACGTGATTTCTGGACCTTCCAAGAGGTCTATCTCCTTTGTTTAGACTCGTTTGCCCGTATGGCGCGCGAGTGGAACAACGAAGCGAGGAACAGGCAGAAACTCAGCCGCCGAGCGCATGATCGCGCCCGGCATTCGTGCTGGCCACCAGTAGAAATTCACCAACCGGCGATCGTGTGAGAATCGACTGCGTGTTGGGAAACCACCACCGAGGACCAGCTTCCTGCCAGCCTGCTCCGTACAGTGTTGAGTTACACCGTGCTCGGTCAATCCGCAGACTGACCTCGGGCAGTCTAACATCACGGCCCTTCGAAACACTGGTAGCCCCTGCTTCGCACGTGCTCGTGCTCCGAAGCGTAGATTGACGCGAGAAGCCAGATTCCTGACAGATCGAAGGGAAAAACAATGCCCAAATACGTTCTTCTTTACACCTCCCCGGTCAGTGCGGAGGAGCAAATGCAGATGTCGGACGACGATGTGAAGGCCGAACTGGATGCCTGGATGGCGTGGTCGGCCCGGCTCGGACCGGCGCTGATTGACTTCGGCGTCCCCCTGGGCAATGGCAAAGCTGTCACAAGCAGCGGCGCCACCGCGACATCCAGCGAAGTGAACGGCTATTCGATCATCGAAGCCGACAACGTCGAAACTGCTGTCGCACTCACCGACGGTCACCCGCACCTGCGGCAGGGAACGATCGAGGTCCTCGAGACGATGCCGGTTCCGGGGATGTGACGCGCCTCCGGGCCAGTCAATCACACGCAGACACCACGGATGCCCGCTCCCTCGTCGAGGAGGCGGGCATCCGTCTTGTCGGCGGGTAACCGGCTGGCTGCTCAGCTGGCCTGAAAACCACCGGTCGAATTAAACGACGGGTCGAGTGCGAACGGGTCGCGCACCAGACTCGACCGGTCGGAGAGCAGCATGAGCGCCGCCAGCTCGCCGGCCGCCCGGTCGATGCGGTTCGGCAGCGTCTTCACCGTGTCGGCGCCGCTCCCCCAGTCTTCCGACGCGGCGAAGACCGAGGTCGGCGCAACGACAGAGTGCAGATAGGTGAACATCGGGCGAATCGCATAGTCGAGCGCCAGCGAGTGCCGCGCGGTGCCGGCCGTCGCCCCGATCAGCACGGGCATGTCGGTGAGCGAGGTGTTGTCGAGAACGTCGAAGAAGGTCTTGAACAGTCCGCTGTAGCTGGTGGTGAAGATGGGCGTGACGGCAATCAGGCCGTCGGCGCCGGTGACCGATTCGATCACGGCGTCGAGTCGCGGGCTCGGAAACCCGGTCAGCATGTTGTTCATCACGTCGGTGGCCACATCGCGGAGTTCGACGGTGACGATCTTCACCTCGATGCCGTCTTCGGCCAGCCGGGCCGCGGTTGCGGCAGCCAGCTTGTCGGCCAGCATCCGTGTCGAGGACGGCTGGCTGAGGCCGGCCGAGACGACGGCGAGTGTGCGTGTCGTCATCTTAGGCACCTGCCGTGGTCGTGCTGCCGAGACCGAATGCGGCGCCGCGGGCGGACTTCACCTGGGCGAATTCTTCGGCGGACGCCTTCTCTGCCGCGGCCTTCAGCGAGGCGTGGGTCGGCGCTTCCGGCACCGACGCGGGTCGGTTGGTGGCGAATTCCTTGCGAAGCACAGGCACCACCTCTTCGCCGAGGATGTCGAGCTGCTCCAGCACGACCTTCAGCGGCAGTCCGGCGTGGTCCATCAAGAACAACTGACGCTGGTAGTCGCCGTAGTAGTCCCGCATCTTGGCGTAGCGGTCGATGATCTCCTGCGGGCTACCCACCGCGAGCGGGGTCTGGGCCGAGAACTCTTCGAGACTCGGGCCGTGCCCGTAGACCGGCGCGTTGTCGAAGTAGGGGCGGAACTCATTGATGGCGTCCTGCGAGTTCTTGCGCATGAAGACCTGACCGCCGAGGCCGACGATCGCCTGCTCGGCCGTGCCATGGCCGTAGTGCTCGAAGCGCTGGCGGTAGTAGCTGATGAGCTTCATGTAGTGCTCTTTGGGCCAGAAGATGTTGTTGGCGAAGAAGCCGTCACCGTAGTAGGCGGCCTGCTCGGCGATTTCGGGGCTGCGGATCGAGCCGTGCCAGACGAAGGGCGGCACGTCGTCAAGCGGGCGCGGCGTCGATTGGAAACCCTGCAGCGGAGTGCGGAACTCGCCCTGCCAGTCGACGAATTCTTCACGCCAGAGGCGGCGGAGCAATGCGTAGTTTTCGAGCGCCAGCGGGATGCCCTGGCGAATGTCCTTGCCGAACCACGGGTAGACCGGGCCGGTGTTTCCGCGGCCCAGGGTCAGGTCGACGCGGCCGTCTGCCACGTGCTGCAGCATCGCGTAGTCTTCGGCGATCTTGACCGGGTCGTTGGTCGTGATCAGGGTCGTCGCGGTCGAGAGGATGATCTTCTCGGTCTTGGCGGCGATGTAACCGAGCATGGTCGTCGGGCTCGAGGGCACGAACGGCGGGTTGTGGTGCTCGCCGGTCGCAAAGACATCCATCCCCACTTCTTCGACCTTCTGCGCGATCGTGAGCATGGCCTTGATGCGCTCGTTCTCAGTCGGCGTCTGGCCGGTGGTGGGGTCGGTGGTCAAGTCGCCGACGGTGAAGATTCCGAACTGCATGTCACCCTCTCAATTTCAATGCGTTTGCATGGATATTGGGTCCAACCGTACACCCTGCGTTCCTATTCCCGGCCAGGTGAACCTGGTTATTTTCCCTGTTCAGCTGCGAGGGCCTTCTCTTTCTGCCCGAGCACCGAGTGGCGCCGGCTATAGCCGAAGTAGACGATCATGCCGATGGCGAGCCAGACCAGAAACCGCACCCAGGTCAGCGTCGTGAGGTTGAGCATCAGCCAGACGCAGAGCGCAGCGGAGAGAATCGGCAGCACGGGCGACCACGGCACGCTGAATGCGCGCGGCAGGTCCGGGCGCTTCTTGCGCAGCACGACCACGCCGATGCTGACCAACACGAAGGCCGAGAGAGTGCCGATGTTGATCATCTCCTCAAGAACGTCGACGTTGGTCAGCCCGGCCAGCAGCGCCACGACGACGCCCACCAGAATCTGCACGTGCGCCGGCGTGTGCCGCGTGTCCGAGGTGCGGCTCATCCATCTCGGGAGCAGGCCGTCGCGGCTCATCGCGAACAGCACGCGGGCCAGGCCGAGCAGCAGCACCATGATCACCGTGGTGAGCCCGGCGAGAATTCCGATTGAGATCACCTGGGCGGCCCAGCCCGCCCCGACGGCGATGAAGGCCGTCGCGAGACTCGGCTCCGCCGCATCAGCCAGCACCGTATAGGGAACCATCCCGGTGAGCACCAAGCTCACACCGATGTAGAGCACGCTCACGATGGCGAGGCCGCCGAAGATGCCGCGTGGCAGGGTGCGCTGCGGGTTCTTGACCTCTTCGGCCGAGGTGGCGACGACATCGAAACCGATAAACGCGAAGAAGACGAGGGAGGCTCCGGCGAGCAGGCCGAACACGCCATATTGCGCGGGGGCGGCTCCGGTCATGAATGAGAACAGTGACTGGGTCCAGACGTCGCCTTCGCCCGGGGCCGAAGGCTGGGACGGCGGAATGAACGGGGTGTAATTGGCCGGGTTGATGAAGAACGCTCCCACCACGATCACGAAGAGCACGATGGCCACCTTGATGATGGTGAACACGGCGCCGACCCGGTTGGAGAGCTTCGTGCCCAGCACCAGCAGGGTGGTGAAGATCGCCACGATCAAGAACGGCCCCCAGCTCACGGTGAGGCCGAGCACATTGATCGTGGCCGGGACGTCCCAGTTCCACAGCTCGAACACGTTGCTGAGGTAGATGCCCCAATATTTGGCGATGACCGCGCCGGCGGTGAGCATCTCGAGGATGAGATCCCAGCCGATGATCCAGGCCAACAACTCGCCGAGMGTGGCGTAGGTATAGGTGTATGCCGAGCCGGCGACCGGAATCGTCGAGGCGAACTCGGCGTAACACATGATCGCCAGGGCGCAGGTGACAGCCGCCAGCACGAACGCGAGCGTGACCGATGGACCGGCATAGCTGCCGGCCGCCTTGGCGCCGACCGAGAAGATTCCGGCGCCCACCGCGACGGCCACCCCCATGATCATGAGGTCGAAGGTGCCGAGCGAGCGTTTCAAGCTGCGGTGCTCAAGGTGCGAGTCGGCCAGAGAATCTTCGATGCTTTTGGTGCGCCAGAGGCTCATCGTTTCGCCTTCCGTCGGTCTGGGTCGACGCCGTGCGGTGGCACTCACCACCGCGCGGTGCAGCTTGCCCGTTTGCCTAAGGTGTGCCGCGCGCAGCTCTGCGCGAGGTACTTCATGTTAAGACGCGGCGGCACGATCCGGGCGAAAATCCTCTGGAAAATCCGGGCGAGTGGTCTTCCGTCGTGCCTTCGATGCGGCAATGAAAGAGGCGAGAGCGGCTCCGATCCCCGCTCCAAGAGTGTTGGCGAGGATATCCCGCACATCGCTGACGCGCGTGGGGAGAAAGAGCTGTACGAATTCGATTCCGCAGCTCAATGCGAAACCGACCGCCAGCACCAGCCACCAGCGACGTCGACCGACAAGCTGAAGCAAAAGTGCGCCGAGCGGCACGAACAAGCCGATGTTTGCCGCGAACTCGATCAGCTCGTACGTGATCCACGCGGTCAGATCCGACTGGGCGAGCCAGGTGACCAGCGAGTGAACCCAGCCTTGATCAGAGCCGTCGACAGGCTGTGGGCCGAGTGTCACCACGCCGATGAAAGCCAGGTAGAGAACCGTGGCAGTCACAACGAGTGGACGCGAACGCAGCATTGCTCAATCATGCCGTGATCTGACTGTGAGGGGTCGTGTATCGACCTTCGTTTGCCGAAGGAAGGTCGATATGCGACCCCTCACGAACCGAGCGAGAGGAAATGGTCGCGGAGCGGCGCGCGCTAGTTCGTCGGCAGCAGCTGCTCGGCGAGCAACTCCAGCGTGCGCAGTCGCGCGGGCGATGCATCGATGGCTGCGTCAGCGTGTGCGGATCCGACCGGCTGAAGCATGACTTCGTCGACACCGAACTCGACGGCGAGAGCGCGGATGCGCGCAGCCGCGGCAACCGGCTCGTCCACGATCCAGTTGGCTGACATCCGCTCGATCATCTCGGTCTGTGCCGGGGTCATCACCGCGGCCGACGCCTCTTCGACGGTGGCGACCGGGCCGAGCCGTTGACCGGTGCGGAGCCTGGCCATCAGCTGCATCTGCGGGAGGGCGAGTGCACGGGCCTCCTCCTTCGTGGCGGCGACCGACGCATTGAGGGTGAGAAAGGTGCGCGGGGCAGCGAGATTCTCTGACGGTGTGAACTCACGGCGGTACACGTCGAGGGCGTGGGTAGTGCTGTCGCCGGAGAAGTGGTTGGCGAAGACATACGGCAGGCCCTGTGCCGCGGCGAGGTGTGCTGAGTATTCGCTCGAGCCGAGCAGCCAGAGCATCGGGATCCCGGTTGCGGCGGGGGTCGCGCGCAGTTCGTAGTTTCCGGTGGTCAATGTCACCGTCGCGCCGTCGGGGTGCAGCAGCGCGGTGATGTCGCCGATGTTGCGCGGGAACGCGTCGACGTCGCTGACGGCGCCGCTCGAACGGAGGAGCGAGGTGATGACGGGGTCGCTACCGGGTGCGCGACCGAGGCCGAGGTCGATGCGGCCGGGGAAGGCGGCCTCGAGCAGGCCGAACTGCTCGGCGACCACGAGGGGAGAGTGGTTCGGCAACATGACGCCACCCGAGCCGACCCGGATGCGCTGCGTGTTGGCTGCAAGAATGCCGATCAAAACCGGCGGGTTCGTCGATGCCACCGACGGCATGTTGTGGTGCTCGGCCACCCAGTAGCGCTCAAAGCCGAGAGCGTCGGCGCGTTGGGCGAGAGCGATTGAGGCGGTCAGCGCCTGGCTTGTGCTCTGGTTCTGGCGAACGGGAATGAGGTCGAGCACGGAGAGGCGCAGTGTTGTAGTCATCTCTGTGGCAAACGGTGGCTGCACTTCGGGTATTCCCGCAGGCACCGTGCACAGATGTGCATCTGCCCCGCCGGAAACACAAAACGGGCCGACACCCGAAGGTGACGGCCCGTTTCGAAGAAGTTCGCGGTATCTACGAAGATCTACTCGTTCGGAAGAACTAGCGACGCAGTCCGAGACGCTCGATGAGCGAGCGGTAGCGGGCGATGTCGACGTCCGACAGGTAGCCGAGCAGACGACGACGCTGACCAACCAGCAGCAGCAGTCCACGACGCGAGTGGTGGTCGTGCTTGTGCTCTTTGAGGTGCTCCGTCAGGTCCTTGATGCGCTGCGTGAGCATTGCAATCTGGACCTCGGGGGAACCGGTGTCACCTGGGTGGGTAGCGTACTCTTCGATGATCGCCTTCTTGGCGTTAGCTTCAAGTGCCATAGTGGGGATCCCCTTTCACTCACTGCGCGGTGCCCGGGGCCGAATGCCTGGGCTCTCTTTATCCGCGGCCGATTAGACGGCAACCTGAAGAGTTTAGCAGAGTTACGGATGGCCCAGCTCACCGCGTCGGGAACTCACGCCTTGCCGCTCTCCCGCGCCAGTTGCGCGACCTCGCGACGCAGTTGCCGCATCCGTTTCTCATGGCCCTGCCAGTAGTCGGCATCGGCTTCGGTGACCGCGAAGGTCGGCCAGTCACGATCGAGGCGGGCGGTGATCGCCTGCCCGATGTCGGCCCAGGCATCGTCGCGGGCCCGCTCGACGAGGCGTGCCACGTAGTCGTCGTCGTCACGCAGGGCGGCCAACCGGTCGGCGACGGCCAGGTTCACGTCTTCGCGGCGGCGCAAGTTTTCGGTGTCACTCGAGCGATAGTCATGCTGATGCTGGCCGACGCCGCCGCGGCCGGCGGCCACCGCGCGCTTCTGCTCAGCCAGCTGGGCAGAGCCCTCCGACTCCCGGATCACCTCGTTGAGCACGGCTCGCGCTGCCTCGGCATAGTAATCGGGGTGATAGGTCACCGATTCGGCCAACGCGCCGATGACGATCTGGTTCTTCAACGCCATGCGTGCGGCGAACTCGGCGAGCATCACACCTTCGGAAACCATGTCCTCAAGTGCGGCAGGCTCCGGCAGCGGAAGCGCCGAGAAATCGAATGGCGTCGCCGGCCGACGGTACTTGCGACGAAACCACATCTCTCGCTTGAGCCCCTCGTTCTGGCGCCACTGGATCAGCAGCGATCGATTCCCAGCCTATCGCGGCGGAGCCTCCCGCTACCGGGAGGCTCCCTTCGCATGATCAGGAATCATCACCGAACCGATGCCGACTCCAGCAGCTCATCGAGACGCTCGAACCCTTCGGTCATGCCTCGCTCCATGCCGCTGGCCACCATTCCGTCGCGGTCCTCCTGCGTTTGGTAGACCGAGTGCACCTCGATCCGGGTGCGCCCGCCCAGATCGATGAAAGTGACGGACTCCAGACTGATGTGCCCCGGGTAGCCGTCGAACTCGAAGGTCTGCACAATGCGGTCGGGAGCAACACTGTGAAAAACACCGCTGAATCCGTAGGGCGTGCCAGCAGGGTCGGTGTGGGTATATGCCCACTTTCCGCCGGCGCGCACGTCATACTCCAAGACATCCATGGCGAGGTCACGCGGACCGAGCCACTCTGCGACGAGGGCCGGCTCGGTGTAAGCGCGATAGACGTCGGCGACGGGAGCGTCGAATTCCCGCACCACGTCGACGTAGGGAACGCCGGGCGATGCGGTGACGGTGACGGGGTTGTGTGTAGTCATTTTCTCTCCTGCTTTCTTGTGGTCAACTTGCGATGTGTTTCACTCTGCGTTGTTGTGCAGTGATTCGAGCACGGCGTCGAGGCGGCGGAACTGCCGCTCGGCGACGAGCCGGTAGGTGTCGATCCATGCCGTGAGTGCTTCAAGCGCAGCCGCGTCGAGGTGGCAGGGCCGACGTTGCCCCTCTCGGGTGCGGGTGATCAGACCTGCCGCTTCCAGCACTTGAATATGTTTCGAAACTCCCTGTTTGGTCATTGCGAATGGCTCGGCGAGCTCATTGACCGTTGCGGGCCCCCGGGAGAGCCGGGCGATCAGTGCTCGTCGCACCGGATCGGCCAAGGCCAGAAATGCACGATTCAGCTGCGCGTCCTGGTCGGCTGAGCTGTCACCGACGGGGCCGTCGCCGACCGAGCCATGACCATCCGGGCCGTCACTCTGGAGCATTATCAACCTTCTTGTTGATCAACCAATTGGTTGATAATCCGAGAATAGGAGCGGATTCCGACGATGTCAAGGGGCAATTGAGGTGTGGACTGGATGGCGCGAGAAGGCATGACGATGCCCGTCGCCTGCGCCGGCGTGGCTCTCGGCGCGTTGACATCGTCACTCGGCCTGAGTCGCCGGAGCAGTACGCGCGGAGGGCGACCACGTCACGACGATGCAAATCAGGCGATGATGCAAGTCAGAGGGATGTCGGCGACCCGAACGTCGGCATCCCCTTTCATTAGACTCGCGCACCCATAAAGATGGCTGCGAATCTGCTGTGCCCGGTCACGAGAGTGGACATCCACATCACCCGTTCTTTAGAACGCTCGCCGGTGCGAAACAGTGGCGGTTCGCGCCGGGCGCATGTTTGACTGGCCGAGTGACCGAGACACAGCGGGACAGTACGATCGGCTCGGCTTTCGCGCGGGCGGATGCCGGCACCGCCGCCTGGCTTCTCGACCGGCACTGGGGTATCCAGGCGCGCTCACTCAGCCGCCTCGACACCGAGAACGACGACACGTTCCGGGTGGGCGTCCGAGCAGAGGCAGACGCCCGAACCGGTGCCCCCGACCCGACCGGTTACATCCTGAAACTGGCCAACCCGGCCGAGGACCCGGCCGACATCGAATTGCAGACGAGCGCGTTGCTTCACTCGAGCCGGCGCGATCCGAGCCTGCCGCTGCAACGAATCATCCCTTCGCTCGAGGGCGACCTTCTCCCCCGCATCACCCTGGAGAACGGCGACGTGCGCATCGTACGTGTGCTCACGTTTCTTCGCGGGACACTGCTCAACGACACCCCCTGCAGCCGGGCTCAGTTGAGGGCGACCGGACGCTCGATGGCGAAACTCGCGGCGGCCCTGCGCGACTTCACGCATCCGGCGGCGCGGCGCTCCCTGCCCTGGGATCTTCTGCAGCTCGGCACACTCGAGCCGAAACTCGGAGCGGTTGCCGACCCCGCGGTGCGTGCAGAGATGGCGACCGCGCTCACCGCGCTCGTTGGCGAGACACTGCCGCGTCTGAGGACGACGCGACGGCAAGTGATCCACAATGACTTCCATGGCGGAAATGTGATCGTCGACCCGACGGATCCCACCTTCGTCACCGGCATCCTCGACTTCGGTGACACGGTCGACAGCTTCCTGGTTGCCGATCTCGCCGTCGCCATGTCGTATGCCGGCGGCTATCCGAGCGCGAGCGGCGAGAATCACGGCCCCTGGGCCGCGGCCGATGCGCTGCGCGACGGTTACTCAGAGATCACTCCCCTGACCGAGCTCGAACGTGAGCTGTTGCATCCGCTTGCCGTCGGCCGCCTGGTGCAGCGCTACGTGCTCGGCAGCTGGCTCGCCGCCACCCACCCGGCGAATGCCGACTACACGGCCAAGAATCTTCGGCTCACTCTTGATCAGTTCACGAGCATGACCAGTTCAACCCGGTGAAGGGAACCCCATAGTGGCAGGACCGAGCAGCTATTTTCGCCCCGAGAACACGAACGAACTGTCCGGTGCCGAGCGCGACCTGGTCGCCCGCCGCGAGCGCCTGCTCGGGAAGGCCTACCGTCTGTTCTATGACCGACCGATCGAAATCGTGCGTGGTGCGGGCACCAAGCTCTACGACGCCGAGGGCGCCGAGTACCTCGACGTCTACAACAACGTGCCCTCTGCCGGCCATTCGCACCCGCGCGTTGTCGAGGCGATCAGTCGCCAAGCAGGCACGCTCAATACGCACACCCGCTATCTCGGCCGTGGCATCCTCGACTACTCTGACGATTTGCTGGCCACAATGCCGGCGGGCATCGACAACGTGATGTTCACCTGCACCGGTTCCGAAGCCAACGATCTTGCGCTGCGCCTGGCGAAGGGCATCACCGGGCACCAGGGAGTGATCGTCACCCGCAATGCCTATCATGGGGTCACCACCGAGATCGCTGCGATCTCCCCCTCGCTCGGCGGCGAGAGCACCGTCGCGCCCTGGGTTCGCATCGTCGATGCCCCGACCGGTGACGGCAGCGAGTTCGTGCGGCAGGTTGCCGCAGCGACGGATGCCCTCCGGCAGTCCACGCACGGGCTCGCCGCGGTCATCGTCGACACTGTCTTCGCGAGCGACGGCGTCGTTCCTGGCCTGAACGAGCCGGGCTCCCCCGGGTTTCTCGCCCCCGTCGTTGCGGCGACTCGCGCCGCCGGTGGGCTCTTCATCGCAGACGAGGTGCAGCCGGGATTCGGTCGGCTCGGCTCGTGGCCGGGCTCCGACAGCGCCGACAACCCGGGCGGCCGAGCGCGCTCCCCGTTCGACTTGACGGCCCCGGAATCTGGCCTGTGGGGCTTCGCCCGGCACGGAATCATTCCAGACATCGTCACGCTCGGCAAACCGATGGGAAACGGAATGCCGATCGCCGCAATGCTGGCCCGCCGCGACCTGGTCGAAACCTTCGGGGCCCAGATGCGCTACTTCAATACCTTCGGCGGCAATCCGGTGTCGATCGCCGCAGCACAGGCCACGCTCGACGTCGTGCGCGATGAGCGCCTGCCCGAGAACGCCAGAGTGGTCGGCGCCTACCTGGTCTCGGGGCTGAGCAGCCTGGCGAGCACAGCTCGCGAGATCGGCGGCATCCGCGGGGCCGGGCTGTTCATCGGCGTCGACCTCATCGACGCCGACGGGCAACCCGACGAAGGGTTAACGATCGCACTGCTCAACGAGCTGCGGCGACGGCACGTGCTGATCGGGGCATCCGGGCTCGCGAACAGCACCCTCAAGGTCCGCCCGCCCCTCCCGTTCAGCCTCACTGACGCAGACCGGTTTCTCGCCGAACTCGACGGGGCGCTGACGACGCTGCGCCGGTGACGGTCGGTGCCGCCCGAGACCGCGACCGCGGCAGCCGAGGTGGAAGCTGAAGCAACACGGCGGTAGCAAGCAGGATGGTGCCGACGACGGCGATCGCGAAGTTGAGACCGAACACCACGACGGTGAACGGAGGAAGAATCACGAGCGAGGCGGACAGGCTGACGCTCCAATCGCGCGCCCGAGTGCTGAATGCATTCGGTGAAATGGGTTGTTCGAATCGACGCAGCGCGACGGCGATGCCGGTCAACACGAGGATGGCGATCAGCAGAATGACCGGCCGGGTGAACCACCAGGCGGGGGTGCCCGGCTCCGGTGACGGCAGCGGGGAAAGCAGCAGCAGACCGACGATGAGGGCGATCACCGGCAGGTGCCAGAGGTAGATCGTCATCAACCGGCTGCCCACAGCGCTCACAATGCTTCTGATCACGGTGACCCGCATCATCCGATCAAGCAACGGGTGACAGAGCATCAGCAAGGAGAACTGGGCGATCCCCTGCAGGCACAGCGCAACGGTCGGCGGATTGAGGTTATTGAGCATGTCGACCGGGTACGCCCCGAGCACGGTGAGCACGGTGAGGGCGCCGAAACTTCCGACAACGAGCAGCGCCAGTGTCCACCGGGACCGCGCTGCAAACCAACCGTCGGCGGCCCACACACCGAGTTGCTGAATGAACAGCCAGACGAAGATCATGTTGAACAGACCGAGTTCCGGAATTCCGGATGCCCACCGCGTCACGTCAAGTGCGATCGCCGCAACGGCCAGACCGACCAGAGTGCTGATCGGGGCGCGTTCGTGCAGCGCCACCATTCCCGGCACGAATGCCTGGCTAAAGGTGTAGGCCGCGAGAAACCACAGCGGCGAGGCGACTCCGAACGTGATCTTTCCAACGGTTTCGGCATCAAGCCCGCTGAGCAGCATCACGAGAATGGCGGCCGCGAGAAACGCGAAGAACGGCACCGCCGGCCGTGCCAGGCGCAGTACGCGCCCGCGAATGAACTCGGCAGCTGTTCCACCGCGTGCCTCAGTTCTCCGCCAGGCCAAAGCGCCGACATAGCCCCCGATCACGAAGAGCAACGGCATGATCTGGGTGACCCAGGTGACGGGGGCGAACCACGCCTGAAGCTCGACCGTGCGCACCAGGATGAGGTCGTGGCGAGGGCTGAAGGAGGCGCCAAGCAAGAGCAAATGGCCCAGCACGACAAACACCAGGCAGCCGACCCGCGCGATGTCCATCACAGGGTCTCGCCCACTCCGCATGACAGCGGAATGGGGCTCATTCACCCGGTTCAATTGTTACCTCCGCACAGGCTGCAATTCTCTCCTGTGCTCAGTGTGGCACCGACATCCGTGCTTGAGCTAGCAGCAATCCTCCGAAAGAGATTCGAATCAGAAGATTCGAATCGCGACCTCGGCCGGCGCCGCGAGGAGCGCCTCGATTTCATCGTCGAGCTTGACAAGGGTGAGTGAGGCCCCAGCCATGTCCAGTGAGGTGCAGTATTCGCCGACGTAGCTCCGTCCGACGGTGATGCCGCGCTCGGCGAGCTGCGCGTGAGCGCGCCCGTACAAAATGTACAGCTCACTGATCGGTGTTCCGCCGAGGCCGTTGATCATCAGAGCGACCCGATCACCCGAGGCAAACGGGAGGTCGCTGACCACTGCTTCGAGCAACTCGTCGACAATCTCGTTCGCGCTGGCAAGCTTCGCCCGCCGACGCCCCGGCTCTCCATGGATGCCGACTCCCATCTCCATCTCGTCTTCGCCGAGTTCGAACAGTGGCGAGCCCTTGGCAGGAGGTGTGCACGAGGTGAGCGCCATTCCCATCGTGCGGGTGACGCTGTTCACTTTCTCGCCGATTCTCACGAGTTCATCGAGGTCGGCGCCGCTCTCGGCAGCGGCTCCGACCGCCTTCATCACAAAGAAGTTGCCGGCGACTCCGCGGCGGCCGACGGTGTAGGTGGAATCCTTCACCGAGACGTCATCGTCGATGAACAGTGTCTTCACCAGAATCCCGTCGGCCGCGCTCATCTCCTCGGCCATCTCGAAGGCCATCTTGTCGCCGGTGTAGTTGTTGACCAGCAGCAGCACTCCCTTTGGCGAGGCGACGAGCTTGGTCGTCTCGTAGACGTAATCCATCGGCGGGGCGGCGAATACGTCGCCGGGACAGGCCGCATCGAGCATGCCCTTGCCGACTACCATCACGTGTGCGGGTTCGTGCCCGGAGCCGGAGCCTTGAACGATCGACACCTTGTTCGGGTTCGGAGCATCGGTCCGCATGATCAGGTTGTAGGCGGGCACGTACTTCAGGGTGTCCGGATTCGCCAAGGCGATTCCAGTCAGCATTTCGGCGACATACTGCTGCGGATCATTGACGAATTTCTTCATGGCGCGCACTCCAGGTGTATTCGGGATGACCCGTACCGCCCCGGCACGGGAGCTTGATGATGAGCTCCGCGGCTATCGGGCCGCCCACTCTGTGCTGAGGCGCTCCAGGATCACTGCCACCGCAACGGCTCCGGGATCCGGGGACCCGATGCTGCGTTCCCCCGTGTAGCTGGCTCGCCCGCGCTTGGCGAGCATGCTGCTCGTCGCATCGGCGGTGACTCGCGCCACCTCAGCCATCCGGGCGATGGATGGACCCGCGTCGGATCCGGATGCGACTTCGACCTCGAGAACATCGGTCGCCGGCACGAGAGAGTCGAGAAGGGTCTTGTCACCGAGATCCGAGCTGCCCCTGGCTTTGATTCCCTCGATTGCCGCACGCAGCATGGCCACGACGTCGCTGCCGGCAAGCTCGTCCTGGCCGCGCACCGCGCCCGATGCCCGCAGGAATGCAGTGCCCCAGAGCGGGCCAGACGTGCCGCCGATTCGACCGGCGATGACCATCGCGACCTTTTGAATGAAGGCCGAGGGGCTGCTTCTGTCGAAATCGTCCCATTCGGCGAGCACGATCTCGAAGCCGCGGGCGAGGGAATACCCAAAGTCGCCGTCTCCGACCACCGCGTCGAGATCACCGAACTCCCGCTCGTTGTCGACCGCGGTCTGGGCGATGCTGCGCACCACGAACTCGGTGTCGGCGAGGCTGGAACCCGAACGGGAATCGGAGGCGGATTCGGAAGCAGATTCAGAATCGGTCGTCATTTCTCCCCATCTCTTTCTTCTCGTTCTTTTCGTTCTTCTCGTTCTTCTCGTTCTTCGTCGACGAGGCGAAGCAGCGCGCTCAGGTCGGCCAATTCAATCCACTGCCCCGGGTGGATCCCGAGCGGGTCGTCGAGCACGACCGCGGCCGGGCCGCTCGGGTCACCGAGCGAGCTCACCACCAGCGCGGCCCCGTCGAAATTCTCTTCCGCGGTGTAGCCGCTGACCGTGACCACGGTGAGCAGCCCCGCGGCGAGCGCCGCGCGCAGGCCGTTCTCGCTGTCTTCAATGACGAGCGCGTCGTCGGCGTCGACTCCGAGTTCTGCCAGGGCCAGCAGGTAGATGTCGGGGGCGGGTTTCTTCGCGGTCACCCGGTCACCCGCGAAGACGCTGAACCTGCTGGCGAGGTTCTCTCCGACGCTGTGGCTGAGCACGGCGCGCACCGAGGCCTCGGCCGACGTCGAGGCGACGGCCAGCGTCCAGCCTGCACCGGCCGCTTCTTGCACGATGCGACGGATGCCGGGTCGCGCCGGCAGCACCCCGGCGGCAACCATCTGGGTGTAGATCTCCGTCTTCCGCCGGTGCCACGCGGCAACGGTGTCTGACCACGACGACGGATCGTCTCCGAGCCCGAGTTCGGCGGCCAGCTCCGGCGTGAGGATGCTGGCCATCCGCTCTTTGCCACCACCGATCTTCACCTTCTCGGCGTAGTCGGCGTCGCTCCAGTGCACCGGAACGGCGAACTCGCGAAATGTCTGATTGAACGCGGGAAGGTGTCCATCCCGTTCGGTGTCGGCCAGCACCCCGTCGCAGTCGAAGATCAAGGTGGGCATCGCTCAGGCCTTGCCCGCGCTGCCGAACTGGTGGGCCAGGTCCCGGGTCATCGCCACGATGTCCGCGCGCACATGGGCGAAGAGCGACGGTGGATCCCATTTGTCGCGGGCCTCGGCATCCTTCAGAAAAGTCAGGTTCGACTTCATATAGGTGATCTTCAACGCCGTGGAAATATTGACTTTCGCGCAACCGCGCGCGATCAGGTCGTGGAATTGGGCATCGGTCAGACCGCTGCCGCCATGGAGGGCAATGGGCACCGGATGCGCCTCGACCAAGTCGGTCACCCGTTGAAAGTCGAGCACGGGCTCGCGCTTGTAGACGCCGTGCGCATTGCCGATCGCCGGGGCGAAGACATCCACCCCGGTCGCCTCGAGAAACCGTAGCGATACCTCAAGGGTCTGCCGGTTGGACTCCGCGTCGGAGCCGACGCCGTCTTCGACGCCGCGGATCGATTCGATCTCGCCCTCGACGTGTGCCCCATACCGGCGTGCCTCGGCGACGACCTCGATCGTCTGGCGCTGATTCTCTTCGACAGGCAGGGTCGACGCGTCGAACAAGACCGAGTTCCAGCCGCGTTGCAGGCATTCGGTGATGACCGCTCGCTCCGGACAGTGATCAAGGTGCAGGGCGACCGGGACGTCGATCCCCTGCGTCATCGACTCCCACATCGCGAAGAGCACGTCGGAGCCGATCGACTTCACCGTCTTCACCGACGTCTGCAGAATCACCGGCGAGCGTGCTTCGACGGCGCCGGCCAGGACCGCTTCCATGGTCAGGTCGTTGACGATATTGATGGCCGGAACACCGTAACGTTCGGCAAACGCCCGATCGACGATGTCTTTCAATGTCGAAACAGCCACCTGGTGCCTCCTCGCCCCTGTGCGGGCCATGGTAAGCCGGAACCTCATGGCCGACAATGGCTCGGCGAATGGCTCGACGCATGGCTCGGCAGCTGTCGAGAGGTGGGGCGAGCTACCTCTCGAACACCAGCAGAGTCGACGTGGCGCTCGCGTAGACGCGCCCCGACGCATCCACCAACTTCGCCTCGGCGAATGCCACGCGACGACCGATCGAGATCAGCGACGCCTCAGCGCGCATCGGCCCCGTATCGGTGGTGATTGCCTTGTGATACGACACCTTCAGCTCCAGCGTGGTGTAACCCTGCGTTGCGCTCAGCCGGGAGTGCACGGCGCAACCGCAGGCGCTGTCGAGCAGGGAGGCCGCATAGCCGCCGTGCACGGAACCGATCGGGTTGTAGGCGTGCGGCCCCGGTGTGCCGGCGAACACGGCACTCCCCTCGCCGACCTCGACGAGGTCGAAGTCAAGCGACTCGGCGATCCCGGGACGGCGCCCCGAGGCGATCAAGGCACGCAGCTGTTCAATGCCCGACAGTCCCGGGCCGATCTCTTCCATCAGCGTCTCAGCCATCAGCCGCGCAATCCGTCCAGTTTCTCGACGACTTCGCCGAGTACGTCTTCGGAGCCGGCGTAGATGCCGTCGGCCCGTGGCCAGTGGCTGATCACATCGGTGAAGCCGAGTTCGGCCGCGCGGCCGACGGCATCCTCGAAGGCGCCGACGCTCTCCAAAGAATAGGTACCGCCGCTGTCCAGCGACAGGTAGCGGTCGATGGTCTGCGGATCCCGGCCCGCGGCATCCGCAGCGTTCTCCAACCGGTCGACCATCTGGCCGACGCCGGCCCACCACTCGTCACCGACGACACCCTCGGCGCCAGTGGTCACCCAGCCTGACCCGAATTGCACAACGAGTCCCAGACCGCGCGGCCCGTTGGCGGCAATGACAAAGGGAACTCGCGGGCTCTGCACCGGGCGCCCGACCATGCGCGCGCCGACCGCCGTGAACCAGTCGCCCGAGAAGCTCACACCGTTGCTGCCCGGCTCTTCATGCCGGAGCAGCAAGTCGAGGCTGGTCACGAACTCAGCAAACCGGCCATGCCGCTCGGCCGGCGTGTACTCGGCCTGGCCCAACACGAAGGCATCGAAGCCGGTGCCGCCCGAGCCGACCCCGAGCAGAAATCGCCCGTCGGAAATGTCGTCGATTGTCGCCACCTCTTTGGCGAAGGTGACCGGATGACGAAAATTCGGCGACGCCACGAACGTGCCGAGCTTGATCTCGGTGGTCACCGCGGCCGCCGCGGCCAGCGTCGGCACCGTCGCCTGCCAGGGCTGATCGGCGAGGGTGCGCCACGAGAGGTGGTCGTAGGTCCAAGCATGGTCAAACCCGAAGTCCTCGGCCGCCTGCCATTTGCGGCGGGCATGACGCCAGGTGTCTTGCGGCAGAATCACTATTCCAAAGCGCATGGTGCGAGTCTACGGATACGCCGGGCGGATTCGGCGTGGGCGCCCCCGCGCATCCGGCAACTCCGAGACTCCACCCGGATCGAACTGAGGCTGTTGCGACAACGCCCGCGGGTGGCAGACTCAGCTCATGACCGGCACGACGCCAGCACTCGCGACGAACTGCCTCGCGCGTTGCACGATCGTTCCGCCCTACCTTCTCGTGCGGCTCGCCCGGCTCACCGATCCGCGCTTCGCCGGAGCGGCCGAAGCGGCGCGTCAGTCGCTGCTCCGCGACCAGCCGCTTCGTGAACTCCGGGTGCCGGGGCAGCCTCCGTCTCCTCTGGCCGGTCCGCCTCGCGCCGCTGTCGCCGCGCGGGCGGGGCGCCGACCAGGGTCGATCGATCGCACGGTGGCGGATGCCGGCGGCCGCGAACTGCTCCCCGGTCGCGTTGTGCGCAGAGAGGGTCAGCCTCCCGTCGCCGACACTGCAACGAACGAGGCCTATGACGGACTCGGCTCCACCCATCTGCTGTTCTGGACCCAATTCCAACGGGATTCCATCGACGGCGCCGGGCTGCCGCTCAACGCTTCGGTGCACTACGGCGAGCGCTACGACAACGCGTTCTGGAACGGCGAACGCATGGTGTTCGGCGACGGCGACGGCCAGGTCTTCAACCGGTTCACCCTGTCGCTCACGGTGATCGGGCATGAGCTCACCCACGGCGTCGTGCAACACACCGCGAATCTGAACTATCAGGGCCAATCCGGGGCGCTCAATGAGTCGATCGCCGACGTGTTCGGCTCGTTGGTCGAACAGTTCGCGTTCGGTCAGAGCACAAGCCAGGCGAGCTGGCTCATCGGGCAGGGGCTCTTCACCGACGAGGTCGAGGGCACGGCGCTTCGTTCTTTGAAGGCACCGGGCACCGCGTACAACGACGACGTGCTCGGAAAAGACCCCCAGCCATCAGAGATGGCCGGCTACGTCGACACCGAGCTCGACAACGGCGGTGTTCATCTGAACTCCGGCATCCCCAATCGCGCCTTCTATCTGGTGGCGGATGCCCTCGGCGGCAACGCCTGGGAGTCACCTGGTCAGATTTGGTACGACGCGCTGACCGGCGGAAGGCCGACGGTCAGCACATCGGACAGCACGCCGGCCAACCTCCCACCAGCCGGTAGCCCATTGCCGCCGGATGCTGATTTCGCCGCGTTCGCTCGGGCGACGGAGACCGCCGCCGTCGCCCGGTTCGGGGCGGATTCAGCCGAGCGGCAGGCCGTCGTGACCGCCTGGCGCACCGTCGGTGTGGCCCCCATCGAATCGAAGTAGCCGACATGAGAGTCATCGTGACGAGAAGCGGCGGGATCGCGGGCATCCAGCTCAGCTGGGAGGTTCTGGTCGACGACCAGCCCGATCCGGCCGACTGGCTCGCACTCATCAGCACGCTGCCGTGGAGTGACACCCCGCGAAGCGCACCGCAACCCGACCGATTCATTTACCGCATCCGGTGCAACGCTCACACGGTCGAGTTGGCCGAACCTGATCTGGACGGCCCGTGGCGCGAACTGGTCGAGCGAGTGCAACGAGCGCACCCGTCTCCGCCCGCGAAGTAACCCGGTGAGCGCACCGATCGTTATCGCACTGCCCTTCACCGGCCTCTGGCTGGCGCAGAACAGTCCGGCACGTCGGGTGCCGAGCCATGGCACCGATGTGTGGGGCGAGCGGTACGCCATCGACTTCGTCGGCGTCGACGCCCGTCGGCGCACTTCGCCGTTCCGCGACTGGCGCACCTTGTTGGCCACCGAACCACCTGAGCG
The DNA here is from genome assembly GCF_052113185.1 of Leifsonia sp. YAF41. Lineage (NCBI taxonomy): Bacteria > Bacillati > Actinomycetota > Actinomycetes > Micrococcales > Microbacteriaceae > Leifsonia > Leifsonia sp. YAF41. Next base: position 141,576 of record NZ_JBFRCS010000009.1, read on the forward strand.
GTTTTTCGCCTTCGGGCGCGCGATTCTTTCGCCGGTCGACGGCACCGTCGTCGAGGCCCACGATGGTGAAATCGATCATGAGGCGCGGCGATCTCAGCTCGCGCTGGTGCCCTACGCGCTAGGACAGGGCGCTCGGGTGCGACAGGGCGTTGAAGCAATCGCCGGCAACTTTCTGATCATCAAGACGTATGGCGACGCATTCGTCGCCCTCGTTCATCTGCGTGCCGGCTCCCTGAGCGTCGTACCCGGCGACACCGTGACGACCGGGCAACCGATCGGAGCGTGCGGGAATTCAGGCAACTCGACTCAGCCCCACCTGCACCTGCAGGTCATGGACAGCTCCGACCTTGCCCTCGCCAGCGGCCTGCCGATGCGATTCCGGCGCTATCGCGAATCGGCGCGTGGCGCCCGGCATTTCGAGATTCGGGAATCCGGAGTTCCTGCCGAGGGTGCCGTCGTTGAACCGCTGCCCGTCGCGGCTGCGGACAGTGGCGGATAGTCGTTTGGTCGGGGTAGACGGCCACCCCGGCGAAGGACACACTCTCCGGTAGGAAGCCCTTGCGAGGAGGAAGAAATGGACAACGCGACGACGGCACGAAGCCTCTACGACAACCTGAACGCCGGAGAGATCGACAAATTCGGTGAATTTATTGCCGACGATTTCATCGAGTACGAAGTGACACCAGGTTTTGAACCGACGAAAGCAGGAGTGAAGGATTTCTTTCGGATGCAACAGGCGGCATTCCCCGACATGAAGATCACTGTTGAAGATCTTGTGGAGAGCGGCGAGAAGGTGGTCGTGCGCGCGAGATTCTCGGGAACCAACCAGGGAGATTTCATGGGCATGGCGGCCTCGGGGAAGAGCGTCGATGTGCAACTCATCGACATCTTTCGCCTCGGAAGCGACGGACTCGTGCATGAGCATTGGGGGGTTTATGACGCCCTCGCGATGATGCAGCAGATCGGTGCCATTCCCGCGGGACCGCCCGCGTAGCTGCGTCGCTCAGTCGATAACKGCTGCGACGGCCTCGATCTCGACCAGCTGATCCTCGTAGCCGAGAACGGTGACACCCAGGAGTGTGCTCGGAACGTCGTGATCGCCGAATGCGTCGCGCACGACTTCCCAGGCTTCGCCTAAGTCGCTTCGCTCGGCCGATGCGACGAGAACCCGGGTGCTCAGAACGTTGCCCAGGTTGGCTCCTGCCGCAGCCAAAGCGATCACGAGGTTCTCCATGGCCTTGGCCGCCTGCGCGGCGTAGTCGCCGACGCCTGTCGTACTCCCGTCGATGTTCAGCGGGCAGGAACCGGCGAGAAAGATGAGTCGTGAGCCGGCGGGGGCTGTCGACGCATACGCATACTGAGCAACGTCCGACAGGGCGGCCGAGCGAATGAGGCTAACGGGATGAGACACACCGTCATTGTAATGGACAACCCGTCTTCGACGACTTTTCCCCTCGGCTGAACCCGCTGGCCCTAGTCTGATGAAGATGAGCGACGACATCGAGATCGGTCGAACTCCAGGCGGGCCGGCTGCCGCAGGGCCGCTCGGCGCGTGGGGAGTCAGCGGACTCGATTACCGTGCTCTCACTAGCCCGGTCGATCGGCCCGCGGTTCGCGACTACCGGCGGCAGTCTCGGCAGAGGCACGCCGCCTGGGCCGAGGGGCGAGCAGTGCGCGTTCTGGCCATCGTACTGATCGTGATCGTCGGGTTCGTGGTCTGTGCCATCGCGGCGGCCACCGTGAGCGTGATCGCCGACTTCTGGTCATCCGGCTCGAGACAGGGGGCTGTCGAGGGTAACAGTGGGTTCGAATGGTGGATGATGGTCGCCGCGCTCCTCGTCGTCGCCGTGCTCGTCGCGGTCTGGGCTGTGCGCTCCGGCCCACGCGGCAAATGGGCCAACTGGTACCGCCTCGACCGCTTCGCGCAGGCGAACCGACTCGTCGCCGAACCGCTCTCCCCCTCGCTCGACTATCCGGGTGCGATCTTCGGTCGCGGAAGTGCGCGCGCCGGTTTCGACCGCATCCACTCGAACGGTGGTCGCACGCTTGATCTCGGCAACTATCGGTACACGACGGGGTCCGGCGACGAGCGCACCACCCACAGTTGGGGATATCTGGCGTTGCAGCTTGATCGGCGGTTGCCACACATGCTGCTTGATTCCCGCTCGAACCACGGGTTGTTCGGCACCACGAACCTGCCGATCAGCGTCGCACGCAATCAACAGTTGCGTCTCGAAGGGGACTTCAACTCCTACTTCACGCTCTACTGCCCGCACGCGTACGAGCCGGATGCGCTGTATGTGTTCACGCCAGACCTGATGGCGTTGCTGATTGACAATGCCGGAGGCTTCGACGTCGAGATCATCGACGACTGGATGTTCATCTACCGCCGGACGCCCTTCACGATGACCGATCCGGCAACGCTCCAGCGCATGTTCACCATCGCCGGCACCGTCGGCACGAAGACGCTCAGCCGCACCGAACGCTACCGCGATGAACGGCTGACTGCGGCCGGGGCTCACGGAACGGACAATGCCCCTCCAGGCGCTGACGAGGTCGCGCCGGCCGGGCGTCGGCTGAAGCACAAGAACGGCTGGGTCGGCGTTGCAGCCTTCGTCGCCCTCGCACTGGCCGGGCTCTGGTTCGTGATCGGCCAGCGCTGATCAAGCGCCGCCTGGCTGCATCAGGCTGCGTCGGACGGCATCAGGCGAAACCCTCGCGCAACCGACTCGACGGTGAGACGATGACGCATGAGCACTTCATCCACTCCACACGTCGTACTGATCACCGGTACCTCCTCCGGCATCGGTTTGCACACGGCCCTGGCCGCCGCACAGGCCGGCCACACCGTGGTGGCCACGATGCGCAATCTGGACCGCTCGGATACTCTGCGCGACGCGGCCTCCGCGCTCGGCGTGCGCCTCGACATCCGCCGGCTCGACGTGACGGAGCCGCAGTGGGTATCGGATGTCGTCGGCGACGTCGTCGGCGACCACGGACGGCTCGACTCGCTGGTCAACAATGCGGGAGCCGGTCACATCGGCACGATCGAGCACGAGAACATCGACGATCTGCGCACGGTGATGGAACTGAACTTCTTCGGCACCGTCACCATGACCCGGGCCGCGCTCCCGCACCTGCGGGCGACCAAAGGTCGTCTGCTCTCGATCACGAGCGTGGGTGGAATCATCGGCCAGCCGTTCAACGAGGCGTACTGCGCCGCGAAGTTCGCCGTCGAAGGGTTCATGGAGAGCCTCGCCCCGGTTGCCGCGACGGCCGGCGTCACGGTCACGGTTGTCGAACCGGCCGCCGTGGCCTCGGCCTTCGTCGAGAACGTCGGCTTCGACCGAGAGCGCACCCACCCCGCCGATGATCCCTACGCCGACGCCCTGCGCGCGTACGTCGCGCGCACCGAAACGGCGTTCGACAACGCGCAATCGGCTGAGGATACCGGCCGTTTCATCGCGCAGCTACTGAGTGGAAGCACTCCACCGTTCCGAGTGCAGACCTCGGCTGCCGCACGCGCCTTCGTCGGAGTGAAACTCGCCGACCTCGACGGAAGCGCCGTGCAACGGATGACTGGGGCCTGGGTCAGCTGACGGCTGACTCGTCCTCGTCGTGGCCTTCGTCGCCGTGAGGAATCCCGCCAAGAACGCCGAGAATTGCCGCGCTATAGGCATCAGCCGGATCCGCCGCATCGCAGTCGACCCGCACTCCCCCGATGTCGATCACGACGCGGTACTCGTTCTCGCCCAAGCGATGAAGCGCGTGGAATCGGGGCCCGAGAAACTCACGCAGCTGATCTTCGCGGGGCAACCACAGGGCATCCTCGAGCGCCAGCGAATCGAGCGCCCACTCTGTCGTGCCGTTGAACCCGAGAATGGTGCCGGTGTCGAACTCGTGTGACTCGATCGCCATATCGCTGACCGTGAAAACATCCGTCTCGAACTCCGGCCGCTCAATGCGAAAGAAGTCACCGGATGCGGGATGCCAGGCCAAGCCGGCCTGACGCAGGGACCGAGCCGAATCGGAGGAGATCATGGCTCATTATCTGTGCGGGCCGCTCAGTGCGAAAGGGCACATGTGCAGATTGTTCACATGCTGCAACAGAAACGCGCGATGCCGTGCGTTTTTGCAACGCGAAACGGCGTGGCCCCCGGATGCCTCTGGCAACTCGGTGACCACGCCGCGCGTGTGTGGGGCTTCGGGTTAGCTGACGCCCAGCAGGTCGATCACGAAGATCAGCGTCTTGCCACCGAGACGGTGTCCCGAGCCGGCGGGTCCGTATGCCAGGTGGGGCGGAACAACGAGCTTGCGGCGTCCGCCGACCTTCATGCCGGGGATACCCTGCTGCCAACCGGCGATGAGCGACCCCAGTGGGAAGTTGATCGACTGGCCGCGACCCCAGGAGGAGTCGAATTCGTCGCCGGTGTCGAACTCGACACCGAGGTAGTGCACGTCAACCTTGGCGCCCGGCGTCGCTTCTGCGCCGTCGCCCACCACGATGTCAACAATTTCGAGAGCCTCGGGCGCGGGGCCTTCGGGGAAGTCGAGTTCAGGTTTTGAATTCAAATCAGTCATCCCACCATCCAAGCGGATTTGGCGACCTGACGCACACCGAAAAACAAATGCTTGCTTAATAGACCCCCGCGGGTGCACCCTTAAGTAAGAAAAACCCGCCGCCCCGGTTCGCTAGTCGGCATTGCCACTCGACCGGGCGGCGGGTTCTCTTTTGCCTCCTGCGCCGACCCGAATCCGCCTCGGATATCGCGCCATTTCTTTGCTCTCTCGCGCTATTTCTCCGCGGCGAACATGACGCCCGGGTTCAGGATGCCCTGCGGGTCGAACACCGCTTTCAGTTGGCGCTGCAACCCGAAACTCGTCTCGCCGAGCTCGTCGACCAGCCAGCGCTGTTTGAGCACGCCGACGCCATGCTCGCCGGTCAGCGTGCCGCCGAGCGCGAGGGCGGCACGGAACAGTTCGTCGGCGGCAGCCCAGATGTGCTCTGGCACGAGCGGGGCATCCGCTGGCTTCTCCGGGTCGAAGGGAATCACGAAATTGGGGTGCAGATTTCCGTCGCCGGCATGGGCGACGGTGGGGATGGTCACACCGGTTCGCTCACTGATCCGGGCAATCTCCTCAAACATCTCAGCCATCCGTGAGCGCGGCACCGAGACATCCTCGATCAGAACCTCGCCCTGTGCGGCCAGGGCCGGGTGCATGGCCCGGCGAATCGCGAGCAAGTTCTCCCCCGATTCCCGATCGGTCGAGAGTTCTGCGTCGCCTCCCGCGTCCCGCACAAGCTTCAGCGCCGCCTCTGCCTCGACGTGGGCGAGCGGCCCGTCGGTCTGCACCAGCAGAAAGGCGCCGTGCTCGAGCGGTAAGCCCGCCATCTTGTCGGTGCCGAGGTAGCCGGCGATCGCTCGAAGCGCCGACGGGTCGAGCAGTTCCATCACGGCCGGACGCAGACGTGCCGCAGTAATCGAAGCGGATGCTGCGGCGGCGGCGGCGACGTTGGCGAACACTGCGCCGATCGTCGCGACGTCCCCGGCGGGGCGCGCCGGCGTGCGCACCGTCGCCCCGACGATCACGCCGAGGGTTCCCTCGGAACCGGTGAACAGGGCGGTGAGGTCGTAGCCGGTGACGCCCTTGACACTGCGGTGCCCCATGTCGAGCAGACTGCCGTCAGCCAGAACCACGCGCAGCGCCAGCACGGCTTCCCTGGTCACTCCGTATTTGGCACAGAGCAGCCCGCCGGCGTTGGTGGCGATATTGCCGCCGACGGTCGAGATGGCTTTGCTGGCCGGGTCGGGGGCGAACCACAGACCGTGCGCGGCGAGCGCGTCGTTCAGGTCTTGGTTGATGACCCCCGGCTCGACGACGGCGAGCTCGTCTTCGGGTCTGATCTCGAGGATGCGATTCATACCGGCCAGGCTGAGCACGATCGAACCGTCGGTGCCGCAGGCTCCTCCGGCGAGACCGGTTCCTGCTCCCCGGGTGACGACAGGCACCCTGAATTCGCTGGCGATGCGCAGCGTGATCTGCACCTGCTCGACCGACGTCGCCGCAACCAGAGCCAGCGGCATCCCGGAGGCCTGCCAGCCCGACTTGTCGACGCGCGTGGCCTCGAGTTCGAGGGGATCGACGCTGACGATGGCGCCGAGCGCGGCCTGCAGGCGGTGGAGTGCGGTCATGCGCCTATTCTTTCGGAAAACCGGTGGTCGAGCTTGTCGAGACCGGCTCTTGAGGCCTCGACCTCGTGAATGCCGCGCATGATCTCGGCGAGACGCTCCTCCGTGTGCTCGAAGGTCCACGAGTCACGCGACGCGTTCTGCTGCATCTCGAGTGCCGAGGTGGCGACACCGCCGGCATTGGCTGCCTTGCCCGGCGCGAAGAGCACCGAAGCCTCGGCGAAAACGCGCACGGCATCCGGAGTACACGGCATGTTCGCGCCCTCGGCGACCGCGCGCACGCCGTTCGCGGCGAGAACCCGGGCGTCGTCTTCATGCAGTTCGTTCTGGGTGGCGCAGGGCAGCGCGACATCGATGCGGGTCTCGGCGGCCAGCGCCCAGATGTTTCCGCCGGCACGGTAGTCGGAGGCCGAGCCGCGCAGCGCCGCGTAGTCGGAGAGCCGACCGCGCTGGTTTTCTTTGACCTCGCGCAGCAGATCGAGGTCGATGCCGTCCTTGTCGTACACGACGCCGGCCGAGTCGGAGCAGGCCACGACGACGCCGCCGAGCTGGTGCACCTTTTCGATTGCGTAGATTGCGACGTTGCCGGAGCCGGAGACGAGCACGCGGGCGCCGTCGAAGCTTGCGCCGCGGGTGGCGAGCATCTGCTCAGTGAAGAAGACAGCGCCGTAGCCGGTGGCTTCGGTGCGGGCGCGGGATCCGCCCCAGCCCACACCCTTGCCGGTGAGAACGCCCGACTCGTAGCGGTTGGTGATGCGCTTGTACTGACCGAACAGGTAACCGATCTCACGTCCGCCGACGCCGATGTCGCCGGCGGGAACATCCGTGTACTCGCCGATGTGGCGGTAGAGCTCGGTCATGAACGACTGGCAGAAGCGCATGATCTCGAGCTCCGACTTACCCTTCGGGTCGAAGTCGCTGCCGCCCTTGCCGCCGCCGATGGGCATGCCGGTCAGGGCGTTCTTGAAGATCTGTTCGAAGCCGAGGAACTTGACGGTGCCGAGTGTCACCGAGGGGTGAAAGCGCAGGCCGCCCTTGTACGGGCCGAGTGCCGAGTTGAACTCAACTCGGAATCCACGGTTGATCTGCACGCGGTTCGAATCGTCGATCCACGGCACACGAAAAATGATCTGGCGTTCGGGCTCGCAAATGCGCTGCAGAATCGACGCATCGGCGTACTGCGGGTGTCGGAGCACAACGCGTCCGAGGGATTCGAAGACCTCACGTGTTGCCTGGTGAAACTCAACCTCACCGGCATTACGAAGCAGAACCTCATCAAAGACGTGCTGGATTGCTGGATCAATCGTGCTCATATTTCGCATCTTTCTCGCAGTTTCAGATTTCCAGAGTACCGGCTACTCTCGCGCGCGAATGACTCGACGGCGTGCCTCGGCACGGGGTCAAACTTGTACCTTTGGCACCAAGGGTTCGCCTTGTCTTTGCTCCTATTCCATAGGTTTGGCCTCAATTGGTGCTCTAGCCTGGATATGTGAAGTTTGCACATTTGAGAATTGAAGGCCAGTCTGTTCCCCGCCTCGCGGTCACCCACGGAGACGGAGCCCTCTTTCTCGACGAGGTGCTTGACGATGCACCGCGCGACCTGCAGGACCTCCTCGAAAAGGGTCAAGAGGAGATCGACCGGGTGCGTGCCCTCGTCGGCAATGCACTCGCCCATGGAACGAGCCTCACCCCGATCAGCGAGCTTCGACACTCGTCGGCCGTTCTGCGCCCGCCGCAGGTGCTCGCGATCGGCGCGAACTATGCGGCTCACTCCTCAGAGCTGAAGCTGCGCTCCGAGACGGCCGCCACCATCTTCTCGCTCTGGCCGAACTCGCTCACCGGGCACGAATCGACGATCAGCTGGCCGGCCGACCTGACCCAGGAGGTCGACTACGAGGCTGAGCTCGGTGTCATCATCGGCCGCCCGGCCCGCAATGTGTCGGTTGCCGACGCCCTCGACTACGTCTTCGGATACACCGTCGTCAACGACATCACCGCGCGCAACATTCAGTTCTCCGAAGCCCAGTGGTCGCGTTGCAAGTCATTCGACGGGTTCACTCCGACCGGCCCGGTCGTCGTCACGGCCGATGAGATCGGTGACCCGCAGGATGTCTGGCTGACCACCCACGTTGACGGGCGCATCCTGCAGGATGCCTCGAGCGGCGACATGGTGCGCACCGTTGCCGAGATCATCTCCTACCTCTCGAAGACCGCGACGCTGCTGCCCGGCACGCTGATCTCGACCGGCAGCCCGGGCGGAGCCGGCTACAGCCGCAAGCCGCAGGTGTTCTTGCGCGACGGGTCCACCGTCACGATCACAATCGACAAGATCGGCATGCTCACCACGCACTGCCGCGAGATCTAGGCGGTTTCACGCGTCGACCTCTGCCAGGCGTAGTATCCGATGAACTCGGCATGCGCGGCAGAAGGAAGGCGGGCGATGGTCACCATTTCGGTCGTGATTCCCTGCTTCAACGATGCGCAGTTTCTGAGGCAGGCACTTGCCGCGCTGGCGGCCCAGGAACGCCGGGCCGACGAGGTGATCGTGGTCGACAATGCGTCGACGGATGCCTCGGCGAGCGTGGCGCGCGCGGCGGGGGCGCGAGTGGTGTCCGAACCCCTGCGTGGAATCTGGCCGGCAGCGGCGGCCGGGTATGACGCGGCATCCGGCGATCTGATCGCGCGGATCGATGCGGATTCGGTTCCCCCTCCCAACTGGCTTGCCCAGATCGAGGACGAGTTTCGGCGCTCCCCCGAGATCGAAGTGTTGACGGGACCCGGCCGGTTCTACGACTGCGGCCCGGTCGTCGCGGCGCTCGGCGAGCACCTCTACATCGGTGCCTATTTCTGGTTCATGGGATGGTGGCTGACCGCGCCGCCGATCTTCGGATCGAACTTTGTGATGCGTCAACGGCTGTGGCAGGACGTGCGAGACCAGGTGCACCGCGGGGTGCCGAACGTGCACGACGACCTCGATCTCAGCTATCACCTCGACGTTTCGACGGTCGTGGCCTACCGGGCATCGTTGAGGGTGGGGATCTCGGCGCGGCCGTTCGACAGTTTCACCGGCTTCTTCCGTCGCATCCGTTGGGCGTTTCGCACCATGAAGCTGCACTGGTCCGATCAATCGCCGATGCATCGCCGGCAAGCGCGGCGTCAGGTTCGACGCGCAGCTCGGGCCTGACTCACCCGCCGGATGCTCGGCGGTACAACGCGACGAGGTCGCGGGCCAGCTGATGCGGAGTGGTCTCGCACGGGCTGTGCCCGGTGGGGTATTCGCGAAAGTCGGCACGGATGAACTCGGCAAGCTCCCGTTGCATCTGCACCGGCCAGAGATCGTGGCTTCCCACGGCGACGAGCATCGGCAGGCCGCTGGCCGCCAGTTCCGGGCGCAAATCCGGGGCGCTTTTCATCAGCCCGATGATGTCGTCGACACTCGCTCGCACGGTGTCGTCAAATCGTTCACGCACGAGCGGCAATCGGCCGGGCGCCGCCCGATTGAGGTTCCACTTGACCCCCCAGATGAGCAACCCGGCAATCGCGTGCGGTGTGATGACATAGCTCAGCGGGCCGATCCAGCTCACACCGCGAAAACTCTGACCGGGCTGCGGCGGCATCCCGAGAAATGCAAGCGACAAGAACATCTCGGGCTGGCGCAGATAGGCCAACTGGGCGACGAACCCGGCGAAGGAATAGCCGAGCACATGCGCCGGCGCCTGTCCGGCGTTCAAAAACGCCAAGAGATCGTCGACGAAGAGGTCGTAGTCGAACTTCTCCCCGGTCGGCGGTCCGGCTCCAGCCGATTCGTACTGCCCGGCCAGGTCGTAGCTCTCAACGTGGTACCCGGCGGCGGCAAGCAGCGGCGCGACCAGGATGAAGTCTTCCTTTGACCCCGTCGCCCCCGGAACGACCACCACGCGCTCATCGTCCGGGTCACCGAACGAGACTGCTGCCAGTGCACCGCTCGGCGCGTCGAACTGAAACGACCGAGCGCCGGGAGGAAGAATTCGCCAGTCGATGTCGGGTTCTGTCCGATCGCGAACCGCAGCCGAGTCACCCTCGTCGCCAGTCGTCCCACGAGTGCGTCGTCGCTCCCAGATCGTCACAAAGCCAGGCTACGCCTGACGTGGCATCTTCCGTGCGGCGAGGACCGCGGCCGTTCTGAAGATCAGAGTGGTGAAAGGAGCCACGGGCTCTTTCTGTCTGACATCGCATCCGTGGCGATGCCGATGATTCCGTCGAGGGCGACGCTCCGGCCACCCTTTGCCGCGCGACCCAGCACATAGCTACGCGCGAAGACCGGCCACGACGAGAAGTGCGTCGTGAGTTGGGCATCGGCGACAATGAGCCGATCATGCCGCTCCTTCGCGTCAATGAGGCCATGGTCGCAGCATAAGCGGGCGAGGGTCACCAGCCGGCCGATGTCCCAGGCCAGGATGCCCGCTCTGTAGTGTTCGGCACGGTACTCGCCGTTGATGGGATCCTTCAGAGTTCGGTACGTCTCGTCAATGCACGCGAGCATTCGAACCCCTGTTGCGAGATCGTCTTGGATCGCGTCCTCGGTCTCGTACCGCCCCGTGTTCCAGAGCGACTCTGCAATTGTGCGTACACGGTCATCGCCCGGCGTCTCGTCGTACGCACGGAAGACAATGTCGAAGATGTACCGGTCGCCCGTGTTCACGAGCCAATCGAGCGTCTCCAACGCATCGTCGCGCGAAGCGATCGACCATGCGGTCGTGAGACCGTGAGCGATGCGGCCAGAAGGGAGTCCGGTTTCGAGGCTGTCCGCAAATGCCATGATCTGCTCCGAGTTGACGAGCCCGGCGGCAAGCGCTCGTCGTTCGGCCGTCGCCAATTCCTGCTTCTGTGGCGCTCGTCGGTACTTCTTACCGGAAAGCGCCTCACGGGCAGTGCGAAGCCAGTGGGCTCCCACTATGCCTGGATCTCTTTTGCCGTGAACGACGCGTTGTCCGCTTTGTGCTTCAGCACGTCGATGAGAGTGTGGAAGTCCGCGGTGCTCGTCATGTTGTCCGCGTCGAAGGTCACCTTGGCCGGGCGCGCCGAGGGAGTGACGAGCTTCACGACATTATCGTCACCAGTGGTGACGGCAACCTTGCGGATGTCGGCGTAGGGAATGGTCGCGAGTACGCCTGTGTAGCCCCGAACCTGCGTATAGGTCAGCGCGGTCTCGTCAAGGACAATGGCCGCGCCATGTGCGCGCGCAGCTCGCTTGACGAGCAGGTTGTGGACAGTCATGAGAGTCACCAGCACACCCACGGCGGTAAGAACCGCATTCGCGACACCGTCGGGCACGTTGAGCCAGAGGGTACCGATTTTCATGTCGGGGATGGGGACGACCAGTGAGATCACAATGATGGCCGGACCGATGAGCCCGAAAATGATTTCAAGGGCAGAGAATGCAGGTTTGTAAGAGATCGATCTCATGGTGTGGTTCCCCCCGGATGTTGAGTTCGTCGTGAGATCCGCCGTCCCCGGGCGGAACTGCTGTCAGCAATGGATGCCGATCTGAGCTACCACGGAGATCTCGGATATCTCGGATATCGGAAATGATGGTTTTCCAGGTTGAAAGGCCTGGCCGTCTGTAAGCGTAGCGGACGTCGCATTGCCTCTTTCAACACCCGCAGTCTTCAGCGGACGCTTCAGCCAACGAACCGGGAAATCCACCGGTCGGGCGACGGCGTCATTGACGCCGTCGCCCGTGTGCGCGTGGTGTTGCTCAGCGAGCGTGGGCTATTCGATGATAGGAATCGTGCTGGTCTGCGTGTCGGTGACCATGCCGGACAAACGGGCCGGCTCCAGCTCCCGCATCACGTCTTCGCGGGTCATCAGCTTCGACTCGACGACGAGGTCGGCCACGTTGCGACCGGTCAGCAGCGCGGTCTTCGCCAGAGCTGCTGCAGCCGAGTATCCGATGTGCGGAATCAGCGCGGTGATCACGCCGACGCTCGATCCGACCATGGATTGCAGGCGGTCTTCGTTGGCGGTGATGCCGTCGATGCAGTTCACACGCAGCGTCCACATTGCCTGCGTCATCCAGGCCAGGCTCTGCAGCAGCGAGTGCGCGATGACGGGCTCAAAGGCGTTCAACTGCAGCTGGCCGCCTTCTGCGGCCATCGTCACCGTGACATCCGCCCCGGCCACGGCGAACGCGACCTGGTTGACGACCTCGGGAATGACCGGGTTGACCTTGCCCGGCATGATGCTCGAGCCGGCCTGCTTGGGCGGCAGGTTGATCTCACCGAATCCGGCCTGCGGTCCCGACGAGAGCAGACGCAGGTCGTTGCAAATCTTCGACAGTTTGATCGCGCTGCGCTTGAGGTTGGCGCTGAACGACATGAAACCGCCGGCGTCACTCGTCGACTCGATCAGGTCGGGCGCGGTGACGAGGTCGAGTCCCGTGATCGTGTTGAGGTGACGGATGGCGGCTGCCGCGTAACCGGGGTCGGCGGTGATGCCGGTGCCGATCGCGGTCGCGCCGAGGTTGATCTCGGCCAGCAGCCAGATCGTCTCGGTGAGGCGGTCGTAATCTTCACCGAGCGTCGTCGCGTAGCCGTGGAACTCCTGGCCGAGCGTCATCGGCACGGCATCCTGCATCTGAGTGCGGCCGACCTTCAGGATGTGGTTGAACTCGACGGCCTTGGCCGAGAAAGAGCCCTGCAGCAGCTTGAGTTCGCGCAGCAGGTGCTGCAGCGAGAAGTTGAGCGCAATCTTGATCGCGGTCGGGTAGGTGTCGTTCGTCGACTGGCTGCGGTTGACGTGGTCGATCGGGCTGAGGATGTCGTAGCGCCCCTTGGCGTACCCGGCACGTTCGAGCGCGAGGTTGCAGATGACCTCGTTGGCGTTCATGTTCGTCGAGGTTCCGGCGCCACCCTGGATGACACCGACGACGAACTCGTCGTGGTACTTGCCATCGATGATGTCCTGGCAGGCCGCGTCGATCCAGCCGGCCTTCTCGGGGCTCAGCGCGCCGATCTCCTTGTTGGCACGGGCGCAGGCTTGCTTGACCGAAGCGAGGGCAACGATGAAGTCGGGGTAGACCGAGATCGGCCGCTTGGCGATCGGAAAGTTATCCATCGCTCGCTTGGTGTGCACACCCCAATAGGCGTTCTCGGGAACCTCAAGTGCTCCGAGCGAATCCCGTTCGAGCCGGAACCCGGGTCGGGCCACGTCGGCATCGACTGCCGGTGGGGTAGTTGAATCGATGATGATCTCCGACTGCGCTGACGGGTTTTCGGACACGCGAGTTGACACTATGGCTCCATTGCCGATGGGGGGCGAGCTTGTGGCTCCTGACTCATCAACCCTATCGCGGGCACCTGACCGTTGCCGAAGCCGAGGCGTGCCTGTAGAGCGTGGTTGACGCACAAAAACGCCGCCAGACGCACACATCGTGTGCGGCTGGCGGCGGAATCCGACAGAGTGACCGTCGATCGAGCGAAGACGAGCGCTACAGAACGAACGCGAACGGCACCAGGGCCAGGCCGAGGCCGACGAAGAGCAAACCGAGGAGAACCCACCCGGCGATCATCACGGCGTTCAACACGATGCCCCAGATGGCCATGGTGCGGTTGGCGGGCTCACGGCTGAGGGCCATGATTCCGGTGACCAGGCCGGCGACCGGGGCGAAGAAGGTCCAGCCGGCGAAGATCGACACCAGCCCGAGCACGAGGCTCGAGAGGCCGAGTGCGCGTCCTTCTGTCACCGGCGCGGGGCCGGGGGTCGGGTTCCAGGCCTGACCCGGTGCGTGCCCGAACTCGGCGGCCGGTGCCTGACCGGATTCCGGTGCGGGTGCCTGCGCGGGAGCGGGGTAGGCGGCTGTGGTTGACATGAGAGTGTTCTCCTGAATCGTTGTTGAGTTGCTTGTGCAACGTGTGATCAACGTTACGGATGCCGAGGCCGTGTCGGCATGGGGCTATCCCCCGAATGCGAGCGCTGCTTCTCCCCCGCATCCGAGCGGTGATTCTCCCCCCGGTTTCCGCTCTCCTCGCTCACGCGTGCGCTCACATCGTCGCTGTCCCGACGGAGAGCCGACGATATGAGCGCACGCGCCACTGGCGCAGGCGCGCGTAACGAGAAGCGGGCTAGAAGCCGAGCGTCGCCTCGATCGGACCACGCACGAAGTAGATCAGGAAGCCGGCTGCGACAACCCAGAGCAACGGGCTGATCTCCTTGGCCTTGCCCGAGAGCGAACGCACCAGCACATAGCTGATGAAGCCGGCGCCGATACCGTTGGCAATCGAGTAGGTGAGCGGCATCACGGTGATCGTGAGGAACACCGGCAGCACGACCGAGAACTCGCTGAAGTCGATGAAGCGAATCTGCGACACCATCATCGCACCGACGATCACCAGCGCGGCACTGGCCACCTCGAGCGGGACGATCTGGGTCAGCGGCGTGAAGAACATCGCGGCGAGGAACAGCACACCCGTGACGATGTTCGCGAACCCGGTGCGCGCACCTTCGCCGATGCCGGCGCCGGACTCCACGAAGACGGTGTTCGACGAGGCGGATGCCGCGCCACCGGCGACAGCACCGATGCCTTCCACGATCAGGGCCGACTTCAGGCGCGGGAAGTTGCCGTTCTTGTCGGCGAGCCCCGACTCGTTGGCGAGCCCGGTCATGGTGCCCATGGCGTCGAAGAAGTTGGTGAAGACCAGGGTGAAGATGAGCATCACGGCGGCGAGCATGCCGATGCGCTCGAACGCGCCGAAGCTGAACTGGCCGACCAGGCTGAGGTCGGGAACCGAGACGATGCTGGTCGGCAGCACGGGAGCGTTCAGGTTCCACCCGGCCGGGTTGGTGCCGAGCGACGGGCCGACCTTGAAGATGGCCTCCAGGATGATGGCGAGAACCGTCGTGGCGACGATGCCGATCAGCAGCGCGGCCTTCACCTTCCGGGCGACCAGAATGCCGATGAGGATGAGTCCGATGACGAATGTTGCCGTCGGAAGCGTGGTGACGGATCCGTTGTCGCCCAACTGAACCGGAGGACCGGCGGGGCTGGCACGCACGAAACCGGAGTTGACCAATCCGATGAAGGCGATGAACATACCGATACCGACGGTGATCGCGATCTTCAGCTGCTGGGGAACGGCGTTGAAGATCAGCGAGCGCAGACCGGTCGACGCCAGCAGCACGATGATCAGACCGTTGATGATGACGAGGCCCATGGCTTCCGGCCAGGTCACCTGTCCGACCACGCTGACGGCGAGGAACGAGTTGATGCCGAGGCCGGCTGCGAAACCGTAGGGCAAACGAGCGATGAGACCGAAGAGGATCGTCATCACACCGGCGGTCAGCGCGGTGACCGCGGCGACCTGCGAGTTGGGCAGCCAGTTGCCGAGCACGTCGAGCGGTGCCTGGTCGGCGCTGAAGCCACCGAGGATCAGCGGATTCAGGATGACGATGTAGGCCATCGTGACGAAGGTCACCAGGCCGCCGCGCACTTCCTTGCCCCAGGTTGACCCGCGTGAGCTGATCTCGAAGTAGTTGTCGATCCGGGCCTTCATGCCCGTTTTCGGCACTGCCGGGGACGTGGGGGTTTGTGTACTGGTAATGATCTTCTCCTGGGCCAGTTCGGCGGATTCTCAGGGAATAAGTCTAAACGCCCTGGCGCGTCCACCCCGCCACGGTGTATCTTTCCGCATTTCAACCCGGCTGGCGCCCACTACGATCGGCAAGGATCTAAATCGAATTGGAACGAGGAACTATGGCGCTGCCCTGGAAACTGCACGGCGACGGTAAGACTGTCGGAGTATCGGATGTTGTCGCACCCGACGAAAGAATGACCTGGCCGCGCACGATCGGGATCGGAGCCCAGCACGTCGTCGCGATGTTCGGCGCCACCTTCCTCGTTCCGATTCTCACCGGGTTTCCCCCGTCGACGACCTTGCTGTTCTCCGGTATCGGCACGCTGCTCTTTCTGCTGATCACCCGCAATAAGCTGCCCAGCTATTTGGGCTCCTCGTTTGCGTTCATTGCCCCGATCACCGCGGCGACCGCAACGGCCGGCATGGGCAGCGCCCTGTTCGGCATCGTCGTCGTCGGCGCGCTGCTGGCCATCGTCGGCGTGATCGTTCAGCTCACCGGCACCGGCTGGATCGACGCACTGATGCCTCCCGTCGTCGCCGGCGCCATTGTGGCGCTGATCGGCTTCAACCTGGCACCCGCCGCTCGCGATAACTTCGACAAGGCACCGCTCACCGCGCTGATCACCCTTCTCGCCGTCATCCTCTGCACCGTCATCTTCCGTGGCATTCTCGGTCGCCTCTCGATCTTCCTCGGCGTGATCGTCGGCTACATCGCCGCCGTTCTCTTCGGCCAGGTCGACTTCAGCAGCGTCGCGGATGCCGCCTGGTTCGGACTCCCCGAGTTCAACTCGCCGGACAACCCGTTCACGAACCCGGCAGTGCTCGGCGTTCTGCCCGCTTTCCTGCCCGTCGTGCTCGTGCTGATCGCCGAGAACGTCGGACACATCAAGGGGGTTGCCCAGATGACCGACCCGAGCGTTAACAAGCAGACGGGCCGGGCTCTGATGGCCGACGGCCTGGCCACCGTTCTCGCCGGATTCGGCGGCGGTTCGGCCACCACGACCTACGGCGAGAACATCGGCGTGATGGCGGCCACCCGCATCTACTCCACGGCCGCCTACTGGGTTGCCGGCATCGTCGCGATCGCCCTCGGCCTCTCCCCCAAGGTCGGCGCCGTCATCAACACGATTCCGCCGGGAGTCCTCGGCGGCGTCACGACGGCTTTGTACGGCCTGATCGGCATCATCGGTGTGAAGATCTGGCTCGACAACAAGGTGGACTTCTCGCGCCCGGTGAACCAGTTCACCGCTGCGACGGCGCTGATCATCGGTATCGCCAACTTCACGTTCAGCATCGGAACGCTGACTTTCAACGGCATCGCACTCGGCACGATCGCGGCCATCGTGATCTACCACCTGATGAACTGGGTCGGCCGCCTGCGCGGAACCCTGTAGTCACGCAGCCGGGGCCTGGCAGCAGCGCCCCGGCAGACGAAACGGCCCGCACCCCAGAAGGGATGCGGGCCGTTTCGCGTACGGGGAGCTATGAACCGTGCAACGCCGGCACGATCAAGTAGATGCCGTAGAGCACCGCGGCGCCACAGACCGCGAAACAGAGGTATGCACCGATGACGGCCACACGCTTCTGAGAATCGGTGAGCGGGTTCGCCGCGGCGGCCTTGCGGGCACGCTTGGCTTCTTTCGCCGCCCGAGCCGGCGTCAGAATTGTGATGGCACCGGTGAACTCGGCCGGCTCGACCATCGGGATGCGACCCGCGGTGGTCAGCAGACGCAGCCCGAGGGCGAAGAAGAAGACGAGCACACAGGCGGAGACCAGTGTGACTACGGCGACCTGAATGAAGGCGATCCACTCGTTCACTGTGCGACCTTCTTTCGTTCGCTCCGCGACGGCTTGCGGGGGGTCTTCTTGATCGACACAACCTGACCGGCATCATCGATGTCGTTCACGTTGACCGCGTTGTGGTGCGAGATGCTTTCCTTGCGCGACCAGAGGAAAATACCGCCGATCACGATGGTGCCGAGCACCACGTCAATCAGAATTCCGATCGGTCCGAGCAAGGCCAGGCCGGCCGCGAATGCGCCCATGATGGCCGAAGCCGGAAGGGTGAGCACCCAGCCGAGCGCGATCTTGCCGGCCATGCCCCAGCGCACCGTCGAACCGCGACGGCCGAGGCCGGAACCGATGACCGAACCCGAGGCGACCTGCGTGGTCGAGAGGGCGAAGCCCAAGTGGCTGGACGCGAGAATCGCGGCAGCGGTGCTGGTCT
The DNA here is from genome assembly GCF_052113185.1 of Leifsonia sp. YAF41. Lineage (NCBI taxonomy): Bacteria > Bacillati > Actinomycetota > Actinomycetes > Micrococcales > Microbacteriaceae > Leifsonia > Leifsonia sp. YAF41. The sequence goes on from NZ_JBFRCS010000009.1 coordinate 159,605, forward strand.
CGGCGGCGAAGCCCTGAGCCGGCTTGACCTCGGTCAGGCCGCTTCCCATGGTGCGGATGATGCGCCATCCGCCGGAGTAGGTGCCGATCGCAATCGCGAGAGCACAGGCCGCGATGACCCAGAACGGCGGCGGGCTGCCTGCAGCCAGGAACCCGCCGGAGATCAAGGTGAGCGTGATCACACCCATCGTCTTCTGCGCATCGTTGGTTCCGTGCGCCAAAGCGACGAGCGACGACGAGAAGATCTGTGCGTAGCGGAAGCCGCCGCGACCATCGGGCTTGCCGATGTCGCGACGCGTGACCGCATAGGCGATCTTGGTCGCAGCGAAGGCGGCGAGGCCGGCGATCAACGGTGCGATCAGGGCCGGCAGGATGACCTTGGCCACCACGACGTCGAAGTTCACCGCGCCGATCCCGGCACCGATGATTGCCGCACCGATCAAACCACCGAACAAGGCGTGGCTCGAGCTCGACGGCAACCCGCGAAGCCAGGTGATCAGGTTCCAGACGATCGCGCCGATCAGACCGGCGAAGATGAGTTCCGGGGTGATAGCGACCCCGCCCTCGCCCTCATTGATCAGCCCGTTCGAAATTGTCGTAGCGACAGCTGTCGAGAGGAAGGCACCAATCAGGTTGAGGATTGCTGCGACGGTAACTGCAACCTTCGGTCGCATGGCGCCGGTGGCGATGGGCGTAGCCATCGCATTCGCGGTGTCATGAAATCCGTTGGTGAAGTCAAATACAAGTGCCAGTACGATGACCAGCACGACGATGAGAGTGAAGTCCACCGGCGTCTTTCTCTGCGTTTATGAACCGTTGTGATCGACTACGAGAGCCGGGGATTCAGACGTATTACGGGAGCCGCGATTCGGACCCGTATGATCCTGACACTCACGGCCAGGCTGGTCAACTTGAGCGGAGTGTTCTACGACAGTTGCCAGGTCCGCTCCGAACGTGAAATCGGCAACTATCGGTATTCCAGCAAGAACTCCGGGGAGCCAATGCTTCGCGTCGTCCCACATTTCTGCGAGCGGAATCGCGTCGAGGTCGAACCATTCCGGGTTCAACTCGTCGGATTCCGTGGGCGTTCCCGACCAGGTCGAGCAGACGAAAACGCTTGACTCCTGGCTCCATGCCAAACGATGCGGGAACCAGTAGCTCAGGCGCCCCATCGGCACGAGATCTGACGCACGTACTGTGAGACCCGATTCCTCGTGGATCTCGCGCACTGCGGCATCCACCGGGGTCTCCCCCGGTTCGAGCTTGCCGCCGAGTCCGACGAAGTTTCCGAGACCGAGGCCCTTCTTCTTGCGTCCCAGCAAGACCTGGGTGCGTCCATCGCCCGTCTGGCGGAGCAGGTAGCTCACGCAAACCTGAGGCAACGTCATGGTTCCAGCGTAGCGGGCCACCCCCGGGCGAACCTGGCTTATTCCAGAGTGCGCCCTGTGCGGCCGCCACAGTTCCCCACACAGAACGCGAACCTGGCTTATTCCAGAGTGCGCCCTGTGCGGCCGCCACAGTTCCCCGCACAGAAGGCTGCCACGCGGACTCAGTTAGGCTCTGCACATGGACTTTGTGCCCGAATCAGGAACCATCACCATGTTCACCACGAGCTGGTGCGGCTATTGCAGCCGCTTGAAAACCCAACTCGACAAGGTCGGCATCGGCTACAGCGAGGTCAACATCGAAGACGTCGACGGTACCGCCGAACTCGTGATGAGCCTGAATGGCGGCAACCAGACGGTGCCGACCGTGCTGTTTCCGGATGGTTCGGCCGCGACCAACCCGTCGCTAGCGCAGGTTCAGGCCAAACTCGCCTGAACCCCCGCCGCGCGGCAGTCGACCTCCACGTGGTCGGGAGACCGATAGTCGGTCGGTCGCTTCTTAACCGAAGAGAACTGCCGCCTCGTCGTAGCGATCCTGCGGAACCGTCTTCAGGCCGCCGGTGGCTTCCTTGATGCTGACGATCTCGATCTCAGTGCCCTTGAGCGAGACCATCGAGCCCCACTGCTTGGCCTGGATGGCGTCGATGGCGGCCATGCCCAGACGAGTGGCGAGCACGCGGTCATAGGCCGACGGAGCGCCTCCACGCTGGGTGTGACCGAGAACCGTTGCACGGGATTCGATTCCGGTGCGCTCTTCGATCATCGGGGCGATCAATTCGCTGATCCCGCCGAGACGCGGACGGTTGAAGGCGTCGAGCCCCTTGTGCGAGTGGGCCTCTTCCATTCCGGCGAGCAAGAAGCCCTCTGACACGACGATGACCGGCGCACGGCCGCGGTCGCGCACGTGCTCGACCCATTCGCAAATCTGCTCGATGGTCTGCGGCTGCTCGGGAATCAGAATGGCGTGAGCGCCGCCGGCCATACCGGAGTGCAGGGCGATCCAGCCGACGTGGCGTCCCATGACCTCGATGACCATGCAGCGACCGTGCGATTCGGCGGTGGTGCGCAGGCGGTCGATGGCTTCGGTTGCGATCTCGACGGCCGTGTCGAATCCGAACGAGTAGTCGGTGGCGGCCAGGTCGTTGTCGATGGTCTTCGGCACGCCGACGATCTTGATTCCGGCATCCGTCAGACGCTGGGCAGCGGCGAGCGTTCCTTCGCCGCCGATCGCGATGATCGCGTCGATGCCCTGAGCGTCGAGACGCTTCTGGATGTTCTCCGGCCCGCCGTGCTCGCCCTCGAACGGGTTGGTGCGGGAGCTGCCCAGAATCGTGCCGCCCTGCTTCGAGAGGCCACGCACGCTGTGACGGTCGAGAGGCATGAAGTCGCCCTCGACGAGGCCGCGCCAGCCGTTGCGGATGCCGACGAACTCGTCGTCGTGAATGCGCACGCCCTTCAAAACGGCACCGCGGATAACAGCGTTCAAGCCGGGGCAGTCTCCACCGCTGGTGAGGATACCGATTTTCATAGTGGCCGCTCTTTCATGGAACAGGAGGGAATCGAAAAACGGCGCCATTACCGTCTACACATCATGGTGGGCCGAGCCCCGAACGATCAAATCAGGGGCTCGGCCGCCGGCTACAGCGTTCCGTCGAGCGCCTGCGTGAGCAAGTAAATCAGCGCGCTGGCCTGGATCGAGTCTGACGACGTGTCGGCCTCCTCCGAGCCATCGAGCGCACGGGCCGCGAGACCCTGCTTGCTCCCGATGAGATCGGCGATGCGTGCGTCGATGGTGTGCGCTGCGATGATTCGCCACGCGGTGACCGGCTCGTCCTGACCAATTCGGTGCACGCGGTCGATCGCCTGAGTCTGTTCGGCTGCAGTCCAGCTGAGCTCGGCCAGCACGACGTTCGAGGATGCCTGCAGGTTGACTCCGACGCCGGCCGCGGTGAGCGAGCAGACCGCGACAGCGACCTCTGGGTCATTGTTGAAGGCGTCGATGGCGGCCTGGCGGGCCAGAGCGGTCTGGTCGCCGCGGAGCGACACGGTGCGGAGGCCTCGCTTGGCGAAGGTGTCTTCTGCGGCATCCATCACGTCGATGTGCTTCGCGAAGAACACGACCTTGCCCACCGAGCGTGCCAGCTGGGCAGCGTAGTCGGCGGCGAGGCCGGCCTTCGCCTGACCGATCTTGCGCACCATAGTGAAGACGTTCTCGCCGGTTGTTGCGCCCTTCGACTCTTCGAGTTCGGCGTGGGCGACCGCGCGGATGAACTGTTCACGCTGCTCGGCATCGGGCACCAGCTTGGTTTTGCCGGTGCTGCGGGCGGTGACCAGTGCGTTGTAACGGGCGACGAGGCGGGCGCCGAGCTCACGCTCAGCCTGCCTGATCGACCGGCCCAGGTCGTCGTCGAGCTCGACCGGCAGGTCGGCGATGCGCTTGGCCGGCAGGTCGGCGGCGACGTCAACCTTGCGACGGCGCACGATGCCCATGTCGATGACCGCGGCACGTGCCTCGGCGTAGAAACCGACGTCGGCCGGGGTGAGACCCGTCGCTTCGAGCTTCGCCATCAGCGCCGGAGTCGGCTTGTCGCCGTCGATCCAGCCGAGGAACTGCCAGATCGCCCGGAAGTCATCGACATCGTTGATCAGCGGGGTACCGGTGAGTGCCATGAGCAACGGGTTTCCGCCCGGCGTGCGACGGCGAATCTGGTCGGCGAGCGAGAGAACGTGCTTGGAACGCTGCGACTGCTGGTTCTTGATGAAGTGCGCTTCGTCGACGACCATGCCTTTGAACCCGAGGGTTCCGAGCCAGGCCAAGTGACGGTCGAGCACGTCGTAGTTGACGACAACCACGTCGGCGAAGGCGTCGAGAGTGTCACCGTCACCGTGAATGACAGTGGCGCGACGATTCGGCGTCCACAGCTCGACCTCGCGGGCCCAGTTCATCTTGACGACGTTCGGCACGATCGCGAGCAGCGGGTAGGCGTTGGCGACGGATGCCGCGAGCAAGCTCTGCGCCGTCTTGCCGAGGCCCGGCTCATCGGCCAACAGGTAGCTGCGGTGGCCGAGGCGCGCGCTTTCGATGAAGCGGGCCTGGTGCCGCATCAGCTCCATGCCGGGAGGGGAAAGCCGGTCGAGCCTCGGAGCCTCGGGAAGGCTCATCGTCGCAGCCTGACCGCCGGAGCCGTATTCGAACGACTTGAACAGCGGACCGAGAAGCTCCCAGTTCGCTAGTCGGCGCGCCGAGACGACGGGCTTGGCCTGCGCGGCGCTGAAGTCGGGGGCGAGGAACGGGTTGGCCAGCTGGCGGGCCTTCACCGACTGCGGGATGACCTGGTTCTCGGGCAGCTCAGGCTTGGCTTCCGGTTCCCGCGTGATGATGAGTTCGTCGGGGCTCAGCTCGGCGCCAGACTCGAGCAGCCAGTCGCGACGGAATCGCTGGGCGACCGTCGACACCGAGGCGTCCGGTTCGAGCAGGGTGATCAGGCTGGTGTCGCGTGCAGCGGTCTTCGCCAAAATCTGGGCGATGCCGTCGAGACGTTTGAGCAGTTCGGCGCGATTCGCATCCGTCGTCTCCTGGTCGGCCTTGACTCTGGCTCGTTCTTCGCGCATCAACAGCGCGATGACCTGGTATTTGATGCGGTTGGTCGGGCCCAGTTTGCCGCCGGCTTGCGCCTTCGCCTCGACCTCGCGCACCTTGCGGGCGAGAATCGGGATGATGGGCGCGTCGTCGTCACGGGAGCGCGCGCGCTGCCGGCTACGGCTGCTGTCGGCGCGGGGTCCGCGGCTGCTTGAGCCTGACGACTGCTGGCGGGTGTATGGCATTCTTCTCCACTTCACGGATGCCAGCTCGGGCGCTGCGCCCGAGTGGCGCTGCTTCCCGACGGGCCCCACAAGGAACCAATCTCGAAGGGCACCGGCATCCGCGGATGCCGGCTCGATCGATACGCCGAACCCTGAATCGAGCATCGCGTCGGTTGCTTATCATGTTGCTGACAAACAATCGCACGGTCGAGACGGTGACCGGGTTCTCAGGCGCGATACCCAGTGTACGCCCGCGAATTACTCGTGGCGCACAGGGACTTTCGTTCTCACGCCGACAATGATGAAGACGAGAGCCGCGATGAACTGGGCCGAGACCCAGCCCTGCCCGTGAAGTTCGATCACGAAGACCGGATTCCAGAGAATCGCGATCGGCACGAGCCCGATCAGCCACCACCATGACTTGGCCTGGATCACGAAGACGCACATGATGACCGCGAGAATGCTGACCACATAGCGGATGACGATGTAGCCGTCGGAATCGAGCAACGCGAGTCCGGCGAGCAGCGCGATGGCGCCCAGCAGGCCCGGCGCGAGCGCCGACCGGGAGAACGTCGGTTCGGCGGGTGTTCCCAGGGGACGTCGGTCTGCGCGCATCCCTCAAGACTATCGAGCGAGAGCACGCGAGCCGACCGTGCCCGGCGTGACAGCGCGAGTGCGAGCGCGGCGGTTACACGCCCCCGCCGCCGCCGCCTCCCCCGCCCCCGCCGACCGAGGCGCCGCCGCCGAAGCCTGAACTCGACGAACTCGAGGCGGTGCCGGCCCACGAGGTGGTGGTCGCCGTGGAAAACGAGGCGATCGCCGCACCGAAGTATGCGGCGTTGAACGCACCGGAGCCGGAGTACCAATCAGGCTCTGCACCACTTCTGGCGTAGTAGTCGCCGAGCACGGCCGACCACTCCTTCTCAAGTCCGAACAGCGCTGCATAGGGAAGGAGTCGCTCCGACAGCTTCAGCACGTCGAGCTGGCGCGAGGGGTCCGGCAGCGGATCGGTGGAGCCGTCGGGCCGGTACGGCGAGCGCAGTGCGCCCTCCGGACTCTGCAGCACCCGAATCCGGTCGGCTTCGGCCAGTTTGATGTAGAGCTTCAGCCCGGCGAGGTAATCGCGCAATTCCGCCCCGGCGGCGGTCAACGGTCGCACGACGGATGCCAGCACCAGCGCGGCCGCGGCGGACCCGAGACCGACGACCAGCGTGACCACCGGCCAGAAGCCCCCGATCTGGTCGGACAGCCCCATGATGCTGCCGAAGAACGCAAACGGCACCGACGCGATCGCCAACGCCATCGCCCAGACCCGCAGTGCCCCGCCGCGTTTCACACGCAGCCCGGCGGCAATGCTCTGCTGCGGCGCTGCGGCGAGCTTCTTCTGGAGCGCGGCGGACAATTTCGCGTCCCGTTTGGCGAGTGTGCGCCGGGTTCCCGGTGCAAGGCCCGGGAAGAGATCAGCCAGGATGGCGTGTTCCGACGGGTCGAGGCCGCCGTCGTGCACCAACTCGAGGGTGTACTTCTTGTTTTTCTCGGCGAGCACACGCAGGTTGCCGCGCACCGCGAAGTTGAGGATGAGGGCGGGAATGAGCTTGGTCGCGGTGCCGGTGACGTTGGCGGAGTGCAGAAGACTGACTCCCTTCGGCGGAAGATACTCGGCGATGATCGTCGGCCGCCCCGGCGCATTCCGCCAGCGACCGGCGCGTCCGATCACGGCCAAGACCAGACCGGCGAGCGCGGCCAGCGCACCGGCGAGGCCGATGCTCGGGGACGGGCCTGCCAGAAATGAGTCGTCGCGAGGCACGAAGGTTGCCGGTTCGAACCCGACGACCAGCGCCAGCCCTTCGTGAGCGGCCAGCGGCCCGGTCGATGCCTCGATGCGCCAGGCGTCGCCATCCGCCTCGCTGGTCAGATGCGCGCAGTCGGTTCCAGCCGACGCGGCGCCCTGCAGGCATCGCACCTGTCCGGTGAGTTTGCCTGCGATCGCCGGATCGACGATCAGGGTCGCCGAGACGTCGCCGAACGGCTGATCCCAACCGGTGCCGTTCACCTCCCAGAAGAACTGATCGTCGTTCGAATCATCGGGAACAAAAGTGACGTTGGTCTGCCGATAGGTGATCCGATACGTGTGGACACCGTGCACGAAATCGTCGGAGGCGATGGTGAGTTCCAGATAATCACCCGAGTCATCGGAGGTCGACTCGGTGTCGTAGCTCAGGGGCACACCGTTCTCGTCGGTGACGCTTTCGATTTCGAGTTCGGTCGGATGCCCGCGGTAGCTCGTCGGGATGGCACGCCTGATGCCGTGGTTCTGATCGAACTCGGGAAATCTCGCGACGATCGTCTCGGTGGTGGTGAGCTCGGAGTGCCCCTCGGCGGTCAGCCCGAGGCGCAGATCTGAATGCCAGGAATCGAAGCTGAAGTCGTTGGCATCTGCGGCAAGCACCGTCGGCATCACAGCGGGAGAGGCGACGGCGGGGGCCGCACTGGCAAGTCCGGCCAGCGCGAGTGTCGCGCAGGCGGTGAGAACAACGAAACGGAGCAGGCGGCGCATAGGCCCAGCCTATCGAGCAGCTTGACCTATACCCCTAGGGGGTATAGCGTGGCAGGCATGAGCGAACCGCGACACGATCATGATCACGACTCAGCCCCCACGATGGATCACAGCATGATGGACCACGCCGCCAGGGAACACGGCGCGATGGACCACCAGGCGATGGATCACGGCGCCATGGATCACGGCGGCATGGACCACTCCGGTCACGGCGGGCACGGCGACCACGTCGGCCAGTTCCGCCGCCTGTTCTGGATCATGCTCGTTCTCGCGATCCCCGTTGTGCTGTTCAGCGGCATGTTCGCGTCGATCATCGGCTACTCGCTGCCCGATTCCGCGTTCTTCACCTGGATCTCCCCCGTGCTCGGCACCGTCATGTATTTCTGGGGCGGCCGCCCGTTCCTGACCGGAGCCGTCTCCGAGTTGAAGGCCCTCAAGCCCGGCATGATGCTGCTGATCGCCCTCGCGATCACGGTCGCATTTCTCGCCTCCTGGGGCGCCAGTCTCGGCATTCTCGACCACGAACTCGACTTCTGGTGGGAGCTCGCGCTGCTGATCGTGATCATGCTGCTCGGGCACTGGATCGAAATGCGCTCACTCGCCCAGACATCCACCGCGCTTGAATCACTGGCTGCCCTGCTGCCTGACGAGGCGGAGCGCATCGAGGGCGACTCCGTCGTGATCGTGCCGCCTTCGTCGCTCGAACTCGGCGACGTGGTGATCGTCCGGCCCGGCGCCCGGGTTCCCGCCGACGGCGAGGTGATCGAGGGCACGGCGGATGTCGACGAGTCGATGATCACCGGAGAGTCGCGCCCCGTGCAACGCGGCCCCGGTTCTCACGTCGTTGCCGGCACCGTGGCCACCGACACCGCGATCCGCGTGCGGATCACCGCGGTCGGCGACGACACCGCACTCGCGGGAATCGCCCGGCTCGTCGAGCAGGCGCAGAACTCCTCGTCGCGCGCTCAACGCCTCGCCGACACGGCAGCCGGCTGGCTGTTCTGGTTCGCTCTCGGCGCCGGCGTGCTCACCGCCATCGTCTGGACGATGCTCGGCTACCCCGATGACGCCGTGATTCGCACCATCACCGTCTTGGTGATCGCCTGCCCGCACGCCCTCGGCCTCGCGATTCCCCTCGTCGTCTCGATCGCTACAGAGCGCGCAGCGAAGGGCGGCGTGCTGATCAAGGATCGGCTGGCCCTGGAGAGCATGCGCACCGTCACGTCGGTCTTGTTCGACAAGACCGGCACCCTGACCAGGGGCGAACCGGCACTCACCCACCTCTCGGTCACGGCCGGGCACACCGACGACGAGGTTCTCGCGCTGGCGGCGGCGGTCGAAGCCGACAGCGAGCATCCGTTGGCTCAGGCGATCATGCAGGCAGCCGCACTTCGGGGTCTCACGGTGCCGACGGCCACCGACTTCGTGGCGCAGGCTGCGGTCGGAGTGACGGGAACCATCGACGGCCGCCAGGTGAGCGTCGGCGGCCCGCACCTGCTCACCAGTCACGGCGCGACGGCGCTCGCAGCCAGCGAGCCGTGGACGCGGGACGGCGCGATCATCCTGCACGTGCTGCAGGACGGGGTTCCGATCGGTGCGATCGGACTGGCCGACGAGGTGCGCGAGGAGTCACGGCAGGCCGTCGACGCGCTGCGCGTGCGGGGCATCCAGGTCGTGATGATCACCGGTGACGCGCAAGCCGTCGCCGATTCGGTGGCCGCCGAGCTCGGCATCGACCGCGTCTTCGCCGGCGTCAAGCCCGAAGACAAGGCGGCAAAGGTGGCCGAGCTGCAGGCCGAAGGACGCACCGTCGCGATGGTTGGCGACGGCGTCAACGACGCCCCAGCGCTGGCTCAGGCGGATGTCGGCATCGCGATCGGCGCCGGAACCGACGTGGCCATCGCTTCGGCAGGCGTCATCCTGGCCAGCGACGACCCGCGTTCGGTGCTCTCGGTGATCGATCTCTCGAGCGCGACCTACCGCAAGATGAAACAGAACCTCTGGTGGGCGGCCGGCTACAACCTGATCTCGGTCCCCTTGGCCGCGGGCGTATTGGCCCCAATCGGGTTCGTGTTGCCGATGGCCGTGGGCGCGATCCTGATGTCGATCTCGACGATCGTCGTGGCGCTGAATGCGCAGCTGCTTCGCCGACTCGATTTGCGGCCGGAGGTCAGTGCACGCGTAGCAGGAGCCGCCGTTTGATGTCAGCATGAGATCGGTCGCAGCATCCACGTGGGCCGACATACGCCCGCCGCGGGTGTCGCTGCGAGAAGATGCGAACCGAAGGCCGATGCCGATGCCGATGCCAACGCCCCACGACGCGTCATGAGTCCGCGGCGGAAAGTTGCCCAGCTGATTCCGATGCTGGTTTGGATGCGCAGCTATGACCGACGCTGGCTGCGCGGCGATTTGATTGCCGGCGTCACGGTCGCGGCGCTGATTGTTCCGAAAAACCTCGGCTACGCCGGCATCGCGGGGATCCCGCTTCAGAACGGTCTCTACGCAGCAGCCGTCGGCGCCATCCTGTACGGGATCTTCGGAACCAGTCGGCAGATCTCGATGGGTCCGAGCTCTGGACTGGCCGCGGTGGCCGCCAGCGCGGTCTTCGTCGCCGGCCTCACCGACGAGGGAGACATCGCGTCGTTCGTTGCGGGCATCACCCTCGCCTCTGGAGTACTGTTCCTGCTCCTTGCCGTGCTCAAGATGGGCTGGATCGCACGGTTTCTTTCGCGCGCGGTCGTGACCGGTTTCTTGTTCGGCGCGGCCATCGATGTCGTCATCGGCGAGCTTCCCAAACTCACCGGAAGCGGGGCGAGCGGCACCAATTCATTTCAGGAACTGTGGTCGTGGCTCGGGACGGCCGGCGAATGGAATCAGGCCACCGTGATCGTCGGGGTGCTCTCGCTGGTCGTCGTCTTCGGTCTCAGACGGATCGCGCCGCAGGTACCCGGAGCGTTGGTTCTGGTCGTCGGAGGACTGCTCGCCTCCTGGCTTTTTCAGCTCGGCGACCGTGGCGTCGCGCTGGTCGGGGATGTGCCGCGCGGCTTGCCATCCCTTGAGCTTCCGAACGTCGGCCTGATGTGGGATCACGCGGGCACCGTGGCAATCGCGGCGATCGCGCTGGTGCTGATCGGCTTCTCTCAGACCGCCGGCGACGCCCGGTCTTTTGCGGCCAAGCACCGCTACCAGGTCGACATCGACCAGGAGTCGGTCGCCCAGGGGTTGGCCAACACCGGCGCCGGGCTGTTTCAAGGGATGCCGGTCTCGACCAGCCTCTCCGCGAGCTCGCTCAACGACCGTTCCGGCGCTCGCAGCGGACTGGCTTCGCTCACCTCCGGCGTCATGGTGCTGCTCACCCTGCTCATCCTGGCCCCACTGTTCTCGTCATTGCCGAAGCCTGTGCTGGCCGCACTCATCATCGAGGCCGTTGTGATGGGCATGATCGATATCCCTGAAATGCGGCGCCTTGCACGCGTTCAGCCGTTCGACTTCTGGGTCGCGATTGCCGCGATCGTCGGCACCCTCGCGTTCGGCGTCTTGGCCGGAGTCATGATCGGCATCGGGCTCTCCCTGCTCTGGCTCATTGGCGTCGCCACGCATCCCCACATCCCGATTCTCGCGCGGAAGGCCGAGACCCAGGTGTTCCGTGACCTGAGTGAGCATCCGAACGACGAAGTGATTCCGGGCGTCGTCGTCATTCGCATGGACGGCGGATTGTTCTTCGCGACGTCCGATGCGCTGGAGGACCGCGTGCGCGAGATCATTCACGTGAGCACAGACCTGACCGGCATCGTTCTCGACTGCGCGGGCGTCAACTTCATCGACTCGCAGGGCTCCGCCAAGATGAGCGACGTCGTCAGCCTCGCGAATGACTCCGGCATCACACTTCGCCTCGCCCGCCTGAAACCGACTGTCATCGCCACGCTCGATCGAGACGGCGTGCTTGAGCGCATCGGAGCGGACAACATTCACGGCAACGTTTCCACCGCCGTCCAAGCCCAACTCGACGAGTCGCCCCCACCGTCTGAATGAAACAGCTCAGAACAGAATGGTGCCCGAGGCTCGACGAGCCTCGGGCACAGCCCATTCCCTGAGCGAGTTCTGAACTCAGTGGGCTATCGGGGTTCGATGCTCCTGTCGGGCCGGCTGAATCGCCAAGGCGCCAACGACGATCGCCACAGCGCCACAGACCCATGACGTCCATGCCGCCCCGGCTTCCATGGCGTAGCCGCCAATCCATGGCGAGACCACCAGCAAGGCGCCGATCGCAACATGCACCCATTCCATGGCCACGAGACCGGGCATCGCCAAGCTCCACACGCCCGAGGCAGCGAGCAAGACACCCAACGTGATCATGATCGGCATGGACGAACCCGCCTGAGTCGTCCACAGAACGGAGAGCGCGGCATACGCACCGACGGCAACCGCAGCCCAGTCCTGCCAACGCGTCCATTTCTTCATCAATACCAACCTCCTGTGTCAGTTGGCTCCCAATCCGGGGGTCAGGTTAATTCTGAACTCCACCCCCGCCGCGCTCAAGGGGCATATTCCCTCTGTCGTGCCATTTCGAACCGAAGCTGAGCAAGACTCGAATACCCTTGAGGGGTATCAATCCCTGGCAGTACGCTTGAGCCATGATCGAAGACATCAAGCGACGCGCGCTGCACCGCACCCGCATCATGGAAGGCCAGATGCGGGGCCTCGAGAAGATGATCGAGAACGAGGACTACTGCGTCGACATCATCACCCAGTCGCTCGCCATCCAGAAGTCGCTGGGATCACTCAACAAGCTGCTGGTGGAGAACCACCTGCAGACGCACGTCAGCCACATGTTCGATGCCGGCGGCCAGGAACGTGACGACGCCATCGCCGAACTCCTGCGTGTCTTCGAACTCAACAACAACCGGTGAGTGATCTCGCGACGACCGGGGTCTCTGACTCGAGCCTGGTCGACCCCGCTGTGTCGCGGCTGCAGGAACTCATCCGCATCCCGACGATGTCGCGACTCGATGAAACCGAGACGATGTGGGCCGAGTTCGATCGCTTCATCGAGGCGCTCCCTGTGCTCTATCCGGCCATGCACGCTGTGCTCAGTCGCGAGATCGTGGCCGGGCACTCGATGCTCTACCGCTGGCCGGGCGCGGCGACCGGCGACCCGACAGTCTTGATGGCCCACTATGACGTGGTGCCCGCCACCCCTGACGGTTGGTCGCATCCGCCGTTCGACGCCACCCTGGTGGGCTCGGGAGCGAGCCAATCGATCTGTGGCCGCGGCACACTCGACGACAAGGGTGCGCTCGTCGCAATCCTTGAGGCCGTCGAAGCGCAGGTTGTCGCGGGATTCCGGCCTGCACACGACATCTATCTCAGCTTCGGTCACAACGAAGAGACCACCGGCGCCGGCGCCTCGGCGATCGTCGACCTGCTGGCGAGCCGCGACATCCGCCCGGCCCTCGTCATCGACGAGGGTGGCGCGGTGGTCGAGAACATCTTCCCCGGCGTGAGTAAACCGATTGCTGTGGTCGGGGTGAGCGAGAAGGGCATTACGAGCGTCACGCTGACGGTCAATCAGCAGGGCGGCCACGCCTCGACACCCCCACGGATGACGGCGACGGTGCGTTTGGCTCGCGCGATCACGCGTCTGAACGCGCGGCGTTTTCCGGCCCAGCTGACCGCGACGAACTACGAAATGATTGAGACGCTCGGCGCTCATTCCAGTCAACCGCTGCGATTCGTCTTCGAACGGGCCCGAGCGTTCACGCTGCCGCTTGCCGCGTTGCTCGGGCGGCTCGGCGACGAGACGAGCGCGATGGTGCGCACCACCGCCGCCGTCACCCAGCTGTCGGGCGCGCAGGCCGCGAATGCCCTGCCCGAGCAGGCTCGCGCAGTGGTCAATGTGCGGATCGCCCAGGGGTCGAGCGTCGCGGCCATGCTTCGACACGTGCGCCGAGCCATCCGCGACCCTCTTGTCCTCATCGAAGCGGAGCATCCGAACGAGCCCTCGGCCGTGTCTCCGACCACCGGGTCGGCGTGGGACCTCGTCGTCGCAAGCATCGAAGCCACCTACCCCGGCACGATCGTGACCCCCTACGTGATGCTCGGGGCGAGCGACAGCCGCCACTTCACCCGGGTGAGCGATTTCGTCTACCGGTTCAGCCCGTTTCAGATGAGCGGTGACGAGCGGGGCACCCTGCACGCGGTGAACGAGCGCATCCGGGTGTCGACATTTCTGGCCGGTATCGAGTTCTACCGCCGGGTGATCGCTGCGCGGTAGCGGGCTCCACCGCTTGGGCGTGGGGAATCCCGCTGGGCGTGCGAGATGGTGCACGCCGTCGGGGATTCCCCACGCCAGGGTCGAGTCACGGCGTCCAAGTCGGTGTACAGGGGTTAGCCGAAACGGTGCGCGACGGTCGGATGAGCCCGATTGTGCGACGAAGCGGTCAGGCGTGCTGCACCGGAATCGCCGAACTCGACGGTGGTATCTCGAAGAGAGTCTCGAGGCCGGGAATCAGCTCGGCCAGCCATGCCTCGTAGCCTTCATTCGTGAGGTGCAGTCGATCATCGGTGTAGGCCGGGTTGAGTTCGCCGTCTTCCGAGGCGAGCGCCGGCCACAGGTCGAGATACTGAGCGTGCGTGGTCGGTGCGAACTGCCAGAGGTGACGGTTGACCGACTTGATCACCTCCGCGAACTCGCGTTCCCGCGGCAACACCGATTGAATCAGAATGCGCGTCTCGGGCAGTCGCCGCCGAATCGTCACGAGAATCGTCTCGACGTTCCGCACCACATGCTCGTCGGAGCGACGCCAGCCGAGGTCATTCGTGCCAATGCCGAGCACCACTGCATCGGAATTCTGTTCGACGAGCAGGTCGATGTGACTCAGCACATCGTCACTGGTTGCGCCACTGATTCCGAGGTTCGTCACTTCATAGCCGGGCAGCCATTCGTCCCAACGCCCGCCCGCGATCAGGCCGTCGCCCATGAACACAACTGTCGCTGACATTTTGCCCTCCCCGATCAATCATGCCTCCAGGCGTGACGTGCTGGCTAGAGTTCCGACAGGTTCTCAGGTTGCGTCACCGGTGGCCGCCAACCAGGAATCCAGGTCACTCGGTGTATCGGTGATGATTCCGTCGACACCGAGTTGACGCACCTCCGCCCAGGTGTCTTCGGTGTTGAGCGTGTAGCAAATCAACCCGAACCCGGCCATGTGCAGCCGCGTCACGGCATCCGGCTGCGCAGCCACCGCCTTCGCCGTGGTGGCGAGGGCGATCACTCCGAATCGCTCGGCCATCGGCACCGGATTCGCCGGCAGCTCGCGAACCAGCATGATGCGCGGGTACTGCGGCGAGACTCTCTGCAGGTTCAACATCGTCTCGATACTGAAACTCTGCAACACAACGCGGGAGCTCAGACCGTGCTGCCCGATCAGGTCGATCACGGTGCGCAGGTCGTCATCGCTCCAACTGAATTTCAGTTCGACGAGCGCTTTCTTGTCAGTGTCAACGAGCCGCGTGAAGAACTGTTCGAGTGTCGGGATGCGCGTCCCGGCATACTCGTGGGCGTACCAGCGACCGGCGTCAAGCTTGGTGATTTCCGCGAGTGTCTTCTCGGCAACTGTTCCCCGGCCGTTCGTCGTACGCTCGAGGGTCACATCGTGAAACAGCACCGGAACGTGGTCGCTGGTGAGCTGCACATCGGTTTCGACGAAATCCATGTCGCTCGCGAAGGCGAACTCGAAGGCGGGCATGGTGTTCTCCGGCGCCACCGACCTGTCCCCGCGGTGACCGGCGATGAATGCTCCGTCGCCGGGTGTGCGCAGTGCGCCGAAGACGTCGGTCGCGTAGACCTGCCCCGGAGCGGCGCCGAGAATCAGGGTTGCGGCGAGAACCGCAGTGGTGCCGCAGGCCATGAGCACCGAAAGAAGTCGTCGTCTCGACGGTCGTCCCACCGCGGTGATCCCTTCCCGCCGCCGCGACAGTGCGGTGGACGTGCAGCAACACTACCCGAGCCGTTACCGTTTTGTTACCTTCCGGCCGCGCCCCCAAAGTGGGCACGCGCATCCGTCGACGGTTCGGGCGAACGCACGCGAGAGCGGCAAAATGGCCGCTTCCCGTGCGGGGAAGCGGCCATTCGACCGCTCTCGCGGGGGGCGTGTGAGGCGGGTGGCTAGATCAACGCCTTCGTGTGCCAGACCGTCTTCGTTTCGGTGAACGCCAGGATGCGGTCAAGCGACGGCGTCGCGGCATCCTCACCGTTCTCGGGAGGAAGAACGCGCTTGAGGGTGTCGGCGGCAGCGATCTGCAGGTCGACCCAGTCGAGTGATCCGGCACCGAGCAGATCGAGCGCATTCACGTCGGCGTGGCTGGCCAGCCACGGTGCGATCTCGGCCGGCGACCCGGTGAGGATGTTGACGACACCGCCCGGCACGTCGCTCGTGGCGAGCACCTCCGAGAGGCTGATCGCCGACAGCGGCGCCGACTGGTTGGCGATGACCACGACGGTGTTGCCGGCGACGAGCGCCGGAGCGATCGCGCTGACGATCCCGAGCAGCGAGCCGCCGGACTGCGGCGCGACGATCGCGACGATTCCGGTGGGCTCCGGCACCGAGATGTTGAAGAACGGGCCGGATACCGGGTTCATGTTTCCGGCAACCTGCACGTACTTGTCGGCCCAGCCGGCGTACCAGACCCAGCGGTCGATCGCTTCGTCGACCTGAGCGGATGCGACAGCTTTGGTCACACCCTCCGACTGCATGATCTCGTCGACGAACTGCACGCGACGCCCCTCAAGCAACTCCGCGATGCGGTAGAGCACCTGGCCGCGGTTGTACGGCGTCGCGCCGGCCCAGCCGCTAAGCGATCCACGGGCAACCACGACGGCATCCCTGGCATCTTTGCGGGATGCCTGCGCGGCGTTGGCGAGGAACTCACCGGAACTCGAGCGGATCTCGTAGACGCGCCCGGATTCGCTGCGCGGAAATTTTCCGCCGATGTAGAGCTTGTAAGTCTTGGGAACGGCGAGGCGGGTCATTTGGCGGCCTTCTTTCGTGAGGCAGGCTTCGGTGCGGCGGTGGTTTCGACGGGCGCGGCCAGCTCGGCCGACGCGGCAGCCGTGACCGCCGCGCGGGGCTCGACATGCTGGACCACCGACGGACGGCTGTTCGCCGGCTTGAGGTATGCGGCGAGGCCGTGGCGCCCTCCTTCGCGGCCGTAACCCGACTCCTTGTAGCCACCGAACGGGCTGGCCGGGTCGAACCGGTTGAAGGTGTTGGCCCAGATCACACCGGCACGCAGCTTGTCGGCCACGGCGAGGATGCGGCTGCCCTTGTCACTCCAGATGCCGGCGGACAGCCCGTATGGCGTGTTGTTGGCCTTGGCGATCGCTTCGGCCGGGGTGCGAAAGCTCAGCACGGAGAGCACCGGGCCGAAGATCTCGTCACGGGCGATGCGGTGGCTCGTCGACACATTGGTGAAGATGGTCGGCGCGAACCAGAAGCCGTTCTCGGGGATCACGCACTCGGCAGTCCAGCGTTCGGCGCCTTCCTGCTCGCCGATGTCGGACAGCGTGCGGATGCGATCCAACTGCGCCGCGCTGTTGATCGCGCCGATGTCGGTGTTCTTGTCGAGCGGATCGCCGAGGCGCAAGGTCGACAGCCGCTGCTTGAGCCGGTCGACGACGTCGTCGTGAATCGATTCCTGCACCAGCAGGCGACTGCCGGCGCAGCAGACCTGACCCTGGTTGAAGAAGATTCCGTTGACGATTCCCTCAATGGCCTGGTCAATCGGCGCGTCGTCGAAGACGATGTTCGCCGCCTTGCCGCCGAGCTCCAGCGTGACCTTCTTGTCGGTTCCGGCGACCGAGCGGGCGATGGCCCGTCCGACGTTGGTGGAACCGGTGAACGCGACCTTGTTGACATCCGGGTGATTGACCAGGAGCGAACCGGTGTCTCCGGCGCCGGTGATGATGTTCACCACACCGGCGGGGAGGTCGGCCTGCTGCAGAATCTCAGCGAAAAGCAGCGCGGTCAATGACGTCGTCTCCGCCGGCTTCAGCACGACCGTGTTGCCGGCAGCGAGGGCCGGGGCGATCTTCCATGCCAGCATGAGCAACGGGAAGTTCCACGGGATGACCTGAGCTGCGACGCCGAGGGCCGACGGGTTGGGGCCGGCACCGGCGTGATCGAGCTTGTCGGCCCAGCCGGCGTAGTAGAAGAACCAGGCGGCGACGAGGGGAACGTCGACGTCGCGGCTCTCTTTGATGGGCTTGCCGTTGTCGAGGCTCTCGGCGACGGCGAGCTCGCGGGCGCGTTCCTGCACCAGGCGGGCAATGCGGAAGAGGTACTTTCCGCGGTCGCTGCCGGAGAGGCGAGACCAGACCGTGTCATAGGCGCGACGCGCGGCGGCGACCGCGGCGTCGACATCCGCTTCGTTGGCGTGGGCGATCATGGCGATCTGGTTTTCGGTGGCCGGGTTGATCGTGGAGAACGGGGTGCCGCGGCCGGCGACGAATTCGCCGTTGATGAAAAGGCCGTAGTCGCTTCGCAGGTTCAGGATCGCCTGCGACTCCGGCGCCGGAGCGTAGTCAAGAAAGTTCATGTGAGGGGAATCCCTTCAATTTTCGAAAAAGTCATGTTCGGGCTATCGGTGATCGAGCTTGTCGAGATCAGTCAATCGTCACGTAGTCGGGGCCGGAGTAGTGGCCGGTCGTCATCTTCTGACGCTGCAACAGCACGTCGTTGAGCAGGCTCGACGCACCGAAGCGGAACAGGTGCGGCTGTAGCCAGTCCTCCCCCACCGTTTCGGCGACGGTCACGAGGTACTTGATCGCGTCTTTCGAGGTGCGGATGCCGCCGGCCGGCTTGACGCCGATCTTCTCGCCGGTCAGACGGTGCCAGTCGCGCACGACCTCGAGCATCGACAGGGTGACCGGCAGCGTGGCGGCGGGAGCGACCTTGCCGGTCGAGGTCTTGATGAAGTCTCCTCCGGCCAGAATCGCCAGCCAGGAGGCACGGCGAACGTTGTCGTAGGTGTTGAGTTCGCCGGTCTCGAGGATCACCTTGAGGTGCGCGAAGCTTCCGTCGGCGCGCTTGCAGGCTTCTCGAACGGCCACGATCTCGTCGAACACCTGGCCGTAGCGGCCGGAGAGGAATGCGCCACGGTCGATGACCATGTCGATCTCGTCGGCACCGGCGGCGACGGCGTCGGAGGTGTCCGACAGCTTGACGGCGAGCGAGGCACGCCCACTCGGGAAGGCCGTCGCGACGGCGGCAACGTTGATGCCCGAATCGGTGCCATTCGAGTGAGCAGCGCCGAGCGCGGCAACCGCGTCGGGAACCATGTCACCGTAGACGCAGACGGCGGCAACCCGGGGCGTGGTCGGGTCGCTCGGGTCGGGGTTCATCGCCTTGGCGACCAGCGAACGCACCTTGCCGGGCGTATCCGCGCCCTCCAGGGTGGTGAGGTCGATCAGCGAAATGATGGTGTCGATCGCCCACTTTTTGGACGTGGTCTTGATCGAGCGGGTGCCGAGCGATGCAGCCCGCTGTTCGAGACCGACGGCATCGATTCCGGGGATGCCGTGCAGGTAGCGTCGCAAATTGGCGTCGGTGGCTTCACCGCCGAGCACCGCGAGGGTGCGTTCCCGGGTGGCGAGTTGGGTACTGGTCATGACGTGTCCTTGGTTCGGGTCGGTCGTGGATCGAGTTGGTCGTAACTACGAGGAATGGGGATCGCTGCTGCCGGTGGTGTCGCCGAGCACCGCGAGGGCGGTTGCCTCATCGGTGACGAGCACGGTGCAGAGGCCGCTCGTCACGACGGCGCGCGCAATGGCGTGCTTCTGACGACCGGAGATGACGGCGATGGCGAGTGGGGCACGACGCAGATGGGTGAGGGAGATTCCCAGGGTGCGTTCGTCGAGTTCCGGGTCGACGATGGAGCCATTGCTGTCGATGTAGCGCCCGACGATGTCACCGACGGCGCCCCGCTGCACGAGGTCGTCGATTTGGGCCGCCGTCAGGTAGCCGCTGTCGACCAGCGCGGAGCTCGCATCTGCTTGGCCGGCGCTGTAGAGGTACGCCGACGCCCCGATTCCGAGGCCCAGCACGGCGGCGACCGCTCGGTCGGATTCGATGGCGCGTTTGGTTTCGAGCCGTTCGAGGATGGCGGGGCTGGGCAAGAGTGTTGCCGACCCCGAGGCCTTTTCGGCGATCATCACAGCGGTGGTCGCCGCAGTTCCGGTGCGCTTGCTGAGGCTGACGCCGCCATTGATCTGTACGACGTTCACCCCCGGAGCCCAGCCCTGCTTGAGGTGCAGCGAGACGTCGTGCAAGGTGCGGCCCCAGCTCAGGCCAAGGGTGCGCGGGATGGGACGCAGGCTGGTGAGGTAATCGGCAGCGGCCTGCGCGGTGCGCGACTGCAGCTCTTCATCACTTGAGACACCGGCTGACGAGACGACGATTGCGGCCTTCAACCCCATGGCGTCGCGCAAGCGTCGCTCCAGCGGAAGGCGCCGGGCACGCGGATGCACGATTTCGATGCGGATGAATCCGCTCGCCTTCGCTTGGGCGAGCAGGCGCCCGACCTTCCAACGGGTCAGACGCAGGATCGACCCGATTTCGTCTTGGGTCTTGTTCTCTTCGTAGTACAGCTCGGCGGCGCGAATCGAAAGCAGCTCGTCGGTGTCGATCACTCAGCGCACTCCTTTCGTGGCGTTCTCAGTCTGTCTCTGTTGGGCCGGTGAAGCGTATGACCCTCGTCCAGGGTAGGTCGGCGCGCTGCGCAATTCAACACTCGTTGGCAACCTTGCTCTTAAGAGCAGGATGGGGATCGTGATCACAACAGTTGTTGGCCACAGAACCTGTTGGACACAGAACCTGTTGGACACAGAACCGTCGCGTCGACGTGCTGCAGATACGGACCAATAGAATCTGACAATGCTCCCCGCACCCGCACACGCAGCTTTTGCCCTCGGCTTGGACTTCGGCGGCACGAAGGTCGAAGCCGCTCTCATCGACGAACAGGGCACCTTGTTCACACCGAGCCGATTTCGGGCTCTGACCGGTTCGACCGCGTCGAGCGCAGAACTCGAGGCGAGCGTCACTGCCGTTGTCACGCAGGCCGCATCCTCCCTGCCGGCCGGCGCGTCGCTTGTGGGAGTCGGGATCGGTTCCGCCGGCCCGATCACTGTCGCATCCGGTGCCATCTCGCCGTTGAACGTTCCGGTCTGGCGCGACTTCGCACTCGCCGGTCTCGTGAGCTCGCTCGTTCCCCACGCGCCGGTGAGGTTGCGGCTCGATGGGCTCTGCATCACTCTCGCCGAGCACTGGGTCGGAGCGGGCCAGGGTGTTCAGAACCTCATGGGAATGATTGTCTCGACCGGTGTCGGCGGCGGCCTCATCCTCGACGGGCGAACGATCACCGGCCCGAGCGGCAACGCGGGACACATTGGCCATGTTGAGGTTGGCGGGTTTGACGACGCCTGCGCCTGTGGCGGTCGCGGCTGCCTGGAAGCCATTGCATCCGGCCCGAAGACTGTGGCCTGGGCACGCCGGCAGGGCTGGACCGGGTCAACGGGCGAGGAACTCGCCGCCGCTCACGCCGCCGGAGACCCGATTGCCGTGCGCGCGGTTCAGCGGAGCGGTGATGCAATCGGCCATGCGATCGCTTCGGCCACGAACTTGGTCGATCTCGACCTCGTCGCGATCGGCGGTGGCTTCTCCCACGTCTCCCCCGCGCTGTTCGACGCCGCCCGCATCGCCATCGCCGAGCGCACGGCATTCGAGTACGCACGACGGGTGCGCATCACCCACTCGGCGCTCTCCGGCGAGGGACCGCTCATCGGAGCAGCGGCCCTGATCCACCGAGCCTCAATGGTGGCTTAGCCGCGCCCAGCGCTTCCTCGTGCCGCGGAGCGCTACCTAGCGATGCCGCCGGGCGAGGTCGTCCTCAAGCAGGTGCGGCCGGCCGATGACCGTGCCGGCAACAATCGCGGCGAGCACCGTCGCCAGCAAGAACAGCAGCGGCCAGAGCCATCCGTCGGTCAGATCGTGAAGTAGACCGAACACGAGCGGACCGAACGCGCCGAGCACGTAGCCGACACTTTGGATGAAACCACTCAGGGCGACGGATCCGGCATGGGTGCGGGTGCGCAGGTTGATCAGCACCAGCGCCAGCGGGAACATCAGCGGGCCGATTCCGGCGATGACCACCCAGAACCAGGTGCCCGACATGGGGAACAGGATCAGCCCGCCGTAGCCGACGAAGAAGCAAATCACACCGAGGTAGACCAGGAGCGCGACATTCCTCATCCGGGCGGCGAGCACCGGAATGAAGATCGCGGTGGGAACACCGACCGCGGCGTAGAGCGAGAGCAGTGTGCCGGCCTCCGCGACGCTCACGCCGGCGGTCTGAATCAGCAATTGCGGCAGCCAGGCGAACATGGCGTACGCGTTGATCGCCGACACCGCGAAAACGATCGTGATGGCCCAGGCGATCGATGATCCCCAGATCTTGCCGAGCAGTGCGGGATCCGCCTCTTCAATGACCGGCGTCGGCTGCTGAGTGGTGCGGTGCCGCACCAGCATGGTCACCCACGGCACCATGGCGAGCAAGGAGAGGATCGCCCACATGCCGAGCGAGGTACGCCACCCCGCCGAGTCGGCAACAGGAACGGCGAGGAGCGGCGGCACGAGCGTGCTCACCGACAGCATCGTTGCGTAAATCGAGGTGACCAGCCCGACGCGGTCGGGGAAGTACTTCTTCACGAGCGGCGGCAGCAGAACGTTGCCGGCGCCGAGACCGGCAAACGTGATCACACTGCCGAGCAGAAGCACCAGAACGGAGGGCGAGAACCCGCGCACCAGGCTGCCGACCATGATGGCGCCGAGCGCCAGAAGCAGCACGCGCTCCAGGCCGATGCGCCGGGTGAGCACGGGGGTGAAGATGCCGAACACCGCGAAACACACCGGAGGCAGCATTCCGAGCACGCCGATCGTCACGGCGTTCAGCGGCAGGTCCGCACTGATCTGAGTGACAATCGGCGACAGCGCGGTGACGGCGGTACGCAGGTTCGCGGCAACGAGAATGATGCCGAGCAGAGCGAGCGTCCGGCCCGCCCAGAGTCGACGGGGGGCGGGATCGGTCATTCGGCAAGTCTAGGCTGAGTGCATGGCCGACTTCGCCAAACACCTTCCGCTCAGCATGCGCCCCAGCGTCGATGAAACCGGCGCCAACTCCCGGTGGGGCGGGCATATCGCCGCGACCCTGCTCGCGACGGCCGATCTGCTCGACACTCTGACTCCCGAGCAATGGGAAATCCAAAGTCTGTGCGGCCAGTGGCGGGTCCGGGATGTCGCCGGCCACCTGGTCTGGCGCATCGGCAGCAGCAACCGTCAACTGATCGCCTCCGGATCCCGCGCCTACGTCGGTCACTTCGTGAACCCGAATCGGGCGATCGACGTGCTCAGCCGCGCGGCGGCCGCGGCGACTCCGGCGGACCTGGTGGCCGGCATCCGCGCCATCGCTGCCCAGAAAGCTGCCGACCACGGCCGCACGGGCGTGGGTGAGCTGACCGAGGCCGTTGTGCACGGCTATGACATCGCCCGCCCGCTCGGGATCGCCCTGCCCATTGCCCCCTCGGCTTCCGGCGCGGTCGCGATTCGGGGAAGCCTGATCGCACCGACCGAGATCAAAGCGGTTCTGCGCACCCGCACCCTGGTGGCGACGGATGCGCTGTGGCGCGTCGGTCGCGGTCGTGAGCTACTCGGCACGGCCCAGCAACTCGTGCCGTTCATCTACGGACGAGGCGGGCTGCCGGTCGAACCGGCAACGGACTGACCGTTACTTCAGGAGCCCGCGCACCTGCGAGACGTCGTCTGCGATCTGTTCGATCAGCGGACCGATTCCGGTGAAGGCAACCATTCCTCTGATCCGCTCGACAAACGACACCGTGACAACGTGACCGTAGAGGTCGATGTCCTCATCGAGCACATACGCCTCCACCTGCTTCTGCGGGACACCTTCGAACGTGGGGTTGTTGCCCACCGAGATCGCCGCGGGGTACCGTGTGCCGGCATCCGTCAGCCAGCCGGCGTACACGCCGTCTGCCGGGATCAGTCCCTCTGACTCCGGCGAGAGGTTGGCCGTCGGGTAGCCCAGTTCCCGGCCGCGGGCCGCTCCGTGCACGACGACCCCGCGCACCGATGGCACATGCCCGAGGAGTGCGGACGCGGCCGAGATGTCTCCGTCGGAGAGCAGCTCACGAATCCAGGTCGACGAGACCCGGTGCCGGTTGTCGGGCATCACATCGTCGATGACGTGTACCTCAAAGCCATGGGTCGCGCCAATGGCCTGCAAGAGGGCGACGTCGCCGGCGCCGCGGGCACCATAGCGAAAGTCACGGCCGACGAGCACATGCTTCGCGTGCAGGGCGGTGACCAAGATGCCGCGAATGAATTCTTCGGGCGGCAACGACGACAATGCTTCGTTGAACTCGAGTACGAGTGTCGCGTCGATTCCCGTTTCGGCCAGTAGCTCAAGCTTCTGATCGAGACTGACGAGCGCCGTCGGGCAATCAGACGGGGAGAGCAGAGCGAGCGGATGCCGGTCGAACGTCACGACGACGGCTGAGAGGTTGTCACGCTTCGCCAGCGATTCGAGCTCGGCGATGACCGCTCGGTGCCCGGCATGCACTCCATCGAACTTGCCGATACTGACCGCGGAGGCAGGCCAATCCGACGGAACGGCGCCGACCCCGTTCAGAGTCTTCACGAAGGTTCTCCTGATGCCGGCACGATGGTGTCTGCCGCCGACGCCGGGCGGTGACGGGCAAGCCACCACATGCCAAGAATCGGGAGCACGAGGGGAATGAAGAGATAGCCTCGGCCGTACACCGACCACACGGTGTCGTGCGGGAAGAGTGCGGGATCGATCAGGCTCAGGGTTCCGATCGTCAGAACGCCGAGCAGTTCGAAGGTGATCGTCGCCCAAGCGATGCGATACCAGACTTTTCCACGGGCGATCAAGGCGATAGTCGCGACGATGTAGACCACTGCGGCAAGCGCCGACAGCGAGTAGGCCAGCGGGGCTTCCTCGAACTTGGCGACGATCTGCACGAAGGAACGGCCGGTCGCGGCGAGCGCCAGCACGCCGTAGACGGCGATGAGGAGTCGTCCGACTCCGGTCACGCGGTGGGGGGCTCCGGCTTCAGAGCGGCGGTTGGCCTGGGTTTGTTCTTCGATCATGGCTTGGCAATTATCGCAGCATCCGGAGGCGGGTCGTGGCGCCTCAGGCGGCCGTCGCCGTCCAGATCTGCAGCATTCGGTAGACCATCACCCCCACAGAGAGGCAGACCACCCCCAGGATGACGGTGCTCCAGCGGCTGCGCTCGATCAACGCCCAGAACCCGGCGGCCAGCGGAAGCAGCAGCGCACTGATCAGGTAGGTGTAGAACTCGAGCAGGCTGCCGGTCGGTTGATTGCCGACCGCCGGCGCGATCAGGGCGACGACAAGTTGCACGATGAGCAGGAGTTCGACCAGGGCGACAGCACCCAGAGTGAGGTCGTTCGGCTTGCGTCCCAGGAGGCCGAGCACGAGGCAGAGCACGCCTCCGAGCACCGCCACCGTCAGTTGCAGATAGGTGAACCACTCGATCATGAGGCGAGGTCCGGGGTGGATGCCGCGGTGTCCGTCACGCCGGCCGGCTCATCCGGCTCATCGGGCTCATCCGGCTCATCGGGCTCATCCGGCGGGAAATTCACCAGCGTCTTTCCCTGACTCCCCCGGCGCGTGACCAGGCCGACGAGTCGACCGCCCGGCGCGACCGCCGCGATCGGGGAATCCGCCGCGATCTCGCTGACGGAGGTGCCGGTCAGGTCGATGCGCTTGCCGTGACCGAGATCGACGGCCTGTTCGGGCGACAGGTCCAGTCGTGGAAAGAGCAGGGTCGCCGCATCGGTCGGGCCGATCAGCACCGAGGGGATGTCGAGCTCGTCGAGCGTCTGGGCGGCGTCGATCCCGAACGGGCCGATGCGCGTGCGGCGCAGGCTCGTGAGGTGACCACCGACCCCGAGCGCCTCCCCCAAGTCGCGGGCGAGGGCACGAATGTAGGTGCCGGAGGAACACACGACACGCACCTCGAGGTCGAGATAGCCGTCGGTCTCGGTGCTGGAGAGCAGTTCGAAC
This sequence comes from Leifsonia sp. YAF41, assembly GCF_052113185.1. Classification (NCBI taxonomy): domain Bacteria; kingdom Bacillati; phylum Actinomycetota; class Actinomycetes; order Micrococcales; family Microbacteriaceae; genus Leifsonia; species Leifsonia sp. YAF41. The sequence continues at coordinate 185,530 of NZ_JBFRCS010000009.1, forward strand.
TCGCTGACGGTGACCGGGCGTTTCGGCAACTGCACATCTTCACCGGCGCGCACGCGAGCGTAGGCGCGTTTGCCGTCGACCTTGATCGCGCTGACCGAACTCGGTGCCTGCTCGATAGCCCCGGTCAGGGCGGCGATGCCGGCTGTCACGGCATCCGCCTCGATCGCCGCCACGCTGGCGGGGGCCGCAGAAACGAGAATCTCGCCCTCGGCGTCATCGGTCGTCGTCGACGCCCCGAGGCGGATGGTGGCGAGGTATTCCTTGTCGAGGCCGACCACGAAGGTGAGCAGGCGCGTCGAGCTGTTGATGCCCAGGATGAGTAGTCCGGTTGCCATCGGGTCGAGCGTTCCGGCGTGGCCGACCTTGCGCGTGCCGGCGAGGCGGCGGGTGCGGGCGACGGCGTCGTGGCTGGTCCAGCCCTGGGTCTTGTCGATCAGGACCAGGCCGCTTGCGATGGCGCTCATGCATCTTCTTTCTGTGCTGCGGTGACGTCGATCACCAAATCAAGTTTGCTCTGGAAGGCGCAGGCCAAGATCTCCCTGGTCGCCGGATCATCGTCGATCGCATCGGGCATCTGCAGAGCGAGCAGCGTGTTCATCAGCATGCCGTCGGCCAGAAAGACCCGCACGTAGTCCGGCGCGAACCCGGCTTCGTCACGCAGAATCCGATAGGTGGCGAGAAACCCCTCCCGGGCGCGCGGTCCGATGACCGGGTCATGTCCGCTGATGAAGCCCTGCATGAGTGAGAGCAGGATGCCGCGATCTTCGATCAGGTCGACATAGGCGGCGCCAAGCCGCGCACTCAGCCCCTCGGGCGGCACGCCATCAACGGGCGGAAAGTCGGCGATCGCCGCGCGGAAGGCGAAGGCCAGCTTGATCTGGGCGCGCTCGAGCACCTCGAGGAACAGGTTCTCCTTGGTGCCGAACATCCGCACGACATAGGGCTGGGAGATGCCGGCCGCGCGGGCGATCTGGTCGGTCGTCGCGCCGGCGTAGCCGCGTTCTCCGAACACACGGCTGGCGGCGGCAAGGATTTGCTCCCGGCGCAGGGCGGCCGGAATTCGCTCGGTTGTCGTCTCACTCACACTTGACATGTTATCAGTCGATTACTAACGTGTCTCTTTGTAATCATTCAATTACCACCGAAAGGCCTTCCCGTGGCTTCCACCTCCGCCCGCCGCGTTCCCGTCTGGCTCGCGATCATCGCCGCGTCGCTGCCGATGTTCATGGCGACACTCGACAACCTGGTCGTCACCGGCGCGCTGCCCGTGATCAGTCGCGACCTCTCCGCATCCATCGAAGAGTTGCAGTGGGTCATCAACGCCTACTCGCTCAGTTTTGCCACGTTCATGCTGATGGCCGTCGCCCTCGGCGACCGATTCGGCCGGCGCACCGTCTTCTTAGTGGGCATCACCGTCTTCACCGCCGCCTCGATACTCGCGGCGCTGAGCCACGAAACCTGGATGCTCATTGCCTCACGGGCGCTGCAAGGCGTCGGCGCCGCGGCGCTCATGCCTCTCTCGCTCACCCTGCTGGTCGGGTCGGTCAGCGCCAAGCTTCGGCCGGCTGCGATCGGGATCTGGGGTGGCATCTCTGGTCTCGGTGTGGCCCTCGGCCCGCTGATCGGCGGCGCAGTGATCGAGGGCTGGAACTGGCAGGCGATCTTCTGGCTCAACGTTCCGGTCGGAATCATCTCGGTCCCTCTGGTACTGCTTGCGCTGCCCAATAGTTTCGGGGCCAAACTGCGCGCCGACGTGATCGGTCTTGTTCTGGCGGGCCTCGGTGTATTCGGTCTCGTCTACGGAATCGTGCGCGGCAATGACGCCGGCTGGGGCAGCGCGGAAGTGATCGGCACCCTGGGCGGCGGCGTGATTCTTCTCGTGCTCTTCGTTCTCTGGGAGACGAAGGCAGCAGCACCGCTGCTTCCCCTTCGGTTGTTTCGCGACCGCAGCTTCACCGTCACCAACCTTGTCGGTCTCGGGTTCAGCTTCGGCATCTTCGGCGCGGTGTTCATCCTGATTCAGTTCCTGCAGATCGTGCAGGGGCACACCCCGCTTGAGGCCGGTCTGATGACGATGCCGTGGACTCTCGCCCCGATGATCGTCGCTCCCCTCACTGGCCTGCTCAGCCCGCGCACGGGAACACGACTGCCGATCGTGGTCGGCCTTGTCTTCTTGGCGGTGGCGATGTTCTGGCTTGCCTCGACGATGTCCCCGACCGTTGCCTACGGCGAGATGGTTCCGGCGTTCTTGCTCGCCGGCGTCGGAATGGGTTTTGTCTTCGCACCGAGTTCCACCGCAGTACTCGCCAACATGGCCCCAGCCGATCATGCGAAGGCGTCTGGCACGAACTCCACGCTCCGGGAAATCGGCGTCGCGCTCGGTGTGGCCGTGTTGACCGCAGTCTTCACCGGAGCCGGTGGCCAGCTCACTCCGACGGGCTACGTGAACGCCGCCATCCCGGCGATCATGGTCGGCGCCGGCGTGCTCGGACTGACCGCTCTGATCGCCCTCGCACTTCCGTCGAAGCGCGCCGCCAGGGCGAACGCTCGGCTGGCGGCTCAGCCCGTGGAGTCCACGGTCCCCGCCGACCTCGTGTCCTCGGGGGCGTAGCGGCACCGACCGGAGCTGTCTGGCCAAGCGGAGTCCGGGATCTAGGCTGGAGCCATGCGAATCGCAGTCATCGGAGCCGGTGCCCTGGGCGGAACCTTTACCGCTTTGCTCACTCAGGCCGGGCATGACGTGACGGTCACCGCGCGCGGCGCGGGGCTGGCGGCGATTCAGGCCGACGGCATCCGGCTGAGCGGTGGTTTCGGCACGGTTCACGCCCTGCCGACCCCGCTCGAACGGCTGACCGAGTCGCCCGAGTTGACGCTGGTCTGCACGAAGGCGCAGGATGCCGAGGCAGCGATCGCCGACAACGCCGCTTTCATCGATGGTGGGGCCGTCATCGTCGTGCAGAACGGCCTCGACGGGGTGAAGACCGCCGGGCGGCTGCTCCCTCGTTCCGAGTGTTTCGGAGCTCTCTCGATCATCGCCGCGAACTACACCGAACCCGGCCGCGTGCGGGTCACCACGGCGGCACCGACGTATCTCGGCCGCGGCTCCGGCCCGGTCGATGCGGCTACCCGGCGGTGGCAGGCAGTGCTGAACGAGGCCGTGCCAACCGTTGCCCAGCCTGACTTCGTCGGCGCCCAGTGGACCAAGCTCGTCGTGAACATGCTCAACGCCCTCCCGGCGATCACCGGGCTGAGCGTGCAGGCCGTCGTCGACGATCCGCAGCTTCGCCGCGTGATGACCGAGAGCATGCGCGAGGCCGTACAGGTCGGGGTGGGCCGCGGGGTGCGATTCGGCGCGTTCCAGGCTCTCGGGGATGCCCAGCTGCGCGCGTTCCGGCATCTGCCGCTCGCGCTCGGGCAGATCCTTCCGCTTCAGATGCGTCGGCGGATGGGGTCGGTCCCGAACCTCGGCTCCACGCTGCAGAGCGTCACTCGCGGTCAGTTGACTGAGATCGATTTCTTGAACGGTGCTGTCGTGCGGGAGGGGCGAATCGCCGGCGTGCCGACCCCGGTGAACGAGTTGCTCACGGCACTCGTACACGAGGTCGAGGAGTCGGTGAGCTTTCTGACGCCGGCCGCGGTGCTGAACCGGTACGGCGCACTCACGGCGCGCTCACGGCGCTGACCGCCTAACAGCTATCGAGAAACAGCCTCCGCGGCAGCAGAGGATCCGAGTTGTCGATCAAGGCCGAGACGACTCCGCGCGGGTTCGCCTCCTCGAGGTAGAGGCGGTCTGCTTCGTTTTCCGGCTCACTGTCGATACGGATGCTGTACGCCCAGAGACCGTGCAGCTCACGCCTGTTGATGAACTCGCCGTCGATGATCAGCACTGCGTCGACGGGAGCCGTCAACCAGGTCGGCTCGATCCAGGTGTCCCGGTCCGGATCCCACTGGGCCGTCACGAAACCGGTCGCGACGCCCATCCGGAACGGGTCGATCAGCGCGCGCCGCAGCGTTTGATAGTCGTAGGCGTGCCGATAGTGGCGTTCCGGCGACGGCGGGCCGAAGGCATCCTGCGCGGCGCGTGAGCGCTGAAAGTAGCGCAGCGACGCTCGAAAGACCGGATGCTCCCGCTCGTCGAAGACGGCGGCCAGATCATCGGCGAAGGCCGTGCGCCCCGACGCCTCATTCCCGCCGACCGCGACGATCTGTCTGCCACGCCCATAGTTGTGCAGAATCTCGGTGGTCAGCGAGCGCAGGAACTCGATCCGAGGCGTGGCGACTAGCTTCATGAATCGAGCTTAGGTTAGAGGGGATGAACGAAACACTCCCCCGGCCCGATCTCGCCCCATCGATCACCGCGTGGTTTCACGAGAACGCTCGGGATCTGCCCTGGCGGCGCGACGGCTTCACCGCCTGGGGCACCCTTGTCAGCGAGTTCATGCTGCAACAGACGCCTGTCGCCCGGGTGATTCCGCGGCTCGAGGAGTGGCTGACCCGCTGGCCGACTCCCGCCGCTCTCGCCGCCGTTCCGGCCAGCGAGGCGGTGCGGGCCTGGGCCTCGCTCGGGTACCCGCGCCGCGCGCTTTGGCTGCATGCTGCGGCGGTGCAGATCACGGAACGCCACGGTGGCGAAGTGCCCGACGACGTCGACGAGCTGCTCGCTCTCACCGGGATCGGCGATTACACCGCGCGAGCGGTGGCCGCGTTCGCCTATGGTCACCGGCATCCGGTCGTCGACACCAACACCCGCCGGGTGATCGCCCGCGCCGTCGCCGGCCAGGGCGAGCCCGCGCCGCCGAGCCGCGGACGTGATCTGGAGGCGATGAGTGCTCTGCTTCCCAACGATCGACGTGAGGCCGCCGCGTTCAATGCGGCGATCATGGAACTCGGCGCCATCGTCTGCACGGCCAAGAGCCCGCGCTGCGACGTGTGCCCGATCAAGGACGCCTGCGCCTGGCGGGCGTCCGGCTACCCGGTTTACGACGGGCCGAAGAAGGCCGTGCAGAAGAAGTACGAAGGCAGCGACCGGCAAGTGCGCGGCCTGATCATGGCCGAACTCCGGTCGACGCACCGCCCGGTCACCGCTTCGGAGATCGAGACGCTCTGGCCGGATGCCGCCCAGCGCGACCGCGCACTGGCCGGACTACTCGCCGACGGGCTCGCCGTCGCGGCCCCGGGCCCGACCGGCGGGTATCTGCTGCCCGACTGATTCGCAGTCTGCCTGTCCACTGTGCGGCACCTCTCGCGATTCCTCAATTGTCGGAGGCCTCGGGTCGGAGGGTGCGGGAGTCACTGGGGGCTGAGAACCGACCGATTCTCTAGCCACCCGGCGATCTCGTCAGCGGGGATCGGCCGCGACATGTAATAACCCTGCCCCTGGTCGCAACCGAACAGGACCAAGTCGTCATAGGCATCCGTCGTCTCGACGCCCTCGGCGACCACATCCATATTGAGGCTGTGGGCGAGGTCGATCGTGGACGACACCAGAGCCGCCGCCCTGCTGTCCACAGTCATCGGGGTGATGAAGCTGCGGTCAAGCTTGAGCTCGTCGATGGGTAGGTCGCGAAGGTAGGCCAAAGAGCTGTAGCCCGTGCCGAAATCATCGATGGCGATTCGGAAGCCGTGGTTCCGCAGTTCGGTCAGAATCGTGCGAGCCTGGGCCACATTTCTGATGATGTAGTCCTCGGTGATCTCCAGTATGAGAGCCGAGGTCGGCAACCCGCGAGACGCCACCATGTCGGCGATGCGTTGGGGAACGCCCTCGTCGACCAGCGAGCTGGCCGACAGGTTGACGGCGACGGAAAACAGTTGGCCCCCGGCGTGCCACTTCACGGTCTGGTCCAACGCCTGCTCCAAGACGACTCGCGTGAGATCTCGCATCAAGCCCGCTTCTTCGACGAGGCCCAGGAAGGCATCGGGAAACAACAGCCCCCGGTACGGATGATTCCAGCGCACCAGGGCTTCAAACCCCGTGACTGTGCCCGAGTCCAGGTTGATTTTGGGCTGGTAGTGCACCACGAGTTCGTCGGAGGCGAGGGCGTGCCGGAGTTCTTCAAGCGTGCGCAGGCGTTCATCACTGTGATCGCCGTCGGACGCGCCGAAGACGTGATGTCCCGTGCGGGCCGTTTTCGCCTTGTACATGGCGAGGTCAGCCTTGCGGAGCAAGACGTTCAGGTTGTCGCCGTGCTCGGGAAAAATGGCGACGCCGATGCTGGCACCGGACTGCACATCGATTCCCTCGAGAGAATACGGTTCAGAGATGACGGCACGGAGCTCCGCGGCTACCTTCACCGCATCGTCGGCGTTGGCACCGGGAAGCAGCACGGCGAACTCGTCGCCGCCGAGACGGGCCAGCAGACCATGACGATGCGGACCGCGGTGCCGGAGCGGCTGGCGTCTGTGCATCTGATGCTTGAGGCGCAGGCCGACCTCGACAAGCATCCGGTCTCCGACATCGTGGCCGAGGCTGTCGTTGATCAGCTTGAAACCATCGAGATCAAGCAGAAGGAGCGCACTGGGCTGCGTGGGCGCATCGGCCAGCCGCAGGGGCACGTCAGCATAGAAGGCACGGCGGTTTGACAGCCCGGTCAGCTCATCGGTTCGCGCCTGACGGTGCAGGAACAGTTGCCTGAGTCCCAGCGGTGCCGTAGCAACCGCCAGAGTTGCTCCGGCCAGCACAATCGCCAGCGTGCTGATCTGACTACTGCTGCTCACGAGCAAAATGGCCAGCGCCGCGATCATCGATGCAATGGGAATGGCCAGTGCTGCCGTGCCGAACCCCGCGGATCGTATTCTGGGTGCGGCATCCACTGAACGCGTGATCCACCAGGCGATCAGCGCCAAGCCGACCGCCCAGCCCAGGTCGACCATCGAGCCCTGTACATACTCGAAGTCGCTCAGCCCGTAGATCACGTCTGAAACGGTGAACAGGATGAGGCCGCTGGCGAGAAGCGTCCAGTTCACGCCCGAATTGCGACCCTCAGCGACGCCGATTCCTGCGATCGCTGCAATGACGACGATGTCGATAACCGGGTATGTGATTTCGATCGCCGTCGACAACGAGAACGAGTTGTGAAAGGCTTCATTGATCCTCGGGCCGAAGAAGACAGCCAGAACGGATGCGGCGCCCAAAGACCCCACGATGCTGTCAAGCAGCACCGTCCACGTCAGTCCACGCACCCGGAGCCGGATCAGAGTGACCAGCGCGGCGACCATGAAAAAACTGAACGAAAGAAATCCGATATCGGCCGGCGACGGCACCGGCACAGAATCGGCACCGTCCAGGGCCTGAACATAGTAGATCTGACCGCCGACCCAGCCCGTCACCGCGAGTGCGGCAAAGAGCAGTTCCGGTTGCCGGGACCGCGCTCTCCAGCCGGCAATCAGGGCAACGCCCGCCGTTGTTCCGAGCGCCAGATTGGCCAGCCACATGTCGACGACGACGTCGAAGCCTTCGCCGTGCACCAGCCGACCGGCCACATACACGCTCACCAACAGGGCCATGATGCACACTGGCCAGAACGTCAGCCCTGTGCGATCCGAAGTACCCTCGGAGGCTGGCAAAAGATCGCCCAAGCAGAAACCTCCTCATTACTTACTCCTGACGGAACACTATCGGTTGACAGCTCCATTCAGCCGCCGCGACTCCTCCCCAATTCGGGCCTGCCGCTCCGAGTGCCCCCCGTTCCCAGCGGCGCAAAGAGTGGCGTTCTAGGCTGAGGCCATGCCGAAATCTGTGCTGCATGTTCACGCGAAGACGGCCACCGACGAGTTGGCGCTGGCCTTGGCTGCATTGCCCGAGCGGTTCGGATTGGAACGCGGCTTCCCTGACGCGGCAAACGCTGAGGCGCAGACGGCCATCGCCACGCTGCAGCTCCCCCCGACCGATCTGACTCACCTGCATTTTGTGACGATCGATCCGGCTGGTTCGACCGACCTCGACCAGGCCATGCACATTGAAGCCCAGGACGACGGCTATCGCGTGTTCTACGCCATCGCGGATGTCCCCGCTTTCGTTGTTCCCGGCGGAGCGCTTGACGCAGAGGCTCGCCACCGCGGCCAGACGATCTATGCTCCCGACGCGCGCATCCCTCTGCATCCCGCGGCGATCAGCGAGGGAGCCGCCTCACTTCTCGCCGGGCAGGTGCGCGCTGCGTTCGTGTGGGAGCTGCTGCTCGATGTCTCCGGTGACGTCGTGTCTGCGAGCGTGATGCGTGCCCGAATCCAGAGCCGCCAACAGTTCAGTTACGAAGAGGCCCAAGCCGCGGTGGACGCGGGGAAACCAGTCGAGACCCTGCGACTGCTGAAGGCCGTCGGAACCGCGCGCATCGACCTGGAACGACAGCGTGGCGGGGCGAGCCTCAACATCCCGGGCGTCGAGATCGAATCGGATGGCGACGGCTATCGTCTCGTGCGACGCAGCCCTCTACCGATCGAGGATTGGAACGCACAGATCTCCTTGATGACCGGCATGGCCGCCGCCGAGCTGATGCTCGGTGCCCGGGTCGGATTGCTGCGCACGATGCCGCCGCCGGAACCCGCCACCGTGGCGGGCTTTCGGCGGCAGACCACTGCACTCGGGCATCCGTGGCCCGAAGAGATGCCCTACGGAGAGTATCTGCGCACGCTTGACCTCACTGAACCGCGCGAGTTGGCGATCATGCACGCGGCGGGCTCTCTTTTTCGTGGGGCCGGTTACACCGCATTCGACGGTGCGGCTCCCGCCAACACGATGCAAGCGGCCGTTGCCGCGCCCTACGCGCATGTCACCGCGCCGCTGCGCCGTCTTGTCGACAGATTCACCCTGGTGATCTGCGCGGCGCTCTGCGCCGATGAACCGGTGCCGCTGTGGGCGCGGGATGCTCTGACCGAGTTGCCTGCTCTGATGGCCTCGTCGGACCAGAAAGAATCGGCACTCGGCCGAGCCGCCATCGACGCCGTTGAAGCCGCGGTGCTCAGCCCGCGAATCGGCGAGGTTTTCAGCGCCACCGTCATCTCGGCCGGCAACGGCGGAAGCGGTCGGATCCAGCTCACCGACCCCGCCGTCACCGCACGCTGCACCGGTGACCTGCGTGCCGGCGAGGTGATTCCCGTGCGCCTGGTCGAGGCGACCATCGCCACAGGAATCGTCTCGTTTGAGGCGGTTGCGACTGAGTCGGTGGCTACTCAGGCCGCTTCTGCATCGCCGGCCGGGCCGGCTCATTCGGGCCGTTCCAAATAGTCACGATCCCCCACGCAACCGCCGCGATCGGCACCGACAGCACCGCTCCGACAATGCCGCCGACAATCGTGCCGATGGTCAGGGCGAGCAGAATCACCAAGGCGTGAAGCTTGAGCGATCGGGCCATCACCACCGGCTGCAAGAAGTTACCCTCAAGCTGGTTGACCGCGACCACGACGATGATCACGATCAGCGCAACGCCCGGACCGTTCGCCACGAGGGCGACGAGGGCGGCGAGGATGCCGGCCACTGTCGCCCCGACCAGCGGAATGAACGAGCTGAGAAAGACGATAACGGCCAAGGGCAAGGCCAACGGAACCTGCAAGATCGCCAGCGCCAGGCCGATTCCGATGGCATCGACGGCGGCGACCGTCGCCGTACCGCGCACGTAGCCACCGAGAGTCGACACCGTCTTGTCGCCGATACGACGGGCCCGTGCGTAGTGGGTCCCCTCGAAGGGGCGCAGCAGGAACTCCCAGATGCGTGGTCCGTCTTTCAAGAAGAAGAAGAGCACGACGACCATGAGCACGAGTCCGGTGACGAAGCCCGTCGCCGCCGAGACGCCGGCCAGCGCGCCGCTGCCGAACTGGCTGCTCGTCAGAAAGTCGACGACCGCCTTTTGTGCGCCGGCGAACTGCTCATCGCTGAGCGCGAACGGCAGGTGGGCCAGCGCATCCTGCAGCTGAGCGATTCCGTCTTTCGCCGACGCGAACAGCTCCCCCCACTGGTTGCGCACCGCGTTGACGATCAGCCAGCCGATGCCGCCCAGCACGGTGATGAGCCCGACCAGGGCCAGCCAGGTGGCCAGGATGTCGGGCACCCCTCGAGAACGCATCCACCGCATCAACGGATTGATCGCGGCGGCCAGAATCAAGGCGATCACAACCGGGATGACGACCAGGCTGAGCCTGGTCATTCCGAAGACGAGCACGCTCACGACAATCAGCACAGCGATGATCTGGATGCTGCGCGTCGCGATGCGCCCGAAACCGTCGGTCCACTGTGTCCTCGCCGGCGGCACGATCTGCTGCGGCCCGTCCTGGACGTTCTGCTGCTTCACGATCTGCTGCGAGTCGGACGGCGCGGTCTGCACCACGATCGGTCGGCGGTCAAACAATCCCATGGGAGCCCCTCATCATGTCGACGAACGTCGAGACGTCTAGCCAAGCCCAGTTCTGCCTGGCTGAGTGCGCTCCACGCCGACACTCACCATTTCGACAGGTGGGGTCGTGTCGCCAGGCCAGAGGTACGAACGAAGAAGCCGGTGCACCGACCATTGGTCGATGCACCGGCTCTTCTCGAAACGAGAGGTCTCGAAACTAGTTCGGGGCGTTCTCGTCGGATGTGACGGCTTCAGACGTGACTGCTTCAGACGCGACGGCGTCGGGTGCAGCATCGTCGAAGTCGTCTTCGTCGTCTTCCTCTGCATCGAAGTCACGCGGCTTCGCGTACGGGTCGGCGTCGCCGGCGTACGTGGCGGTCTCAGCAAGCTGACCCACCTCGGTGTCGCGTTCGTGCGCGGTGCGCAGCAGGTCTTCGATGAGCTTCGCGTTCTCGGGGATGCCGTCGGCGATGAACTCGATCGACGGGGTGAGCCGAGCAGTGATGTTCTTACCCACCTCGCTGCGCATCATTCCGGTCGCGGCCTTCAACGCCAGGGCGCTGTCGGCACGTTCCTCGTCGGAACCGTAAACCGTGTAGAAGATCGATGCGTGCTGCAGGTCGCCGGTCACCTTGACATCCGTGATCGTCACGAAGCCGAGGCGCGGATCGCGGATGCCGCGCTCGAGGCGCTTGGCCACGATGACCTTGATGCGGTCTGCCATTTTTCTGGCGCGTGCCGGATCTGTCATTGCTCTTCTCCTTCTCTAAGCCGACCAAGCCCGTCGAAGCCACCTTCCCGACAAGCGGGGAGGGGCCTCGACGGGCGAGGTCAACAGGGTGCTGAGGTCAACGGCTGCCGACCTCGGCATGCGTGATTAGACGCGGGGCTTCTCTTTGAGCTCGATGGTCTCGATCTCGTCGCCGATCTGAATGTCGTTGAACTTGCCGAGGCCGATTCCACATTCGAAGTCGGTACGAACTTCGGTGACGTCATCCTTGAAACGACGCAGCGACTCGATGGCCAGGTTGTCGCCCACGACGATGCCGTCGCGGATAACACGAGCCTTGGCGTTTCGGGTGATCGTGCCGGAGCGAACGATAACACCGGCAACGTTTCCGAACTTGGAGGAGCTGAAGACCTCGCGGATCTCGGCAACACCACTCTGAACCTCTTCGTACTCGGGCTTGAGCATTCCCTTGAGGGAGTTCTCAATGTCCTCGAGTGCCGAGTAGATGACCGAGTAGAAGCGCACGTCGACGCCTTCACGAGCCGCACGTTCGCGCGCCTTCGTGTCGGGACGCACGTTGAAGCCGATGATGATGGCGTTGTCGACGGTGGCGAGGTTGACGTCGCTCTCCGTGACAGCACCGACACCGCGGTGGATGATGCGCAGCTGAACCGAGTCATCGACCTCGATCTTGAGCAGCGACTCTTCCAGGGCCTCAACGGCACCGGAAACGTCACCCTTGATGATGAGGTTGAGCGACTCGACCTTGCCCTCTTCGAGTGCACGGGTGAAGTCTTCGAGCGAGATGCGCTTCCGAGTACGGGCCAGCAGGGCGTTGCGCTCTGCAGCTTCGCGCTTCTCAGCGATCTGACGGGCGGTGCGGTCTTCCTCGATGACGAGGAAGGTGTCACCGGCGCGGGGAACGCTGGAGAGACCCTGAACCTGAACCGGACGTGACGGAGTTGCTTCGAGTACGGCGACACCGTTCTCGTCGGCCATGGCACGAACGCGGCCGTAAGCCGTTCCCGCAACGATGGCGTCTCCGACGCGCAGCGTTCCCGACTGGATGAGCACGGTAGCAACCGCACCGCGACCCTTGTCGAGCTTGGCCTCGATGGCCACACCGCGTGCATCCTTATCCGGGTTGGCCCGCATGTCGAGGCCGGCGTCTGCGGTGAGCAGAACGGCGTCGAGGAGCTCCTGGATACCGATGTTGTTGCGCGCCGACACGTCGACGAACATGACGTCTCCACCGTATTCTTCGGCGACGAGGCCGAATTCGGTGAGCTGCTGACGTACCTTGCCCGGGTTGGCGTCGGGCTTGTCAATCTTGTTGACCGCGACAACGATCGGCACGTTTGCAGCCTGAGCGTGGTTCAACGCTTCAATGGTCTGCGGCATGATGCCGTCGTCAGCTGCGACAACGAGGATCGCGATGTCAGTCACCTGAGCACCACGTGCACGCATGGCGGTGAACGCCTCGTGACCCGGGGTGTCAATGAAGGTGATCGGACGTTCGATGCCCTCGTGCTCGGCAACGACCTGGTACGCACCGATGTGCTGCGTGATGCCGCCGGCTTCGCCTTCGACAACCTTCGAGTTGCGGATGGCGTCGAGCAGGCGGGTCTTACCGTGGTCAACGTGACCCATGACGGTGACGACCGGCGGGCGCGGCTTGAGTTCGTCATCGGTCTCTTCGGCGAGTTCTTCGTCGATGTCGATGCCGAACGTGAGCAGCAGCTCGCGGTCTTCGTCCTCAGGCGAAACCATCTGGATCTTGTAACCCAGTTCTTCACCCAGGATGTCGAAGGTCGCCTCGTCGAGGGACTCCGTCGCCGTTGCCATCTCACCGAGGTGGAACAGCACGGTGACGAGGTTTCCGGGGCTCGCGTCAATCTTGTCGGCGAAGTCGGTGATCGAGGCGCCGCGGCGCAGACGAACAACGGTTCCACCGTCGCCGCGAGGTACGCTCACGCCACCCAGCGACGGAGCTTCGCGCAGTTCGAATTCTGCTCTCTTCGTACGCTTCGACTTGCGTGCCTTGCTCTTGCCGCCACCGCGACCGAATGCACCAGCGGTTCCACCGCCGGGACCACGGCCACGGCCGCCGCCGCCAGCTCCACCAGCCGGGCGCGGCGGGCCGAAGCCCGGAGCGCCGGCGGGTGCACCGGGACGTGCGAAGCCAGGACGGGCGCCGCCTGCGGCACCGGCGGGACCGCCGGGACGCTGGAAGCCACCGGGACGCTGACCGAAACCGGTCGGGCGCTGACCCTGGCCGGGGCCGCCCGGGCGGGGTGCGCCGGGGCGCGGAGCCGCCGGACGCGGAATGTTGCTGGGGGTCGGCACCGAGCCGGCCGGGCGCTGGCCCATGCCCTGCGCGCTGGCGAACGGGTTGTTGCCCGGACGCGGTGCGGCGGGACGCTGGCCCATGCCCTGGTTGCTGGCGAACGGGTTGTTACCCGGACGAGCAGCCGGCGGCTTCGGGATGCTTCCGCCCGGCTTCACAGCGGATGCCGCCGTGCCGTCGGTCGGAGCGGCGGGAGCAGCGGAGGCCGGAGCCTCGGCAGCAGCAGCCTTGTCGGCCGCAGCGGCCTTCTCGGCAGCAGCAGCCTTCTCGGCAGCCTGGGTCTGACGCTCGGCCACCGTCAACGGTGCGGCGGGAACCGGTGCGGCATCTGCAGCGGGAGCCGCAACAGGTGCTTCAACCGGAGCTGCCGGAGCTGCAGGTGCAGCCGGGCCGGGGGTCGGGCGTGAGGCACCCGGCTTGGCCGGGGTGCCGGGGCGCGGCGCAGCGGCCGCGGGGGTCGGGGTGGCGCTGGGGGCAGCCGCGGCGGGCGCGGAACCGATCAGGCCGTCAGCCTCGAGGGCGGCGCGCAGGCGCCGTGCAACGGGGGGTTCAACACTGGAGGACGGTCCCTTGACGAACTCGCCCATTTCCTTCAATTTTGCAAGGGCAATCTTGCTGTCGACACCGAGTTCGCTTGCGATCTCGTGTACGCGTGGTTTTGCAGCCACAATTCTCCTGTTCCGGGCCTGCACCCGGAAAGGGGCAGACCGTTAGTAACGGACGGGTCTCATTTCGAGCCGCTCATTAGTTATCCATTAGCCAATTCAGCCTGTTCTCTAGTTGTGTCGCGTCCAGGGGGCGCGATACGCGAAGGGCACGTCCGAAAGCGTTGCGCCTGACCGCAGCCTGGAAGCACGCGATCGTCGGATGCAGCCACGCACCTCTCCCAGGAAGGGTGGCGGTTTCATCCACCACAAGTTCTGAATCCCGGGCTACAACCCTCAGAAGAGAGGACCGCGAGGCGCGCGAACGGCAGCCGATGCACGTTCTAACGGAGTCCATCGTACCCCCTATTCGGCATCCTCCAGAATGCTGTCAGGCTGGATGTCAATTTTCGCTCCGGTCAACTTGGCTGCGAGGCGGGCGTTCTGGCCCTCCTTGCCGATCGCCAGCGAAAGCTGGTAATCCGGCACGAGTGCCCGAACTGCCTTGATCGATTCGTCGATGACGTACGCGCTGGTCACCTTGGCCGGCGACAATGCGCTGGCCACGAAGGTCGCGAGGTCGGCCGAGAAGTCGACGATGTCGATCTTCTCGTTGTTGAGCTCGGCGGTGACGGCGCGAACGCGCTGTCCCAGCTCACCAATGCAGGCACCCTTGGCGTTGACGCCGGGCTCGGTTGCGCGCACGGCGATCTTGGTGCGGTGGCCTGCTTCACGGGCGAGCGACACGATCTCGACGACTCCGCTGGCAATTTCCGGCACCTCGAGTGCGAAGAGCTTGCGCACGAGCGACGGGTGGGTGCGCGAGACCGTGATCTGCGGACCCTTCATGCCCTTGGCGACGCTCGTCACGAAAACGCGGATGCGCTTGCCGTGCTCGTAGCTCTCGCCGGGAACCTGCTCTTCGGGAGGCAGGATCGCCTCGATGGTGCCGAGGTCGACGTGAATCATCCGCGGGTTCGGGCCCTGCTGGATGACGCCGGCGATGATGTCGCCTTCGCGACCCTTGAACTCTCCGAGTACAGCGTCGTCGGCCAGGTCGCGCAGACGCTGGTTGATGACCTGCTTGGCCGCGAATGCCGCGATCCGCCCGAAGTCGCTCGGGTTGTCAACGGCCTCGCCGATGACGTTTCCTTCTTCATCGTGCTCTGGCACGAAAATGTCCACATGGCCGGTCTTGCGGTCGAGTACGACACGCGCTCCGGGCTCTTCTTCTGCCGCCTGCTTCGTGTGCTCACCCGGGTGGATGTGCTTGAGGTAGGCAGTCAGAATGGCTTGCTCAATGATGTGCACGAGTTCCTCAAAGGGAATTTCTTTCTCGCGCTCCATCTGACGCAGCACACTGAGGTCGATATCCATGGCCGGCCTCCTCTATTCAAATTGTGCCGCCGCGAAACTGCGCAGCGGGCTCACCTCTAACGGTACCTGACTCTGCGGGCTCTCGTCACACGTTCGCCGCGACCGACGCGACCGACCCGGCAGCGTTCGTGGCAGCATCCGCTCGCGGCGATTGCTCGACGTATGCCGGGAACGGCGTGTTGCAACACGTCAGTACAATCAATAAAGTGATATCACTTTACTTGACGATGAGCGGAGCACGATGAGCATCCTGAGCGACACCCCCACGGTCGAAGCTGTCCCCGTCGGTCACGACGGCGTTCGCGTGGAGATCGAGGAACGTCGCGCCGCGTCGGTGCCGGGCGGCGTTGGCCTTCTCGCCGCGGTCGCCTCACTCGTGATCGGGATCGGAATCATCATCGCCGGCTCCGCCTCGGGCCTCGTGCTGGTCGTCGGCCTTCTGTTCATCGCGATGTTCGCGGTGCTGTTGTCGTCCCTGGTCATCGTGCAGCCGGGGCAGACCAAGGTGGTGCAGTTCTTCGGGCGTTACGTCGGAACCGTGCGCCGCCCCGGGATGTCGATGGTCGTGCCGTTCTCGAACCGCCACAACGTGAGTGTTCGGGTGCGCAACTTCGAGACGAATCGCCTCAAGGTGAACGACGCCGACGGCAGCCCCGTCGAGATCGCCGCAATCGTGGTCTGGCAGGTGGCCGACACCTCGAAGGCCACCTATGCCGTCGACAACTATGTGGACTTCGTCTCGGTCCAGGCCGAGTCCGCCCTGCGGCACACGGCGACCACCCATCCGTATGACGGTTCCGAGAGCGGCGGAACGTCGCTTCGCGGTTCGACCGACCAGGTCGCCAATGAACTTGCCCACGAGGTGGCCGAGCGAATCTCACTCGCCGGAGTCGAAATCATCGAGGTACGCATCAGTCACCTCGCCTACGCGGCGGAGGTCGCTCAGGCGATGCTGCGTCGCCAGCAGGCGAACGCGGTCGTCGCCGCGCGCACCCGAATCGTCGAGGGAGCCGTCGGCATGGTCGAACTGGCGCTGACGAAACTGAGCGAAGGCAACATCGTCGAGCTGGACGACGAGCGCAAAGCGGCAATGGTGAGCAATCTCATGGTCGTGCTCTGCAGTGACCAGCCGGCCTCCCCCATCGTGAACACCGGGAGCCTGTACACGCCGTGACCCGAGAGCGTAAGCAACTACTGCTGCGCATCGACCCGGCACTCCACGACGCGCTGGCCCGATGGGCGGCCGATGACCTCCACAGTCTCAACGCCCAGATCGAAATGATCTTGCGGCAGGCGCTCGTGAAGGCGGGCCGTGCGCCCGCGAACCTGCCCCCGCCGCCGCCGCGCGGCCGCCCCAGAAAGGACCAGCCGGAGGAGTCGCAGGGCTAAGCCCTTCTGCGAGATGGACTGAGCTCCCGTTGGTCGAGCTTGTCGAGACCGCGCGACCCGCTCCCCGGACGCACCCCGCGTCGACAGGTCGGCTCACCGGGTTTCGACAAGCTCAACCACCGGAGTACAGAATCTGATTTGGGCAGCCTGCAGCTTTCAACAAGTCATACTTATTGGATGGATGCCCTCAACGCCCTCATCGCCGACGGCGGAGATCGCCTCTGGACCTGGATCATTCTTCCGGTCCTCGTCGTGCTCGGTCTGTACTTCACAGCTCGTTCCGGGGTGGTGCAATTCCGGCTGATTCCGGAGATGTTCCGCACTCTCACCGACAAGACACCGCGTGACGAGGACGGTAGACCGCAGTCGGTGTCGGCGTTTCAGGCGTTCACCATTTCTGCCGCATCCCGGGTCGGAGTCGGCAACATCGCTGGCGTCGGAACCGCGATCGCGATCGGCGGCCCCGGCGCGATCTTCTGGATGTGGGCGATGGCATTCCTCGGCGGCGCCGCGTCGTTCGTCGAGTCCACGCTCGGCCAGCTCTACAAGGTCACAGACAAGGACGGCTTTCGCGGCGGCCCCGCCTACTACATGCAGAACGGCCTCCGTGCTCGCTGGATGGGCGTCGTCTTCGCCGTCATCCTGATCCTCTGCTTCCCGCTCGCATTCAGCTCGCTGCAGGCCAACACCATCAGCGCGACGGTCTCGGCGACGATCGGTGTCGACAATGCCGGAACCTGGGTCGCCTGGGTCGTCGGCGCGCTGCTCGCCGTGCTCACCGCGCTCGTCGTTTTCGGCGGCATCCGTCGTATCGCATCGGTGACGCAGGCCGTCGTACCGGCCATGGCGTTGCTCTACCTGCTGCTCGGTTTGGTCATCGTCGCGATGAACATCGACAAGTTGCCTGAGGTGTTCGCCTCGATCTTCTCGCAGGCGTTCGGCCTCAACGAGGTCGTCGGCGCGACGTTCGGCATGATCGTGATGACCGGCGTCAAGCGCGGGATGTTCTCGAACGAGGCCGGACTCGGCTCGGCACCCAATGCGGGCGCCAGCGCTGCGGTCACCCACCCGGTCAAGCAGGGCCTGGTGCAGACCCTGGGCGTCTACTTCGACACGTTCCTGATTTGCACGATCACCGCGTTCATCATCCTGGTGTCGACTCCCGACTTGGCCAATGCGACGCGGGGAATCGGGCTCACTCAGGATGCTGTGGTCGGCGCGCTCGGCTCCTGGTCGGGAGTGCTGCTCAGTGTGATCATCTTCTTGCTGGCGTTCAGCTCGATTCTCGGCAATTACTACTACGGCGAGTCGAACATCGAGTTCATCACCCGCAATCCGCGCACGCTCACCGCGTACCGCGTCATCGCCGTTGCCGTCGTCTTCCTCGGCTCGATCGCATCCGCCGACCTCGTCTGGAGCACGGCAGACGGCATCATGGGAATCATGGCGCTGGTGAACCTCATCGCGATCGCGCTGCTCTCGGGTGTCGCGTTCAAGCTGCTCAAGGACTACACGCAGCAACGACGTCTCGGCAAAGACCCGGTCTTCACCCGCGACCTGCTGCCCGGGGTAACCGGTATCGAATGCTGGGCTGACGAGGCCTCTGTGACGGGCCCGATCGACATCGCGACGCGAACGCGTGAGCATGCGAAGCAGCTCTAGATAACGCGAAACCGCAGTTGTGGCCGCTATTCCTTTCGGATAGCGACTACAACTGCGGTTTCGCGTTACGGGATGCTTAGGACAGACGCGACGCTACGTCGGCTAGTGCTACCTGCTCGCGTTCGCCGGTCTTGCGGTCCCAGAACTCGACGATTCCGTCGGCAGCACCGCGGCCGACGATGACCAGATTCGGGATACCGATCAGCTCGGCGTCTCCGAATTTCACGCCAGGCGAGACCTTGCGACGGTCGTCGTAGAGCACGTCGCGGCCGGTGGCCTCGATCGCCGCAACGACGGTCTCCGAGGTCTCGAAGACGATCTCATCGCGACCGGTCGCGATGACCTGCACGTCGAACGGCGACACCGACTCGGGCCAGATCAGGCCCTTCTCGTCGTTGTTCAGCTCGGCGATGATCGCGAGGATGCGGGTCACACCGATGCCGTAGGAGCCCATCGTGACGGTGACGAGCTTGCCGTTCTCGTCGAGCACCTTGAGGCCGAGTGCCTCGGCGTACTTGCGTCCGAGCTGGAAGACGTGGCCGATTTCCATGCCACGGGCCAGCTCGACCGGGCCGGAGCCGTCGGGAGCAGGGTCGCCGGCACGGACCTCGGCCGCTTCCACCGTGCCATCCGCCTGGAAGTCACGACCGGCGACGAGGCCGAAGACGTGCTTGCCGTGCACATTGGCGCCGGTGATCCAGCCGGTGCCGTCGACGACGCGCGGGTCGACGAGAAAACGGATGCCGGTGGTCGACTTCTCGCCGAGCACGGCGCCCTCTGCAGACCACGGGCCGATGTAGCCCTTGACCAGGCCGGGGTTCTTGGCGAAATCTGCCTCGTTCGCGGGCTCGACCTCGGCCGGAGCGAACGCAACCTCGACGCGCTTCAAGTCAACCTCGCGGTCGCCGGGGATCGCGACGACGACGAGCTCGCGGGTGCCGTCGGGCTGCGTGAGTGCGAGCACCACGTTCTTGAGAGTGTCCGCAGCAGTCCAGAGGCGGCCGTCCGGGCGCGGGTGGGCGCTGTTGGCGCGCTCGACGAGCGTGTCAATCGTGGGGGTGTCCGGGGTGTCGAGCACCTCGGCCGGGGTGAGTCCCTCGAAGCTGCGCGACGGCGGAACGACCGTGGTGAACGCCTCGACGTTGGCCGCGTAGCCGCCGGCCGAACGCACGAAGGTATCTTCGCCGACCGGGGTCGGGTGCAAGAACTCTTCACTCTTCGAGCCGCCCATCGCGCCGGCATCCGCCTTGACGATGACGTACTCGAGGCCGAGACGGGTGAAGATGCGCTCGTAGGCGTCGCGCTGCGCCTGGTAGCTGACGTCGAGACCGGCGTCGGTGTAGTCGAACGAGTAGGCGTCCTTCATCGTGAACTCGCGGCCGCGCAGCAGGCCGGCACGGGGGCGAGCCTCGTCGCGGTACTTGTCCTGGATCTGGTAGATCGACAGGGGCAGGTCTTTGTAGCTGTTGTAGAGGTCCTTCACCAGCAAGGTGAAGACCTCTTCGTGGGTGGGGGCCAGCAGAAGGTCGGAACCCTTGCGGTCCTGCAGACGGAACAGGCCGTCGCCGTACTCGTCCCAGCGACCGGTGACCTCGTAGGGCTCACGCGGCAAGAGTGCCGGGAAGTGCACTTCGTGGGCGCCGGCGTTGGCCATCTCCTCACGCACGATCGCTTCGATCTTGCCCTTCACCCGGAGGCCGAGCGGCAGCCAGGCGAAGATGCCCGGGGCCTGGCGACGGATGTAGCCGGCCCGCACGAGCAGGCGGTGGCTGGTCACCTCGGCGTCGGAGGGGTCTTCTCGAAGAGTACGGAGGAAATAGTTAGACAGGCGTGTAGGCACGGGTTCTACTTTAGCTTCCTCCCCGATCGCCACCATGGGCAGTGAGCACAAGCACACGCACACGCACAGGTCAGGTCGGCCCCGAGGGACCGACCTGACCGGCGTTGCTCGCGAATGGCCTAGCGAACCTGGTTGCTCCCCCAGTACTTCATGTCGTCAACCGAAATCTGCGGAGTCGGAGCCATCCGGCTGCCGTCTTCGAAGAAACCGGTCTTTGTCAGCGCCAACGTCATCACGGCATGAGCCGCGGCATCGCCGAGCTCGTTCAACGCCGCGGTGCTTAGGTTGTTGATGGTGTCGCAGGCCTGGTGGTAGCACGCGTCATACGGTGCGTCGGCAGTTCCGCCATAGACTGCGGCCTCCTCGGCCGTCTTCTGTCCTTCTGCCCCGCTKAAGAGCCCACCAGCCGGGATGCCGGCAGCGATGAACGGCCCGTAGTCGGAGCGGCCGTCAAAAGCAGTCGGCTCTGTCGGCAGTCCGGCCGCGGCGAAGTAATCGGTGAAGATCGATTCGATCTGCGCCGATCCGGGAGGACCGGAGAGTCCATCGGGATCTGCCGAACCATCGCCGTCGTAGACGAAGCGCACATAGTTGGGCGATCCGAGCATGTCGAAGTTCAAGTTCGCGTAAACGGCCGCCAACCCGTCATCGCTCAGACTCTCCACGTAGTGAGTGGATCCGAGCAGTCCCGATTCCTCGGCTCCCCAGAAGGCGTAGCGCACTTGCTGTTCCGGCTTGATCTTCAGTTTCGACTGCTGGATGGCGGTTTCCAGGATCACACTGGTGCCACTTCCGTTGTCGTTGATTCCCGGACCCTCCAGCACCGAGTCCAGGTGGGCACCGACCACGACGACCTTGTCGCTGTTGCCCTTCTTGGAGTCGGCCAGGATATTGGTCGTCGTCCGGGTCTCCGCGATGACCTCCGCGGTGACCTCGACGCTGACCGGCCCCGCCTGTGTGGCGTTGTAGAGGGCGACGCCATCCGCATAGCTGAGTCCGGCCACTGGAATGGCAACCGGCGCTCCGAGCGTCACTCCGGTGAGGAGGTCTGTGCGGCCCGGGTTGCCTTCATTGAAGATGAGGGCGGCGTCGTATCCGGCCTCGGTCGCGGCGGCGACCTTCTGGGCAAAGGTGCAGGTGCCCCGCTGGATAAGTGCGACCTGTGGCTGCGTCGCCGAGGCCGGCACGTAGTCGGTGACCAGACATCCGGACGCCGAACTGGGCGTTGGGGTCGCCGGGATCACGACGTTGGTGGTGGGCACGAGATCGCCGATCACGTCACCACTTCCGGAGTACTGAAGCGTTGAGGTTTCGTAGCTCGTCGGTGTCGGCGACAGCTGGCTCACCGTTGCGGGCGTGACCTCTTGGTAGAAGGGAAACTCGAAGGTCTGCTCGGTGACTGTGTAGCCCGCCTTGGAGAGTTCCTTCTTGACATAGTCCGCGGAGGCGGCGTATCCCGGCGTGCCTGACGCCCGCGTGCCCCCGTTGGCGTTCGCGATGCGTTGGAGCACACGTTCGTGTTGCAGAATTCCGTTGACACTGACCGCTTTGCGTATTTTCGTGGTGTCGACCTCATCGACGGCCAGTGCCGTCGTTGCCGGCACAAGGATGGCCGCAACGACCATTCCGGTGAGCAGGGTTCTTCTACCTCGCACGATGTGCTCCGATCAGCCCCTCATGAGGGCTTCGTCTCAGACGACGCCCCGGTTGGGGCGCCTTTCACTGAGGAGGGTGCCTTGACGCTGCGGAGTTGGCTGGAGTCGTTACGTGATCGTTATCGAAGCCAGGTGGGTTTCGGCGGTGCCGGTGGTCGAGCTTGTCGAGACCCAGTTGCGAGATCTCGACAGGCTCGATCACCGAAAAGCTACTTCGCGCCCACCGTGACGACCGGCGAGCCGATGCTCGTCTCGCTGGCCGGCATTTCTGCGGCCAAGCGGTTCGCCTCTTCGATCAGGGTCGCCACGATCTCCGACTCGGGAACGGTCTTGATGACCTCTCCCTTGACGAAGATCTGGCCCTTGCCGTTGCCGGATGCCACGCCGAGGTCTGCCTCGCGGGCCTCCCCCGGGCCGTTCACGACGCAACCCATGACGGCGACGCGCAGCGGAACGCTCATGCCTTCGAGACCGTCGGTGACGTCGTTGGCGAGCTTGTAGACATCCACCTGGGCACGTCCACAACTCGGGCAGGAGACGATCTCAAGCTTGCGCTCACGCAGGTTGAGCGACTGCAGAATCTGCAGGCCGACCTTGATCTCCTCGACCGGCGGGGCGGAGAGCGAGACGCGAATCGTGTCGCCGATGCCCTCGGAGAGCAGGATGCCGAACGCGGTGGCGCTCTTGATCGTGCCCTGGAACGATGGCCCGGCCTCGGTCACACCGAGGTGCAGGGGCCAGTCGCCGCGCTCGGCGAGCAGGCGGTAGGCCTTCACCATGACGATGGGGTCGTTGTGCTTGACCGAAATCTTGAAGTCGTGGAAGTCGTGCTCTTCGAACAGGCTCGCCTCCCAGACGGCGCTTTCGACGAGTGCTTCTGCGGTGGCCTTGCCGTATTTCTGCAGGATGCTCGGCTCGAGCGAACCGGCGTTCACCCCGATGCGGATTGACACGTCTGCGGCCTTCGCGGCGGCGGCGATCTTGGCGACCTGATCGTCGAACTTGCGGATGTTGCCGGGGTTGACGCGCACGGCGGCGCAGCCGGCGTCGATGGCCGCATAGACGTAGTTCGGCTGGAAGTGGATGTCGGCGATCACCGGGATCTGACTCTTCTTGGCGATGATCGGCAATGCCTCGGCATCGTCGCGGCTGGGCACGGCGACGCGCACGATGTCGCATCCGGATGCCGTGAGCTCTGCGATCTGCTGCAGGGTCGCGTTGATGTTCGGCGTTGGAGTCGTCGTCATCGATTGGACGCTGATTTGAGCGTCACCGCCGACGAGAACCTTGCCGACCTTGATCTGACGAGTCTTACGTCTGGGAGCGAGTACTTCAGGTACTTTGGGCATCCCCAAGTTGATTGCAGCCACATAGACAGCTTACGCGTGTGCGGTCGGCCGATCCTGAACGCCGTGCTCAGCCGTCTCGGCCGCCCGAAAACTATGATGGAAACAGCTGGGCTGCCACGAGGCAGCCACGACAAAGGAGTCAACATGAACGCCACCGACGTCGTCATCCTCGGCGGTTCCCGCACCCCACAAGGGCGGATCAACGGCCAGCTCGCCTCCTTCACCGCTGTGCAGCTCGGCGCAGCGGCCATCACCGGCGCCCTCGCGCGCACCGGAATCGCACCCGAGCAGGTCGATGCGGTGCTGATGGGTCAGGTGCTGCAGGCGGGGTGCGGCCAGAATCCCGCCCGGCAGAGTGCGATCGCCGCCGGAATCCCCTGGAGTGTTCCGTCGATGACGCTGAACAAGGTGTGTCTGTCGGGCCTCGCGGCGATCATCGACGCGGCCCGGCTCATCCGTTTGGGCGAGGCGGATGTCGTCGTGGCCGGCGGGCAGGAATCGATGACACGTGCGCCGCACTTGTTGCCGGGCTCCCGCCAGGGTTGGGCATACGGCACGGTGAGCGCGCTCGACCATGCCGCCCACGACGGCCTGACCGATGCCTTCGACGGGCTCTCCATGGGGCTCTCGACCGAGCAGATCAACGGGCGCCTGGGCATCCGGCGGCCCGAACAGGATGCCGTTGCCGCGGCATCCCACCAGCGCGCGGCCGCTGCGGCCGACGCCGGAGTCTTCGACGACGAGATCACGCCGATCAGCGTGCCGCAGCGCCGCGGCGACCCGCTGGTTCTGACCCGCGACGAGGGAGTGCGCGGCGACAGCACCGTCGACACCCTCGGCGGACTCCGCCCGGCGTTCACGACGGATGGCACGATCACCGCCGGCAACTCGTCACCGCTGTCGGATGGCGCCTCAGCGGTCGTTCTGACGAGCAGAGGCTGGGCCGAGGCGCACGGCCTGAGCTGGCTGGCCGTCGTCGGTGCATCCGGCCAGGTCGCCGGTCCCGACAACTCTCTTCACTCACAGCCGTCCCACGCCATCGCCCAGGCACTCGGCAAAGCCGGATGGGCGGCCGGCGACCTGGACCTGGTGGAGATCAACGAAGCGTTCGCGGCCGTGTCGGTGCAGTCGACGAACGATTTGGGACTCTCAAGCGAGCGCGTGAACATCCATGGGGGTGCGATTGCGATCGGCCACCCGATCGGGGCTTCCGGTGCTCGTCTGGCGCTTCACGCCGCCCTCGAACTCAGCCGGCGTGGGTCGGGCAAGGCTGCTGTCGCCCTTTGTGGCGGCGGCGGCCAGGGCGAGGCATTGCTGCTCTCGCGCTGATCGCGCATCGCTGAAAATCGCCGAGTTTGAGCGTTCCGGTCGAGTTTCCCTGGTGTGCCWGGGAAACTCGACCGCAGATGTCAAACTCGGCGAGGGGCGACTACTGCTGCGGCGGAACGGGGCCCGGTCCAGCGGGCCGGTTGGCGCGCAGCACCTCGAGCCGGGCTCGGTACTCCACCTCGTCGATATCTCCTTGCGCGAACCGCTCGGCCAGTGTCTTCTCGGCGCTGGCGGAGGCGTCAGGCTGTGGGCCCCAGTGCGGATGCCCGTAGCCATATCCCGGCCCCATCTCTCGTGCGTTTCGACGCCAGCGGCGCCCGAAAATCCCGAAGATGACGAAGAAGACGATGATCCAGAACAGGGGGAAGAACAGGAAGAACCAGCCGGGACCCCACCCCCAGCCATAGCCGTAGCCCGGATGGGCAAGTACAGCAGGAACCATGCTCAGTAGTGCGGTCGACATGATGTGTCCATTCTGGGAAGCGGCTTCGACGAGCCGATACCTTCAGATTCCTCGCTCGCCGGCCGGCGCGAATCTGCCGGCTGGAGTCACTTCGAGTACACCCACGGGAGCAGCCGGCGCACGACCACCCTGCGCCGCAACCGCACACCGCCCGCGCTGCGCTCGATCAGAGCCCCGGGCTGACCAGCCCGGCTTCGTAGGCGATGATGACCAGCTGCACCCGGTCGCGAGCGCCGAGCTTTGTCATGATTCGCGACACGTGGGTCTTGGCGGTCAGCGGGCTGAGAAACAGCCGCAACCCGATCTCCGCATTCGTCAGGCCGCGCCCGACGAGGCCGAGCACCTCGCGCTCCCGTTCGGTGAGCACGTCGAGTGACGCGGCGTCGCGCCCGTCGACCAGGCTCGCCGCCATCCGTTCGAGCAGTCGCCTCGTGACCCCCGGCGACAGCAGGCCATCCCCTGCCGCAACCACCCGCACCGCCCGGATCAGCTCGGTCGGCTCGGTGTCTTTGACGAGAAAGCCGCTGGCTCCGGCCCGAATCGCCTGAGCGACATACTCATCAAGCTCGAACGTCGTCACGATCACGATATGGGTCGCCGACAACGCGGCATCCTTCACGATCTGTTCGGTCGCCCAGAGGCCGTCGCCGTCGGGCATCCGGATGTCCATGAGCACGACATCGGGACGCCGCTCGGCAACCTGCGCCACGGCTTGCCGCCCGGTTGCGGCCTCAGCCACGACCTCGATGTCGGGCTCGGATTCGAGCAAGGCCCGGAACCCCGCCCTGATCAGTTGTTGGTCGTCGGCAATCACGACTCGGATCGGCGCGGTGCCGGCGTCGGGTTTCCCGGGGATGCCGGCGCCGCCAGTTCCGCCGTTACCGTGCGACGGCGGCGGCCCTCCGGTCGTCGCGCTCACCGGCTGCTCCGCCTGGGGATCCGCGCTTCAACGTGAAAGCCTCCGCCGGCCCCCGGCCCGTAGCTCAGGCTTCCCCCGAGCAACTCCGCGCGCTCGCGCATGCCCAGAAGCCCACCGCCCGGAACGATCGCCCCGCGGAGAGCCGGCCCATCATCGGTGACGCTGACCAGATATCCGCTCGGGTCGGCGCCGATGTACACCGAGGCTGAGCTGGAATGCGCATGCCGCAAGACATTGGTCAGGGCCTCCTGACAGATTCGGTAGAGCGCCAGCTGCGTCGCGGCCGGGGCGACAGATTCCGCAACGAGCGCATTCACGTACGTCACGTCCATCCCCTGGGCGCGAAATGTCTCGATCAAGGCTGGAATCCCGGCGAGGTCCGGCTCGGGAGACAGTGGCGCTGCACTCTCGCCCGCGACGTCGGAGCGCAGGATTCCGAGCACCATCCGCACCTCGTCGAGGGCGTTCTTGCTCGTTGCCTTGATGCTGGCCAACGCCTCCGCAGCCTTTTCCGGCTGCGAATCGATCAGGTGCAACCCGACCCCGGCCTGCACGTTGATCTGCGACAGCGAGTGGCCGAGCACATCGTGAAGCTCCCGGGCGATCCTGACGCGTTCACGTTGTTCGGCAGAGATGCGGCGGCTCTCCGCCGAGCGGCGCATCGACTGAAAATACTCACGTCGCACCCTGATGATCTCACCGATCCCCATCACCAGGGCGAGGGCGAGGGTCGTGAACGCGATGCGCAGCGGGTGCAGGCCGGCGCCGGTCAGCGACGCCACCGCGATGGTCGACACCCAGACGAGCGCAACGGAGGTGTACACCCAGATCCGGGCGCCGCGCACGATGCCGAGCACGATCGCGAACGCCAGCGCAATACTCGGGGTGCCGATGTCGGGGCGGAGCAGCACCAAGCCGGCGGCGGCGAGAGCCGTCACCAAGGCCACCGGGCCGGGAAAGCGTCGTGCGCCGATGAGCGCGAGCGGGCCGATCAGCGCGCAGGCGATCGCCGGAACCGCATTGGTCGCCGCCGAGAAGTGCAGGGCCAGAAACACGGCCGCCGGAACCTGCAGAAGAAACGAGACGATGACGGGAATCCAGAGTCGCGCTGCGGCCRGCATCCCTCTGCCGGGCCAGCCACCGGGCCACGAACCAGGGCCGCCATCGGGGTCGGCTGGGCTGCCGGAACCTCCGGGGGCGCGCTGCGGCCAGGCAGCGTCGGGGGCCCAGTGCGGTGGCATGTACCGATGTTACGTCGCCCAACCGGGTTCGACATCCGCCCACGGGCGTCGCTCGGGTACTCCCGTGGGAGACCTCAGCGCAGTGCGAAGCCCCGCGGGAAGCGGGCTAGCCGAAGAGGTTGATCGGTTTGACGATGTCCGCGTAGATGAGCAGCAGGCTCATGCCCCCGAGCACGATCACAACAGCGAAGGTGAGCGGCATGAGCTTGGCCATGTCGACCGGAGCGGGCTTCGGCCGACCGAAGAGCTTCGCGAAGGTGCGGCGGAGGCCATCCCAGAGCGCCCCGGCGATGTGGCCGCCGTCGAGCGGCATCAGCGGGATCAGGTTGAACACGAACAGCGCGATGTTCAGTGAGGCGAGGAGGCCGAGCATGCTCGCTATCTTGTTCGCCACCGGGATGGTGTCGATGCTGGCGATCTCACCGGCCACGCGTCCGACACCGACCACACTGATCGGACCGTTCGGGTCACGTTCGCCGGTTCCGAACGCGGCGGTCGCGACCTGCACCATGCGATCGGGCAGATTCAGGATCATGTGGCCGACGGCGGCGATGTTGGTGCCGACCTGCGGCAGCACGGAGGAAGCGGGCTGCTGCACCATTTCGCTGGCCGCGCCGATTCCGACGAAGCCGACATCCACCAGCACCGGGTTGCCGTCGGCGTCTTTCACAACGGCGCCCGAATCGTCGAGGGTGTAACGCTCGGTCAGCTTGGGGGTCATCGTGAGTGTCTGCTGCGTGCCGTCACGCTCGACCACGACGACGAGGGGGGTGCCGGGAGAATTGCGGATGATCTCGGTGGACTGCTCCCAGCTCGTGATCGGGGTGCCGTCGATGCTGATCAGCTTGTCGCCGGGCGTGAGGCCGGCTGCCGCGCCCGGCGCCTTTTCGGCGTCGGCGGCGCAGGTCTGCGATGTGCTTGTCGCCGGCAGCACACAGGCCGAGACGCTGCCGACCGTGGTGCTGGCCTGGGCGGTACCGAACCCCATCAGAAGCACGGCGAAGAGCACGATGGCGATCAGCAAGTTCATGAACGGGCCGCCGAACATGATCACAATGCGCTTCCACACCGGCAGCTGATAGAACGCGCGGTGATCCTCGCCCTCGCCGATGGTGTCTGCGCTGGCCTGACGGGCATCGTCGGCCATTGTCAGGAGGGCGTTCTTTTTCGGCTGCGGAGCACCCTCTTGAACCAGCGCATTGAAGATTCCGGTCGTCGCGTCGCGAGATTCGCCATTCTTGTTGGGCGGGAACATCCCGATCATCGAGATGTATCCGCCGAGCGGAATGGCCTTGACGCCGTATTCGGTCTCGCCCTTGCGCTTCGACCACAGGGTCGGGCCGAATCCGATCATGTATTGGGTGACCTTGACTCCGAAGAGTTTGGCGGGCACGAGGTGCCCGATTTCGTGGAGGCCGATCGACACGGCCAAGCCGACGACGATGACGGCGACGCCCAAAATAAACAGCAATACGGTATCCACAGGCCCAGAGTAGCGGCCTCAAGCTGCATGTCGCCTGGCTATTACCTCTGTGCCGCCTCAGCGGGCTGGGAGTCAACTTCACGGCGGCGAGGCTATTGCGCAATGTCACTCTGCGCTTAGAGTTCACGCAGAACCCGCCCGTCGAGAGGATCACTGTGACTCACCATCTCGTTGTCGGAGCCGGCCTCATCGGCCGCCCGGTTGCTGAAGGTCTTGCCGCGCGCGGCGACTCCGTGACGATCGCGACCCGGTCCGGTTCCGCCGGTGCCGGCGCCACGCCCCTCATGCTCGATGCGAGCGATGCGGATGCGTTCAGTCGAGCGGCCACCGGGATGTCGACGATCTTTCTCTGCACCAACCCGAAGTACACCAGCTGGGCCACCGACTGGCCGCCGATCTTCGATGCGGCGATCCACGCGGCATCCGTCTCGGGCGCCCATCTCGTCGTGATGGGAAACCTCTATCCGTACGGCACCCCGACCGGGCCGATGACCGAGCGCTCACTTCCTCTGACGACCGAGAAGAAGGGCCTCATCCGGCAGGCCGGCTGGGCCAAGGTGCGTGCCGCTCACGAGCGAGGGGACATCCGTGCCGTCGAGGTGCGCGCCAGCGACTATTTCGGGCCTGGTTCGAGTGGCACCGCTCACCTCGGTGAATCGTTTTTCAACGGCGTGCTGCATTCGAAGACCGCGCGGGTGGTCGGAATCCCTTCGATGAACCACAGTTGGAGCTACCTGCCCGATATCGCGACGACTCTGATCGCTGCCGCCGATTACTCCGGCGATTGGGGCCGGATCTGGCATGTGCCAAGCGCGTCATTCAATCGTTCTGAGATTGCGCGACAACTCAACGCTCGATATGGAACGCACGGCGTCGTCACCGGCTATCCGCAATGGATGCTGCGCAGCCTCGGCTCGGTGAGCCCGATGATGAAGGAAGTCTGGGCGTCGAGCTACCAGTTCGTAGTTCCGTTCATCATCGATTCGACCGAGACCGAACGAGAGCTCGGTGTAAGCGCGAGCGACTGGGACGAGGCATTGTTCACCACGGCGTCAAGCTACCGGCGCAACGACTCGACGTGAGGCGCTTCGCTCCGTCACTTCGACGATCCGACGATCCGACGATCCGACGTGAGGGGTCGCATATCGACCTTCGTTGACCTCGGGAAGGTGGCCGCAGCCAGCGACTCCAGGCTCAGTTTGCCGTCAAGTTCGTGTGATTCGACCACGCGCTTGATCGTGTCGACAATGTCGAGGAAGCCGATCCGTCCGGCATGGAACGCGGCAACCGCMTGCTCGTTCGCGGCGTTGAAGACTGCGGRGTAGGTGCCACCAGCACGCCCGACGAGTTTTGCCAGCTGGAGAGCCGGGAAAGCGTCTTCGTCGAGCGGCTCAAACGTCCAGGACTGAGCGGTCGTCCAGTCGATCGGTTTTCCGACCGCACCGACCCGGTGCGGCCAGTCGAGGCCGAGCGAAATCGGAAGCCGCATGTCGGGCGGCGAGGCCTGCGCGATCGTCGATCCGTCGATGAATTCGACCATCGAGTGCACGACAGACTGTGGGTGGACCACCACGTCGATGCGGTCGTATTCGACGTCGAACAGCAAGTGCGCCTCGATCACCTCGAGGCCCTTGTTCACGAGAGTCGCGGAGTTCGTGGTGACGACCATGCCCATGTCCCAGGTGGGGTGGGCGAGCGCCTCCGCGGGCGTGACCTCGGTGAGCTGGTCGCGAGTGCGTCCGCGAAACGGGCCGCCGGATGCCGTCAGAACGAGGCGACGCACCTCGGCTTGCGTGCCGGAGCGCAGTGCTTGCGCGATGGCCGAGTGCTCGGAGTCGACTGGGACAATCTGTCCGGGTGCGGCGAGCGACTTCACCAGATCACCGCCGACGATCAACGATTCCTTGTTTGCCAAAGCGAGAGTGCGTCCCGCCTTCAGCGCAGCGAGAGTGGGGCCGAGCCCGACGGACCCCGTAATGCCGTTCAGAACGACATCGGCATCGACATCCCGAACCAGCTGTTCTGCCTCGTCGGCGCCGAGCGCGGTGTTCTCAACCTGAAACTCTGCGGCCTGCTCGTCGAGCAGGTCGCGGTTGCGGCCGGCCGAGAGACCGACCACGTCGAACCGGGTCGGGTTCGCCTTGATCACGTCGAGGGCTTGTGTGCCGATGGAGCCGGTCGATCCGAGGATGATTACTCTCTGCATCTTCCCCATGCTAGGCCGTGGTCAGGTTTGAGCGGGGTCAATGTTGATCAGTCGGTCGAGATCCCGCGAGCCGGCCTCTGAACGCAGCCCCGGTGAGCGAGCCTGTCGAGATCCCTCCGGCCAGTCCCTGAACTCACCAGTTCTGAGGCTTACTCCTCAGGATTCACGGCGCGCTCCTCCACAGAATGTATGTTAGAAAAGTTATCCACCGATCCTGAGAAATGCTCGTATTCCAGTTCCCAATTTGAGAGAATTGAAGCATGGAATCAGAGCCTGTTTCCCTCATCATCACCCCGACCACCAACACTCCGGTGGCCGCGGTCATGGCGCAGGTTTCCGCTCTGACATCTGGGTTCTCGGGCGCCGAGACCCTTGAGCTTTCCGCGATGATGGCGAGCGGATTTTCGACTGTTGACTCGCTCGAGCTGACCGCGACGCTCATGGCGGGCGTGCTGGCCGGGTTCGACTCGCATCTCCGCACCGACGACGACGTGCTGACCCTGCTCGGGTCGATGGAGGCGGTCGGCCGGTTGACGGATGCCGGCCGGGTCGCCCTCGCCGCCGACATTGACGCCCGCTCGGACACCCGAACCCAGAACGAGTCTCTGGCGCGCACGCGCGGCTGTGCGACCGGCACCGACCTGCTCACGATGGTCACCCGGGTGTCCGCCCGGGAGGCGAAACGCCGGGTCAGGCTCGGCGCGAAGACCCGGATCACCCCGGTGGTCGGCGCGACCCTGCCACCCCGGTACCCGGTCGTCGCCGACGCCCTGACCGCCGGGACCATCGGCGTCGATGCGGCCGAACAGATCGTCACCGGCCTGACCGACCTACCCAGCTTTCTCGCCCCGGACGCCGTCGACGCCGCCGAGCGCGGCCTCGTCGCCTCGGCGACCGGCACGGTCACGGCCGAGAACGAGGGCCTGCCGAATGCCGGGTTCGCGTTCCCGGCGGATCTGATCCGCGGGCAGGTGCTGCAGTGGAAGGCACTCCTCGACCCCGACGGCACCGCCCCCGCCGACGGCACCGCACTGGAGGTGCGCAGCACCGTCGGCTTCGGCCCATTCCGCGACGGGCTCTACCCGCTCCGCGGCGGGGTCACCCCGGAACTCCGCGGGGTGATGAACGGGATCTTCGACACCTACCTCAGCGCTCACTCAACCTCGGCTCATTCGCAGCCGGTTCCGGCGGAGCCGGGCCGGTTCCCGACCGCCGAGGAACAAGCCACGCATGCGGCTGAGGAGCAGGTCCGGATCGACGCCGGGGAGGTTATCCCCGGCGCCGACCAACTCGAGGCCCTCGACACCCGCACCGGCGGTGAGAAGTGCGCCGATATCCTCCGCGGCGTCTTCGATGCCGCCGCCCGGGACAAGAACACCCCGACGATGGGCGGGGCGGCGCCGACCGTGATGGTGCACGTGAACGCGACCGACCTGCTGGACGGCACCGGGGTCGGTTGGGCCGACGGGGTCGAGGCCCCCCTGTCGATCAGCACCGTGCAACGGATCGTCTGCGCCGGGGGGATGCAGAAGATCGTCTTCGCCGCCAACGGTGAAGTGCTCCAGCTCGACATGACGACGCGGTTCTTCACCCGGGTGCAACGCCGGGCGATCCTCGCCCGCGACGGCGGCTGCGTCATCCCCGGCTGTCTGTCCCCGCCCAACTGGGCCGAGATGCACCACGTCATCCCCTGGTACCGCGGCGGCCCAACGAACATCAACAACGGCGTCGCCCTCTGCTGGTACCACCACCACACCATCGACACCTCCGGCTGGCTGATCCAACTCGTCGACGGCGCMGTGCACGTCAAAGCACCACCCTGGATGGGACTCGGCGGAGACTGGCTCCCCGCCAACCAACACCGCGCCCACACCACCCTCGGCCGGTAGCGGTCCCGGGACTGGCTCACCAGGTCTCGACAGGCTCGACCACGAACATGAAGTCGACTCATGCCCTCGGGTGCATACAACGCGAGGTAGTGTCGATGCGTGACAAATGACGATGACGCAGTTGATGCCCCCGACGAAGTCAGCGAAGCCAAACGGCCGGGACTCGTCTACTTTCTCGGCTACGGAATCATGGCCCCGATCGCCCGATTCGTCTTTCGCCCGACGATCACCGGTCGCGAGAACATCCCGAAGACGGGACGCGTGATTCTGGCGAGCAACCACCTCTCGTTCATCGACAGCCTGGTCATCCCGCTGACCGCTCCCCGGCGTGTGCAGTTTCTGGCCAAGAGCACCTACTTCACCGGCACCGGCCTGAAGGGGTGGATCTCGCGCACCTTCTTCACCTCGATCGGCGCTGTCGGCGTCGAACGCGGCGCGGGCCAGGCCGCCCAGGATGCCCTGGATGCCGGTCGCCGCATCCTGGAATCCGACAGCGCGTTCGCAATTTATCCGGAAGGCACCCGTTCGCTCGACGGCCGTCTCTATAAGGGCCGCACCGGTGTCGCCTGGCTGGCATTGACGACGGGAGCCGTTGTCGTCCCCGTCGGCTTGATCGGGACGCAGGAGATCCAGCCCGTCGGCACTAAGGGCATCCGCATCCGCAAGGTCACCGTCAAGTTCGGCACCCCCATTGACGTGAGCGTGCACGGCTCGGCAGAATCCGGCAAGGCCAGGCGCCTCACGACCGACGAAATCATGGCTGCCATCCACGAGCTGTCGGGGCAAGAACTTGCCGGCGTCTACAACGAAGCGCCGCCGGCCGGCACCCTGCACAAGATCGCCGACAAGGTCTTCCCGCGCGAACGCCGCTAGCCGTCAGCGTCGCGCCGCAGTCGCTCTGCACGTCGCCACTGCACGAACATCCCCCAAACCTCTGCCCCGAACGAGGGCCAGCATTGTGTCGAGCGGGAATACGAGGCCCGGTAGTCTCGGGGAATGACTGACGACGCTTCGAAGACGGCAGCCCCGATTGCCCGTCACCAGAAGCGCCCCTCCGCGTGGCGCTCACGAGTTCTCCCCCTGATCCAGACGACGGCGATCACTATGGCTGTGCTCCTCGTCAGTGGCACAGCCGTCGCCTCGATCGCCTTCGCAAAGCTCAGCACTGCCGTCTCAAACAATGCGGTCGACATTTCGAACGGCACGGACGCACCCGCGCCGCCGCCAGCCGCCACCCTTGGCGCCTTCAAGGGCGGATTCAACATCCTCGCCGTCGGCGCCGACAACGCGCAGGGCCAGTTTGATGCCGACGTGCGCGACACTGCCACGCTCAACGACGTGAACATCCTTTTTCATGTGTCGGCCGATCATCAGAGTGCGGTCGCCCTCAGTCTGCCCCGAGATCTTGTCATCCCTCAGCCCGACTGCGTCGATCCTGTCACCGGAGAAGAGTTCGCCGCGGTGTCAGCACAGCCTCTGAACGCCGCCTACGAACGAGGCGGCCTCGGCTGCATCAAGAGCACCATCGAAGAGCTCACCGGCCTGTCGATTCCCTACGCGGCGGTGTTCACCTTTGCGGGCACCGTCGCGATGAGCGACGCGGTCGGCGGCGTTCCGATCTGCCTTGACGAGGCAGTCTTCGATGACAAATCTGGCCTCGACCTTCCCGCTGGAACGAGCGTGGTGTCCGGTCAGCAGGCGTTGTCATATCTGCGCTCCCGGGCCGGAGTCGGCGACGGCAGCGACCTTTCACGCATCTCCTCGCAGCAGGCCTATATGTCGTCACTCATGCGCGTGATGAAGAGCAGCGAAACGCTGACCAACGTGCCCAAGCTGCTGAAACTCGCAACGGCAGCAGCCGAGAACGTCAGCCTCTCCGAGTCGCTTGCCGACCTCAATCAGATGGCCAGCATGGCGCTCACCCTGAAAGACCTTGATCTTGACAAGCTCGTCTTTGCCCAGTACCCCGTCGTCGAAGACCCCAACAATCAGTACAAGGTGGTTCCCGACGAAGATCTCGCCGCGCTGCTCCTGGCGAAGATTGCGGCGGACGAGCCCTTCACCCTCAGCGACGATTCGCTGAGCGACGCTGTCACGCTCGATCCCGCCGCGCCAGCGACGCCGCCGACCGCGCCAGAGGATGGCTCCACCGATGCAGGGACTACGGATCCCGCCACGGATGCTGCGGCCACCGCACCGACCCCCGGTCCCGAGGTCATCGACGGCCTGAAAGGGCAACTCGGCAGTCAGCAGACCTGCTCGGTGGCCAACTAGGTCGATCAGCGAAAGTTCATTGGCGATAGCCCAGTGGCCGACGAGAAGCTCAGCGGAGCATCGGCCTGACGCTCGAAAACGAGTTCTAGACCATCCTCGGGATCCCATTCCTCACCGACGTGCACAAAACCCCATCCCTGCACGATCGACAGCGACGCTGCATTCTCGGGGCTCACACTTGCCCGCACTATCCGCACGGAGGGCTGTGCCGCTGCGAAGGCGAGCAACTCCCCCGCGGTTTCCCGCGCCAAGCCGCACCCTCGGTGCTCCGGCACAATCGTGTAGCCGATCTCCACCATTCCGGAGGCATCCGGATTGAAGTGAAAACCGGCATGCCCGATCACCTCATCGGTTTCCTTCAGCGTCACGACCCGGGACAACCACCCCACCGACGCGGGATAGTCGTGCATCCGGGCCACATGCAACGTCCATAGCCAGGACTCCCCCCGGAAGAACTCAGGAAAGACCACACCGGCACGCTCCCCCGCAGCGGCCAGGTCACCCTCGGCCAGTTCGAGAAGGATCTCCCGGTCGAGCACAGTCAGAGCGACGATGCCGCTCACTCGGGGTGCACTGCGTCGAAGCTCGCGACGCTGGTGTGCGCATCATGCAGCACCGGAAAGTTCACTGATGCCGCGATGAAACACTCCCGAGCGGCTTCCGCATGCAGCGACTGTGCCAGTTCCACCTGGGTCGGGTCGGCTACCGTCACCTGCGGCCGGAGTCGAGCCTCGGTGAAATGCCCTCCGCCGTCGCCGGTTTGCACCATGGTGCCGCTGGCCGCATCCGTATAGGCGACGACTGTCACACCGGCTCGCACCGCGGCATGCAAATACGAGAGCATGTGGCACTCGCTCAGCGCGGTGAGAAGGAACTCTTCGGGGTTCCACCGATCGGCATTGCCGTGAAAAGTGCGATCAGCGGATGCCGCGATGTCCGGCTTTCCGGCGGCAGAGACCGTGTGCTCGCGGCCGTAGGCACGATAGCTGCTCGTTCCTGTCCCGCGATTTCCGTCCCAGACAACCTGCACTTCGTAGTTGTGCACCCCATTCAGCACCCCGGCCATTGCGTCTCCTCAGTTCTCACGGCGACTCAAGCCGTGCAGGTAATTGTCGCAGGATCACCCCGGGCATCCGACTCCGGGTTGGTAAACTCAACCATCATGACTGACACCTTCGCCTCCGCCCCCGCCAGCCCGTCCGCCGCCGCGTATACGGTGCCGCAGGAACGAAGGGTCCTCACCGCGATCCCCGGCCCGAAGTCGGTCGAGATGCACAAGCGTCGCCTGGAAAGCGTCTCGACGGGCGTCTCCTCGACGCTCCCCGTCTACATCAAGAAGGCGAACGGCGCGATCCTCGTCGACCTCGACGACAACCATTTCATTGACCTCGGCGCCGGCATCGGTGTGACCACGGTCGGCCACACCGAGGCAAACGTGGTCGAAGCAGCCACGAACCAGGTGCAGGAGTTCATCCACACCCTCTTCACCATCACTCCCTACGAGGAGTACATCCGCGTCGCCGAGTTGCTCGCCGCGCACACCCCCGGTGACTTCAAGAAGAAGTCAGTGTTGATCAACTCCGGCGCCGAAGCCGTTGAGAACGGCGTCAAGATCGCCCGCAAGTACACCGGCCGCCGCGCCGTTGCCGTGCTCGATCACGCTTACCACGGCCGCACCGTGCTGACGATGGCCATGAACTACAAGGCGATGCCCTACGCCACCGGATTCGGCCCGCTCGCCAGCGACGTCTACCACGCACCGAGCTCGTACCCCTATCACGATGGTTTGAGTGGGGCGGATGCCGCAGAACGCACCATCACCTACCTCGAGAAGGTCATCGGCGCCAGCGACCTGGCTTGCCTCGTCGTCGAGCCCATCCAGGGCGAGGGCGGCTTCATGGTTCCCGCCGACGGCTACCTCCCTCTCCTGCAGGAATGGTGCACCGCCAACGGCGTTGTGATGATCGCCGACGAGATCCAGAGCGGCATGGCCCGCACCGGCGCCTACTACGCCAGCGAGCACTTCGGTTGGGTTCCCGACCTCGTTCTGACCGCAAAGGGCATCGCCGGCGGCCTGCCGCTGGCCGCTGTCACCGGTCGAGCCGAGATCATGGATGCTTCACAGCCCGGCGGACTCGGCGGAACCTTCGGCGGCAACCCCGTTGCCTGCGCCGCAGCGATTGCCGTCTTCGAGTCGATCGAGCGCAACGACCTGCTGGCCGAGGGCGCCCGCATCGAGAAGGCGCTGCTCGCCGGCCTGACGAAGTTGAAGAGCAAGTACGACATCATCGGCGACATCCGTGGCAAGGGCGCGATGATCGCCATCGAGCTCGTTCAGCCTGGCACCGGCGACACCACCAAGCTGCCGAACGCCGCCGCTGTCTCGTCGATCGCCGCCTTCGCCGCGCAGCACGGCGTGCTGTTGCTCACTGCCGGCACCTACGGCAACGTTCTGCGATTCCTGCCGAGCCTGGCCGTCACCGATGCCTTGATTGCTGACGCTCTCACGGTCATCGACCACGCCATCGCCGCACTCTAATCGGCGTGGGGGAACACCAGGTGCAGACTTTCACCGTGACCGATGCCGTCGAGCTTGCCGTCGTCGAGCGCAGCGGCTTTGTTGAATCACGTCATGCGGGCTCCGCTGTCGTGTTGAATGGCGACGGCGAAGTGTTGCGCACACTCGGAGACGCGACGGCTCTGGTCTTTCCGCGCTCTGCAATGAAACCGTTCCAGGCTGTCGCAGTGATGGCCAGCGGCGTCGCCCTGCGTGGCACCGATGCTGCGGTCGCCACCGCCAGCCACAGCGGAACCACCAAGCACATCGATCTCGTGCGGGGGCTGCTCGCCCGCGCCGGAATCGACGAGTCGGCACTCGGCTGCCCCGCTTCCTGGCCGGAAGACCAGGCCGCGCGCGACGCTCTGGTGCGCCTCGGCGCGACGAAGGCTCCCGTCTACATGACCTGCTCCGGCAAGCACGCTGCGATGCTCGTCGCCTGCGTGCAGAACGATTGGCCGCTCGAGGGCTACCTCGCCCCCACGCATCCGCTGCAGAAGCGCATCCTCGACGTCGTCGAGCGCTTCACCGGTGAGCGCCCGGCCACGTCGGGCATCGACGGATGCGGCGCCCCGGTTCACGCGCTCACCCTGACCGGCTTGGCTCGTGGCATCGCCCGCATCGCCACCTCCCGGTCAAACTCGCCGTTCGCGATCTACCGTGAAGCGGGCTTCCTCGCCGAAGCCGTGCGCGACAATGGCTGGGTCGTTGCCGGTCCGGGGCAGACCGACACCGTGCTGATCGAACGCCTGGGCCTCTTCGCGAAGTTCGGTGCTGAGGGAATCATGGTGGTCTCGGCACCGGATGGAACCACCGTCGCGCTCAAGACACTGGACGGCAGCCTCCGGGTCGGTCCGATCGTCGCGCTGAGCCTGCTGGTTGATGCCGGCGCGATCGATGCCGCCGCCGTCGACTCGGTGCGTGCAGAGCTTCACCTTCAGGTGTTGGCGGCCGGACATCCGGTCGGAGAGATCCGCGCGAGCTACGTCTAACAAGCCTGGTCACGCTGTACTCGCTGCCCGGCGGCGCAGTGCCACCCATTCCCGCCACACCAGCCACACGATCAGCAGATCAAGTGCCATCAGTACAGCGCCTCCGACGCTCGGCGAGCGCATCACCGCGATGAGCTGGATCAGCGCGAACAGACCGAGCACGCCCAGCGCATAGGGGTAAACCCATCGGTACTCCTTGAGCAGGCAATAGACGAGCGCGAGCTTGACGATTCCGTGCGAGAGGAGAAAGAAGACGACGAAGGCAGACGGCCCGTGTGCCAGGTCGGTATCGAGCCGTCCGGCGAGCTGCGCGACGAAGACCCGCAACGCGCGGTCGTCGCTGTCGATCTGCTCCCACGGAGCGAGAAGGGTGCGGAGCAATCCCGGGGCGAACCAGAGCAGTAGCCCGGCGAGAACCTCCGCCAGACCATCGACCCCTTTGAGCACGATGCCGATCCGATACACGCGTTCAAGTCGGCGATCGCTCGCCGATCGATGATCTGTGACCGCGCCATCCATTCGCTCATCAAACCACGCCGGCCCCGTTCGGAGGAGTTCTCGGCCAGGAGCTCTGGACCCCTAGCTCTGCCTGGCCAGCCTCTTTGCGCGTGCGGAGGCCGACACCTGCGTCGTGATCACAATCACCAGGGCGAAGATGAACACCGCGGATGCGATCACATTGGCCTCGGCCGGGATACCTCGAGCCGCCGAGATGTAGATGTACTTCGGGAACGTCGTCACCGAACCGGAGTTGAAGTTCGTGATGATGAAGTCGTCGAAGCTCAACGCGAACGCCAGCAAGGCCGCGGAGAGGATGCCGGGCAGCAGCAGCGGGAAGGTCACCCGCATGAACACCTGCGACGGCGACCCGTAGAGGTCACGTCCGGCTTCTTCGAGGGCCGGGTCAAGACTCGAGACGCGCGCCTTGACCGTCACCACGACGAAGCTGATGCAGAACATCGTGTGTGCAAGGATGATCGTCAGCATCGACTTCGGCACGCCGACCGCCAAGAACTGAGCGGCAAGACCGRCACCGAGTACAACCTCAGGGGTGGCCATCGGCAGAAAGAGCAGCAGGCTCGTCTGCGAGCGGAACTTGAACCGGTAACGCACGATCGCGATCGCAATCATCGTACCCAGCACCGTGGCGAACACGGTCGCGATCGCGCCGATGATCAGGCTGTTTCCAAAAGCCTGGCAGACTGCTCCGTTCTGCACCGCGCACACGTTCAGCCACTTGTCGAGGGTGAACCCGCGCCAGGCGATGTTCGACTTCAGTGAATCGTTGAACGAGAAAATGAAGGTGTAGACGATCGGCACCATCAAGAAAATGAGGGCGAGCGCCGAGTAGACCGGCAGCAACCATTTGCCCAGGGAAAATTTCACAGGAGTTCCTCCGTGCCGGCCCGCTTCACATAAATCGTGACAATGACGAGGATGACGCTCATCAGGATGATCGACAGCGCCGCGGCTGCCGGATAGTTCAGCAGCACCAGGAAGTTGGCTTCAATCACGTTTCCGACCATTTGCGTGTCGGGACCACCCAGGAAGTCCCGGCTGGCGTTGATGTAGTCGCCCGCAGCGGGAATGAAGGTGAGCAGCGTTCCGGCGACGATTCCCGGCATCGACAGCGGGATCGTGATCTTGCGGAAGACCTGGAACGGGCTCGCGTAGAGGTCGTTCCCGGCTTCCAGGTAACGCACGTCGAGGCGTTCAAGCGTCGAGTACAGCGGCAGCGTCATGAACGGGATGAAGTTGTAGGTGAGACCGAAGATCACCGCGGCGGGCGTTCCGGTGAAGTGAGCATCCGGTGCCATCAACGACAGCGCCTTCAGCGAGGTGATCACGAACGACTCGTCGGAGAGCAGCTGCTTCCAGGCCAGGGTGCGCAGCAGAAAGCTGATGAAGAACGGCGCGATGACCATCACGAGCATCAGGCTCTGCAGCAGTGGCCATTTACGGGCCTTGACCCCGATGAAATAGGCCAACGGGTAGCTGAACGCCAGCGCGAACACCGTTGCAGCCAGGGCGTAGCCGAACGAACGCAGAATGTGCGGCCAGTAGGCGGTGATGACCTGAACGTAGTTCTCCCATTGGAACGCGTAGCTGAACTGTCCGACGTCGCCGTTGACCGTGGGGGTCTGGAGCGAGGTCAACAGCAGCGACACGAGCGGGGTGAGAAAGAACAGAATCAGGTACAGGATGCCGGGAAGAAGCAGAAAGAGCGCGATCGGGCTCTTGCGCCGCTGCGCCGGTTCAACGGGCCCCGCGTTGGTGGTAAATGCCGCGAAGGCCACCCCTAGACCTCTTCCAACTCCGTGCGCAGCGCGTCACGACTCTCCGCCGCGATGCTCTTGGTGTCGGTATCGGGCTCGAACCGCGCCGACGGGGCGGGATCGTCGTCGAGACCGAATCCGTGATCGATGTTCCAGCTGACCCAGACCTCGGCACCCTCGTGAGCGACAGGGCCGAATGCCATGTTCTGCGCAAAGACAATCACGGAGCCGACCCCGGCCACCTCGACGAGGTACTGGGTGCTCACTCCGCTGAAGGACACGTCGACGACCCGTCCGGGTCCGAGCAAGTTACGACCCGAATCGACGGCCGGAGCCTCGGTGTGCAGGCTGAGCTTCTCCGGACGCACACCGACGGTGATCTCCCCGGCGTGACGGTGCGCCCGTTTCGTCGGAACCACAACGCGTGTCCCTGCGACATCGACCGCAATCGAGGTGCTCGTGTTCCCGACAACCGGGCCCACGAACAAGTTCGACTGGCCGAGGAAGTTGGCCACAAATGTGGTCTTCGGAAGCTCGTAGAGCTGCTCGGGGGCGCCCATCTGTTCGATCTTGCCCTTGTTCATGACCGCGACGGTGTCGGCCATCGTCATGGCCTCCTCCTGGTCGTGGGTCACATGCAGGAAGGTGAGACCGACCTCTTCTTGAATGGTCTTCAATTCAAGCTGCATCTGGCGACGCAGCTTGAGGTCGAGGGCACCGAGCGGCTCGTCGAGCAGCAACAGCGCCGGACGGTTGACCAGCGCCCGGGCGAGCGCCACCCGCTGCTGTTGCCCACCGGACAGCTGAATGGGCTTGCGACTGGCGAGATGGTCGAGCTCGACCAGACGCAGTGCCTCGTGAGCCTTGGCGATCGGGTCACCGATCTTGCGTCGACGCAGCCCGAACGCCACGTTCTCGAGCACGGTCATGTGCGGGAAGAGTGCGTAGCTTTGGAACACCGTGTTCACCGGGCGCTGGTACGGCTTCTGTCCCGTGACATCCTTGCCACCGATCAGGATGCGCCCATTGCTCGGGTCTTCGAGACCGGCGACCAAGCGCAGCGTCGTCGTCTTGCCGCAGCCGGAGGGGCCGAGCAGCGCGAAGAACGATCCGGCCGGAATCGTCAGGTCAAGGTGCTCGATGGCGGTGAAACCGGGGAACCGCTTCTGGATTCCGACGAGTTCGAGGTCCGCGCCGCTTTCGGCAAATGTGCCACTGGCCACCGCTTAGGCCCCAAGCAGGATCTGCTGGAACGCAGCATCATACTTCTGCTCCTCGGCCGGACTGAGGTTGCGGAAGACGTGCGCGTTGGACAGCGTGGTCTCGTCGGGGAAGATGAGCTGGTTGTTCGCCAGCTCGGGGTCGATGGCCATTGCGGCCTCCTTGGCGCCGACGACCGGCGTGATGTAGTTCACGTACGCCGCAACCTCGGCCGCCACCTCTGGCTCGTAGTAGTAGTTGATCAGGGCCTCGACGTTTGCCTTGCGCGGGGATCCGATCGGAACCAGGAAGTTGTCGTTCCAGAGCGTGCCGCCGGTATCGGGAATGATGAACTCCCACTTGTCACCGTTCTCGGCGTTCAACTGGGTGATGTCACCCGACCAGACAATTGCGGCCAGGGTGTCGCCGTTGACGAGGTCTTCTTTGTAGGAGTTGCCCTTGATGTTTCGAATCTGCCCATCGGTGACCTGCTTCTGCAGAATCTCGATCGCGGCGTTGTACTCGTCATCGCCCCACTCACCCGCGATGTCAACCCCGTTGGCCTGCATGAGAACGCCCATCGTGTCGCGCATCTCAGAGAGAGTGCCGACGCGGCCCTTGAGATCGGGGGCCCACAGTTCTTCGACAGAGTGCACGCCGTCGGGAAGCTTCTCTTTGTTCCAGCAGATCCCGGCGAACCCGCCCTGCCACGGCACTGACATCTTGCGGCCAGGGTCAAAGCCGACGTCGACGAGTGCCGGCGTGAGATTGGCGAGGTTGGGGATGTTTGCGTGGTCCAGCTCCTGCGTGTAACCCATCCGGATCATCCGGCCCACCATCCAGTCGGTCAGGCACACGGCGTCTGCACCGATGTCCTGGCCGAGCGCGAGCTGATCCTTGACCTTGCCGTAGTAGGTGTTGTTGTCATCGACGGCTTCGGTGTAGGCGACCTTGATGCCGGTTTCCTTGGCGAAGGCGTCGAGCGTCGGGTAGTTGCCTGCATCGTCGATGTCGATGTAGAGCGCCCAGTTGTCCCAACGCAGTGTCTTGTCAGAAGCGGACTTGTCGACTGCAGCGGTGGGCTTGGCCGAGGGAGTTCCGGTCGAACATGCGGCGAGCGCCAGTGCTGCCGCGCCTGCGCCGGCCCCGGCGAGAAGCGTGCGTCGCCCCATCTGTGAGCTCTGCGCCATACGCACAAGTTGGGCGATCATCGGATCCGCGGGCAACGGTTTCGGGCTCATGGACTGCTCTCCTCGGGATGACGACGCGGACGAACGACTCTCTCGCTTCTTTGCGAGTGGACTGATCCTGGCACAGTGAAGGCTTCAGATCACAGAAAAACGACCAAATCGTTAACTTCCGCCGCCAGAAATCGCGAAATCGGCATCCGGACAGAAAATTACATTCGAAATCACGCGA
The DNA here is from genome assembly GCF_052113185.1 of Leifsonia sp. YAF41. Taxonomy (NCBI): domain Bacteria; kingdom Bacillati; phylum Actinomycetota; class Actinomycetes; order Micrococcales; family Microbacteriaceae; genus Leifsonia; species Leifsonia sp. YAF41. The sequence goes on from NZ_JBFRCS010000009.1 coordinate 229,093, forward strand.
AGCCCGGCGTAGGCTGCTTTCATCACCAGGCAGAGTACTGAACAGTGTCGTTCCAGAGCCGAAGGATTGAAATGAAGATCGCGATCCCGTCCGAAATCAAGAACAACGAGTTTCGTGTTGCGATCACCCCGGCGGGGGTGCATGAACTTGTTTCCAACGGACACGAAGTCGTCATTGAGACCGGGGCCGGCCTCGGCTCCTCTATCACCGATGCAAGCTACGAGGCGGCCGGTGCCACGATCCTGCCCGACGCGGAAGCTACCTGGGCGGCAGCCGACCTGCTCCTGAAAGTCAAAGAGCCCGTCGCCGCCGAGTACGGCTATTTTCGCCCCGATCTGGTGCTCTTCACTTACCTGCATCTCGCTGCAGAACCCGAGCTCACGGCGGCTCTGCTCGCCAGCGGAGTCACGGCGATCGCCTATGAAACCGTGCAGCTTCCCTCGCGGGCCCTCCCCTTGCTCGCTCCGATGAGCGAGGTCGCCGGCCGGCTTGCGCCGATTGTCGGCGCGAACGTGATGCTCAAGCCCAATGGGGGTCCCGGCCTGTTGGTTCCGGGGGTTCCCGGCACCCATCCGGCCAAAATCACCGTGCTCGGGGGCGGGGTCGCCGGAACCGCGGCGATGCAGGTTGCCCTCGGGCTCGGCGCCGAGGTGACAGTACTCGACACCAATCTGTTCCGGCTCCGCGAGCTCGACGCCCTGAACTTCGGCCGGGTCAAGACAATCGCTTCGAACAGTTTCGAGATCGACAAGGCCGTCGTCGAATCCGACATGGTCATCGGCTCCGTGCTGATTCCCGGCGCGAAGGCGCCCAAACTGGTCAGCAACGAACTCGTCTCACGGATGCGGCCCGGCAGCGTTCTGGTCGATATCGCAGTCGATCAGGGCGGGTGCTTCGCCGACTCGCATCCCACCACTCACGCCGACCCCACCTTCACGGTGCACCAATCGCTGTTCTATTGCGTCGCGAATATGCCGGGGGCGGTGCCTCACACCTCGACCTACGCGTTGACGAATGCGACGCTGCCCTATGTCAGAGCGCTGGCAAACCGGGGCTGGAAAGACGCGCTGCGGGCCGATGCGGCTTTGGCGTTGGGCCTCAACACCTTCGGTGGATTGGTGACCAATGCCGCTGTCGCTGTGGCGAACGGCGTCGAGAACACCGAACTTTCGGTGATTCTCGCCTAGTCCGCTGTCGAGAAAGACGGTGACGGCTGGCTACCGGCCGATCAGCGCAGTGAGCGATGCCCGTCGCACGTGTCCGTCGGGGTCCACCACCCAGACACGCTCACGCGCGGGGGCGAGCGGCGGCGGAAGTTGACGCCGCCGACTGATCTGTCGAAAGTCGGTCAGTCCGCAGCCGTCGAACACCATTGTCGACCGGGGCCGGAGCGATTGGAGCAGCGCCCACTCCCCCTGCCAGGCGTCGGCATCGCCGACGAACACCGTGCTCGTCGCCGACCGGCTGATCTCGAGATGGTCGGGTGCAGCGCCGCTTCCGCCGAGCTCGACGACGACATCGCCGAGCGCCGACCGGCGAAATCGTTCGGCGGACCGGGCGGGTGCGCCGGCTACCACGATGAGGATGCGCGTCAGCGCAGTGGTGAGCGGCAGTGCTGTGGTGAGCGGCAGTGTTGTGGTGGGAATGAGTGGGAGGGCATCGGAGTGCGGCACTGCCTCCGACTGTCGCTCGTCGCCCTCTGTCGGAGTGAGGAGTTGGATTCGCCGCTGGTCCCAGACTCCGCCGCCCGGAGGCAGATTCGGGTCAAACCGCTCGGCGGGACCACCGACCGACAGATAGTCCTCGCGGCTTGTCGCTCGGAGAAGCAACCGGTTCTGGCACAGTGTCGGCATGAGTTGGAGCCCGTTGGCCACCCGTTGGACCGACACAACGCAGGTGATGCCTGCCGCGGCGCCATCCCGCAGCACTGCGGCCAGCATGTCGAGTGCGGCGAGCCGATGTTCGGGCTCCCAGCGCGCCAGAACCGAGTCAAAGTCGTCGAGGAGCAGGAGCAGCGACCGCGTGCGCCCGGGTGCAGTTCCCTCAAGGTCGCCGTGCACCGCCTGGTCGCCGAGACCGGCGCTGGACCGCTGATGCGCGCGTTCGAGAAGATCCCAGGCACGCTCAACGTCGGCGCCCACGCGCTCGACGGCGAGCCCGGCGGCCACGGCCTCGCGCTCGATCAGCGCGAGGGCCGCGGTCTTCCCGGAGCGTGCCGCGCCCACGACCAGCAGATGTCCGTCGACGGCGGGGCTGTACCGCGCGACCCGATAGCGCTGGCGGTCGGGCTCGTCCAGCAGTCCAAGGGTGACGGACGGAGCGGCTGAAGTCGGTGCGGCGGAGATTGCCGCGACCGACGTCGCCGCGATGTCGGATTCGGTTCCGATCAGCTCAGTCAACAACTCCGGCGTCAGCTGCGTCGGAAGTGGTTCGAGCCATGGTCGCCTGCTGGGAATGCCGACGCTCTGGGAAGCAACAATTCCAGCGATGTCGCTCTGACTCGCAGCGGCAACCTGAAGGAGCTCCGCGGCACCTTCGCCCCTGTCGACATATGCGCGTCCGGGAGAAACCGGCGACAACGCGGCCGCCGCATCCGTGCCGAGAAGGGCCAGACTGTCGGCCGGATTGTTTACTCTCAGCGAGATGCGCAGGCTGCAGTTGGCGAGCAGCGCGTCGCGCACCACACCCGCCGGCCGCTGGGTAGAGAGGATCAGATGCACACCGAGGGAGCGCCCCCGGGCAGCGATGTCGACGAAGAGCGAGTGAAGCGCGGGAAAGGCATCGAGCATGGTGGCGAACTCGTCGACCACGATCACGAGCCGCGGCATCGTGGGCGCCCGCAGATCGTCGATGTCGCGGGCCTCGGCGTCACGCAGAATGCGTTCCCGCTGGCGGAGCTCGGCGGTTAGGCTCGCCAGTGCCCGCGCCGCCTCCCCCGCCTCGAGATCGGTGACCAATCCGACGCAGTGCGGCAACGCGGCCAAGGGGCTGAACGCGGCGCCTCCTTTGAAATCCACGAGAAGAAAATTCACTTCGCTCACGGTGCGGGTGGCGGCCATGGCCAGGATCCACGTCACCAAAAGTTCACTTTTGCCGCTCCCGGTCGTGCCGCCGACAACGGCATGCGGCCCATTCCGAACGAGATCGAGCGAGGTCGCCCCCTGCATGCTGTGGCCGATTGTGCACGCCAGTCCGTGCGGCTGTGCTGCCCCTGATTGCTGATCGAGCAGTCCGAACTCGACTCTGCCCGGCAGAGTGCTGCGTGCTGGGAGGAGACCCGACGCCCGCGCGCGCTGTCGCAGCCCTTTCGCGAACCGGCCGGCCTCGGTCGTGGCGACGAGTTCAGGCCGAAAGAGCAGTCCGCGAGGCTGTGCAGCCGAGCGCATGATCTCTGCCCGGTCGGGCCCGTGCATGTGCACGATGGTTTCGCACCCGGGCGGGAGCGCAGTGATGCCGGTCGCCACGGCGAGAAGCATCCGCTCGCCGACGCGGACCGCCGGTTCGCCGAGCGGTTCGCCCTGCTCCCAGACCACCAGCACGCGCTCGGCGCGGGGTAATTCAGCGTGTGGCAACTCGGTCGCCCAGTCCCAGCCTTCGGCGGGGACAGTCAGGCCGCAGCGTGTCGGCGGCAGCGCAGCGCTCAGTTGGATGACAAGCGCGCGAGCCAGAGCCCGCGCGAGCGGGAGGGAGCCGACAACTCCGATTCCGTGCATCGCGTCGACGACGATCGGCGCCTCGGTGAGGGTGGCGATTTCGAGCGAGAGCGCCTGATGCGCCGGCGTGGACTCCACGCCGTCAAGGTGGGGGCCACCATCAATCGAGCCGATTCCAAGACTGACTTCCGTCACGCCGTCCGACGGCCAATACGCCGCGTGGTCGTGTGTCGCGAGGATGCGGGCCGCCGACGGCGTGTGCTCCCAGCGGTCGCTGCGGAGCAGCTTCTGCTGTACATCGGCAAGAGCCCGGAGGTTTGTGACGGCCGCGTCGTACTCGACAGCTCCCCGACTCCGGGCACGCCGACGGGTGCGACGCCCGTCACACAGACTTGCCACCGCCATCACGGGGCTCAGCCCAGCGAAGACGAGAGCGAACACCGAGCCGGTGATGCCCCAGATCACCGCTGCGGCGGCGAGTGGGGCGACACTGGCGATCAGTGGAAATCCGGCAGGTGGCAGCTCAGCGGGTAGAGCCGGCAGTCGCAACGGAGGAAGAGAGCGGGTCACCCGACCAGAACATCAGGTGCTCGGATGCCGCGCCGGCCGTTTGGCCGCTCGGTGGAAGAACGTGTATACGGCGAGGATGGGGAGGAAGCCGAATCGGCTGCCCGCGAAGCTCAGCCCAGGACGAAGAACTGGTCGCCGATCTCCACGCGGGAGCCGCGGGCGACGAGGTAGCGCCGTCCGGGCTCGCATCGCAACACCGAGTCGTCGTGGCGCCTGATCACCGTGCCGTTGCCGGACATCCGGTCGTTGATCCAGAATTCGCCGTTGTGCTGACCGAACTCCAGATGCGACTTCGAGACGGACATGCTCACATCGTGAATCTGCACGAAGTGATCGAACGTCTCGTCGGGCTGCGCGCTGGGGCGCCGTCCGAGCAGACCGGTTCCCGCGACAACGACCTGCTCGCCGGTGCTGAACTGCAGCACGAAGTGCGCGGCGGGCCCGGCCGGCGTCGGCTCTGGCTCCGGAACCGGCTGCGGTAGTGGCGGCGAGGCCGCTTCCGGCACTCGCATCGTCTGGGCGAGCGGCTGGGCGAGCGGCTCTGAGTGCGGCGCCGGTACTGATTCGGGTTGCCGGGTTGATTCGTCAGACAGTCCGGAGACCGAATCAATCGGCATCCGATATGGAATGGAGAAGACGGCCGATTGCGGCGGCAAGGGCTGAATGATGGTGGTGTCACCCGCGGAAGGGTCGGAACGCTTGCGGCTGAGCGGTGTGGCGGTGGTCGAACTGCCGCATTCACCGCAGAACATTGCACGATCGGGCAGAGACGCCCCACAGATCTGACAGGTCATGGCGGTTCCTCTCCGGTTCGCAGTCTTCCTAGCGTACCGACACTGGTGAGCGAAACCGCCCGGCGCGGCGTCCGGTCGAAACTGTGTCGGGTTACTCGGGGTTCGCGGCAGCCGAGCTGACGTCGAGCACGTCGACGACGACGACAGTCACGTTGTCCCGACCGCCGTTCTCAAGTGCTGCGGCCACAAGCGCCTCGACAGCGTCTTCAGCGTTCGGGTTGCTGAGAAGAAAATGACGGATGCCGTAGGCGGTGAGTTCCTTCGTCAGCCCGTCCGAGCAGACCAGCAGGCGCATGCCGGCCTGAACCGGCAGGATGCGGTAGTCGGGGATCGGAGGCTCGTGGAAACCCACGGCGCGGGTGATGACGTTGCCCTGCGGGTGCACATCAGCTTCTTCGCGGGTGATGCGTCCCGAATCAACGAGTTCCTGCACCACCGAGTGGTCGACGGTGACCTGTTCGAGCACGCCGGAGACGAGTTGGTAGACCCGGGAGTCACCGATGTTGAAAACAATCCAGGCCGCAGCATCGGACACAATGCCGAGTCCGACGCCGGTCGCGGTGGTGCCGGTGCCCTGGTCGGTGACGCCAACGCCCTTGGCCATGTCTTCGACAGCCAGGCTCAGCGAACCGGTGATGCCTTCGGCGGTGACGATGCTCTCGCCGCCGTGCTCGGCGAGCCGGGTGACGACGGCCGCACTTGCCACCTCGCCGGCGGAGTGCCCGCCCATTCCGTCAGCGACGGCGAAGATCGGCGGAAGCGCAACATAGCTGTCTTCGTTGGCCTCGCGACGGTGCCCGGTATCGGTGCGCGATGCCCAGGCCAGGGTGAGAGTCGTCTCGACTGTGGGCAAGACAATTGTGTGGCTGAGTGAGCCTTGACCGATCTGGGTCACGGGTGGTGCCTTCCGACTTCGCCTCATACGCCACATCGCGCTACCGTTCGCTCGCGGGGAGGATCTCGATGATATTACCGTCCCCAACGTCCACCGTCGTACCGGGCACCGCCACCATGGCCGTTCCGGGGCGCATCTTGTCTCTGCGGCCGTCGGGGTGAGTGAGGGTCGAACCGTTGGTGGAGTTGAGGTCTGTCACGACAACCCTCTCACCGTCGAGACGAATTTCAAGGTGCGTCGCCGATACGGCTGACGTGGGCGAGGCGAGTGGAATGAGCGCGATCCTTTCGGTGTGAGCGTCGGTGCGCGTCGCAGAGTCGGTGTGCTGCTGACGCGGGCGCCGCCCGAGGAGAAAAACTGAATCGATGCGACGCTCGTCACCGGCCGGAAGACGGAGCCCGAACCATGTGCCGGCCGCCGCCGGCTCCACGCTGGATACGCCGGCCCGACGGGTCGAGATATCGTCGGTCCGGACATTCGTCAGCGACCAGATGAGCGAGGTGCCGGAGATGGTTCCGATGCCGATGGGCACGCTCTGTCGTCGGTCGGCGACGGTTGTCGACGCTTCCGCGCTCAGGGGAACGATGTCGATACCGACGACAGCTTGAAATTCAGCCAGAAGCCACGGCCGGATGTCTTGGTCGCTGAATCGACGGGAACCGCCCACTGAGAAGACCTCGGCGGCTATCTCGCCTTTCACGACGATCGAGACAGGAACGCCGTCATCGTCAACGGGTGTCCCCGGAACGACAACGACGAAGCTCTCAATCTTGTGCTCACCGGCAAGTGGCAGCAAGGCGACCAGAGTCTCCAGCTGCACCACCGGCCGGTCAGTCTGGTCGCTCAGCTTCTCGAGAACAGCAGCCGAGGTAGAGGCCGGGAGGGCGACAAAGAACCCCTGACCGATGACAAACGTCCAGTTAGCAGGTTGGCCGGGGGCGTGCACGCACCGGAGAGTTCCGTGAACCATTCGCGGTTATCGCCCTCGACGCTGGAGGACATGACGTACGACATATTCTCCGTCGAAGTGGCGCAGTTCTCGCGTGCTCATGATTTCAATGCTCTCTGTGCAAACCAGGGCGTACCGGACATAGGGGCGCAGAGTTGACCGCGCCGTCCTGATCATTGTAACGGGGTGACCTCCGAGAGCACGGGAAGTGCATTTCTAAGGAATTCGCAGTATTTTTGCGCTTCAACCACGGAATCGCTTGCTGAAGGACACTCTCACTGACACAATCGATGCATGAACTCACAAGGCCGTGGTCCGGCAGGCAAGCCGGTGCAGCTTGACGATGTCTCGAAGAAGATCATCGAGCAGTTGCAAGCTGACGGTCGCCGCTCCTATGCAGAAATCGGAAAAGCCGTTGGCCTTAGCGAGGCCGCGGTGAGGCAGCGAGTTCAGAAGTTGACGGATGCCGGCGTCATGCAGGTCGTCGCCGTCACGGACCCGATGCAACTGGGCTTCTACCGCCAGGCAATGATCGGAATCCGTGCGACCGGCGATACCCGCGTTCTCGCCGACAAGCTGGCTGCCATTCCGGCAGTCGACTACGTGGTTCTCACCGCCGGATCATTCGACATCCTCGCCGAGGTCGTCTGCGAAGACGATGATGAGCTGCTGACACTGCTCAACCTGAAGATTCGCAATCTGGAGGGCGTCTCCTCCACCGAGACTTTCGTCTATCTCAAACTCCACAAACAGCTCTACAACTGGGGAACACGATAAAAAATGAGTAATTCAGAACCAACCATCTACAGCGAAGCCGAAAATGCAGCGATGCAGCAGAAGGCCAAGGATCACCTCTGGATGCACTTTGCACGCCAGTCGGTGATGGAATCCGGCGCCGGTGTGCCGATCATCACCAAGGGTGAGGGTCACCACATCTGGGACTCGCGGGGCAAGAAGTACATCGACGGGCTCAGCGGCCTCTTCGTGGTGAACGCCGGCCACGGCCGCAAGCGCCTCGCCGAGGTCGCCCGCAAGCAGGCGGAGGAGCTCGCGTTCTTCCCGATCTGGTCGTACGCCCACCCGAGCGCCATCGACCTGGCTGACCGCCTGGCCGACTACGCACCCGGCGACCTCAACCGCGTGTTCTTCTCGACCGGCGGCGGCGAGGCTGTCGAGACCGCATTCAAGCTGGCGAAGTATTACTGGAAGCTGCAGGGTCGCCCAACCAAGCACAAGGTCATTTCCCGCAACGTCGCCTACCACGGCACCCCGCAGGGCGCTCTGGCGATCACCGGCATCCCCGCGATGAAGGAAATGTTTGAGCCGGTCACCCCCGGTGGCTTCCGCGTTCCGAACACCAACTTCTACCGTGCCGACGAGATGGCCCCTGGCCTCGGCCTCGGCGACGACCTCGAGACGTTCGGCCTGTGGGCCGCGAACCGCATCGAAGAGATGATTCAGTTCGAAGGTCCGGAAACCGTCGCCGCCGTCTTCCTGGAGCCGGTGCAGAACTCGGGTGGCTGCTTCCCGCCTCCCCCCGGATACTTCAAGCGCGTGCGCGAGATCTGCGACAAGTACGACGTGCTGCTGGTCGCCGACGAGGTCATCACCGCCTTCGGCCGTATCGGAAACATGTTCGCCTCGACCACGTTCGGCATCGAGCCCGACATGATCACCTGCGCGAAGGGTATGACGAGCGGCTACTCGCCGATCGGCGCCACCATCGTCAGCGAGAAGATCTACGAACCGTTCAAGCACGGCGACACCGCGTTCTACCACGGCTACACCTTCGCCGGACACCCGGTGTCGTCGGCTGTGGCGCTGGCCAACCTCGACATTTTCGAGGAAGAGAAGCTCAACGAGAACGTGCGCGAGAACTCTCCGATCTTCCGTGCCGAGCTCGAAAAGCTGCTCGACCTTCCGATCGTCGGCGACGTGCGCGGTGAGGGCTACTTCTTCGGCATCGAGCTCGTCAAGGACAAGGCGACCAAGGAGACGTTCAACGACGAAGAGTCGGAGCGACTGCTGCGTGGCTTCCTGTCGAAGGCACTCTTCGACGCCGGCCTGTACTGCCGTGCCGACGACCGGGGCGACCCCGTCGTTCAGCTCGCTCCCCCGCTGACCATTGGTCCGTCGGAGATCCGCGAGATCGGTCAGATCCTCAACGAGGTGCTGACCGAGGCGTCCAACCACCTCTAGACCAGTCACCTTACCGGTCGCCGATTCGCCGAGGATCGCCGTTTCGGCCGAGAATTCCCGTTTCAACGTGGATTCTCGGCCGAAGCGGCGATCCTCGGCTTTTTTCGTGGGCGGGCGGCATCAGGAGTTCGGCACGGCGTACGCCCATTCGGGCAGCTGGCCGGAGCCGATCAGCGTGTTCAGAAGCAGCGCCATGCCGTATTCGCGGTCGATGGTGAGCGCCTCGTCGAGGAACATTCCTGCGACGGATCCTCCACCGAGAGCCCAGGATAACCAGGCGAGCATGCACAACGGCGCCGGTCGCATGGCACGTGGGGCCAGCGCGACCGCGGTCTTCAACAGTTCGATCGCGCGTTCCACCCGGTCCGGATCCGGACGTTCGGAGCTGAGACCGAGGATGAGGTCGCTCCCACCGTCGCCGCCGGCGGCGTCGCGGAGCAGATCGCCCGGCATCCCGTCGAGGGTGTTGCCGAATGCACTGGTCGGCGCGGTCGCCCGTCTGGCCTGACGCGCGTCATCCTCGGCCCGCACGATCTCGTCGAGGCTCAGCCCCGTTGTGCGCTGGAGCCAGGCGTACCGGAGGTTCGTTTCGTTCAGGAGCACGCCGACGTCACGTCCGAAGGCGAACTGCAGCATCATCTGGTCGCGCTGGGCCGGACCGTGGGCCAGAAAGAGCAACGCCGCGGCGTTCTGCGCATCCAACGCAGCGGCGTCCCAGCCCAGGGCCTCCTCGACGATCTCCACCGGGTCGAGCACGCCTTTGTAGAGCATCATCAGGTCGAGAGCGGCCTCCTCGCCGTCAAGGGCGCGACGATAGCGCCGCAGCAATCGGGCGCAGCGCTCTTTTGTCGGCTTGTCGACCCCTGGCAGTTCGGCGCCGCTCCGCAGCACCGCGAGCGGCCGCGTGGCGTGTTCGGGCATCTCGGAATGGATGCTCGAGCCGGTGATCTCCGAGAGCGGATGCCCGCCAGCCTCAGGCTCCAGAAATGAGGCGAATGCATCTGCACCGACGCAGAGCGCATCACGCACCAGAAATCCCGAGGCCTCGGCCCGGTCGAGCACCCTGCCGACAAACGAGGTCTGGGGAAGAGGGTTGGCCGCGGCGATCTTTTCGTCCGTGTAGACGACCGGAACCACTGCGTCGGCCCCACGAATCTTGCAGATCATGCCGATGAGCGTTGTCGCAATCCGTTTGTGCACAGCCGGGGACTCGTCGGGGGCGGGGAGGTTGAACCGCATCGCCCCACAGGTTCGATTGCCGCGGAACGCGACGAGAACCATGCTCTGCTCGGGCAAGAACCCGACAAGCTGGGGCACGAGCGCGAGGAAGTCACAGGCTGCATGCGCCTTGACGATCGTCGCGGAGGAGGGAAGGGAACGCGCTGAGTTTTCTGACATGCCCCCACTGTGCCGAGAGGGGCCGCCCCGATCGGGGCAGCCCCTGCATGTGTGAACAACTCGGGCTCTCAGCGGCTGTGCACAACCGCGCTCCGACTACACCTCGTCGGCGACCGGCGCGGCGAACTGAGCGTTGTAGAGGTCGAAGTAGGCGCCTTCGGCGGCGAGGAGTTCCGCATGGTTTCCCTGCTCGACGATGCGTCCCGCCTCCATCACCAGAATGAGATCGGCGTCGCGAATGGTCGACAGGCGGTGCGCGATCACGAAGCTCGTGCGGTCGGCGCGCAGCGCACTCATCGCCTTCTGCACAAGCACCTCGGTCCGGGTGTCGACCGAGCTCGTCGCCTCATCGAGGATGAGCACGCTCGGCCGGGCGAGGAACGCCCGGGCGATCGTGAGCAACTGCTTTTCGCCGGCGCTGACATTTCCACCCTCATCGTCGAGCACCGTGTCATAGCCGTTCGGCAGGGAGTGCACGAACCGGTCGACGTAGGTGGCGCGTGCCGCATCGAGGATCTCCTCCTCCGTCGCATCCGGCCGGCCGTAGGCGATGTTGTCGCGGATGGTGCCGCCGAAGAGCCACGTGTCTTGCAACACCATGCCCATGCGACCGCGCAAGTCGTCGCGCGTCATCCGGGAGACGTCGACGCCGTCGAGAGTGATTCGACCGGAATCGATCTCGTAGAACCGCATCATCAGATTGACCAGTGTGGTCTTGCCCGCACCGGTCGGACCGACGATCGCCACCGTCTGCCCGGGTTCGGCGACCAAACTGAGGTCGGCGATCAAGGGCTTGTCCTCCGAGTAGCTGAACGAGACGTCCTCGAAGACGAGGCGCCCCTCCACTGCCGTCGGAGACTCGGGCTCGTCGGGATCGGGGCTCTGCTCGTCGGCGTCCAGAAGCTCGAACACACGCTCGGAGGATGCGACACCCGACTGCAGCAGGTTGGCCATCGACCCGAGCTGTGCCAGCGGCTGGGTGAACTGGCGGGAGTACTGGATGAACGCCTGAATATCGCCCAGTTGAAGCGCCCCTGAGGCGACCTGCAAGCCACCGACCACCGCGATCGCCACATAGACGAGGTTTCCGATGAAGGTCATCGACGGCATGATCATGCCGCTGACGAACTGGGCGCCGAAGCTGGCCTCGTACAGTTCGTCGTTCTTCTGGTGAAAGCGCTCCTCCACCTCGTGCTGACGCCCGAACACCTTGACCAGGGCGTGCCCGGTGAAGGTCTCTTCGATCTGGCCGTTCAGAGTGCCCGTGTGAGTCCACTGCGCGACGAACAGCTTCTGGGAACGCTTGGCGATCAGCATCGTGACCACCAGGGTGAGCGGGATCGTCACGATCGCGATGAGCGAGAGCAGCGGCGAGATGATCAGCATCATCACCAAAACGCCGACAACGGTCAGAAGTGACGTCACCGCCTGGCTCAACGTCTGCTGCATGGTCTGGGAGATATTGTCGACGTCGTTGGTGACCCGACTGAGCAGCTCGCCGCGCTGCATGCCATCGAAGTAGCGCAGCGGGAGCCGGTTGATCTTCGCCTCGACGTCTTCACGCAAAGTGAACATCGTGCGCTGCACGACGCCGTTCAGCACATAGGCCTGCAACCAGGCGAAGACGGAGGAGAGGATGTACAGCACCAGCACCCACATCAGCACATTGGAGAGCGCGGCGAAGTCGATGCCCATCCCAGGGGTCAACGTCATCCCGCTCAGCATGTCGGCCTGAGACGTCTTGCCGGCCGCCTGCAATCCGGCGATCACCTGTTCTTGCGTAGCGCCGGCGGGCAGTGTTTTCGAGACCACGCCGGAGAAAATGAGATTGGTTCCCTCGCCGAGAAGCTTCGGCCCCAGCACCGCGAAGGTGACGCTGACGACGGCGAGAAGCAGAACCAGCCAGAGCCAGATCCGTTCCGGTCGAAGCGTGCCGAGCAACCGCTTTGCGCTGGGTCCGAAGTTCATCGACTTCTCGGCGGGAAGACTCATCCCTCCGCCGAACGGGCCGCCGCCTCCTGGTCCGCGCCGCACCGGGGGGCGAGCGGGCTCGCGGTCTTCGTTTGACTCGCTCATGCTGCTTCCTCCGCGGTCAGCTGGGATGCCACGATCTCTTGGTAGGTCTCCGAGGTTTCGAGAAGTTCAGTGTGAGTGCCGTGCCCGACGATCCGGCCGTCTTCGAGAACCAGGATTTGATCGGCGTCGATGATGCTCGACACCCGCTGCGCGATGATGATCATCGTCGCCCCCGCCACGTTGGCCTTGAGCGCCAAGCGGAGCTTCGCATCCGTCGCCAGGTCAAGCGCGGAGAACGAATCGTCGAAGATGTAGATCGGCGGTTTCTTCACGAGCGCCCGGGCGATCGCGAGTCTCTGCCGTTGGCCGCCCGACACGTTGGTGCCGCCCTGCGAGATCGGCGCATCGAGTTCGCCGTCCATCTCGCTGACGAAATCAATCGCCTGTGCCGTCGCGAGCGATTGCCAGAGTTCCTCCTCTGTGGCATCGGGTCGGCCGTACTGCAGGTTGCTGCGCACCGTTCCCGAGAACAGGTAGGGCTTTTGCGGAATCAGGCCGATATAGCTCCAGAGCAGGTCTTGACTCATCTCCCTGATGTCGACGCCGTCGATCAGTACGGCCCCGGTTGTCACGTCGAACAGGCGCGGCATCAGGTTCACCAACGTCGTCTTGCCCGACCCCGTGCTGCCGATGATGGCGGTGGTCTGCCCGGCTCGTGCAATGAAGCTGATGTTACTCAGCACCGGCTGTTCGGCGCCCGGGTAGGAGAAGCCGACATCGAGCATTTCAAGCTCGCCCTCTCCGCTCGTCTCCGTGACCGGGTTCGTCGCCGGAACGACACTGGTCGAGGTGCCGAGCACTTCGCCGATGCGGTCGGCGCAAACCGCCGCCCGAGGAATCATGACGAACATGAAGGTGGCCATCATCACCGCCATCAGAATCTGCATCAGATAGCTGAGGAAGGCGATCAACGTGCCGACCTGCATTGAGCCGTCTTCGATCCGGAACGCTCCGAACCAGATCACCGCGACACTCGACACGTTCAGCACGAGCATCACCGTCGGGAACATCAAGGCCATCAGCCGGCCGGCCTTCAGGGCGACCTCCGTGACATCCGCGTTCGCCTTCGAGAAGCGCTCGGTCTCGACGTCTTCGCGTACAAAGGCACGCACCACACGGATGCCGGTCAGCTGTTCGCGCAGCACGCGGTTCACGGTGTCGATGCGCACCTGCATCTTGCGAAACTGCGGAACCATGCGGGTCACGATCAGGCTGACCGCGATCAGCAGGATCGGAACACTCACCGCAATCAGCCAGGACAGCTGAATGTCTTGTCGCATGGCCATGATGATTCCGCCGATGCAGAGGATCGGCGCGGCGACCATCAGGGTGGCCGTCACCAGAACCAGCATCTGCACTTGCTGAACATCATTCGTCGAACGGGTGATCAGCGATGGCGCCCCGAAACGGGTCACCTCCTGCTCGGAGAATTCCCCCACCCGCGTGAACACCTCTCGGCGCAGGTCGCGTCCGAGCGCCATCGCCGCCTTCGCCCCGAAATAGACGGCGGCGATCGCGCAGGCGATCTGCACCAGGGTGATGCCGAGCATCAACGCGCCCGTGCTCATGATGTATTCGGTGTCGCCCTTGGACACACCGTTGTCGATGATGTCGGCGTTCAGGGTGGGCAGGTAGAGCGAGGCGATCGACTGAGCGGTCTGAAAGACGATCACAGCGACGAGTAGCGGCCAGTATGGCCGCAGGTGGCGCACAAGCAATTTCCAAAGCACGTGAATCTCCTAGTTCGAGACGTGGTCGGCCGGTCGGCCCGTGATGCCGTACAGGATGAGCGCGGCGATTTCGGCGTCGTCGAACGGTTGACCGTTGCGAATCTGCGGAATCGACGCGGCCAGAGCGATCATGCGCACGATCTGGGCCACTCGCTCCGGGTCAACGTTCAACCGCGGCGCATCCTGTGCCAAGGATCGAGTGATGATCTCGGCAAATTCACGCCGCCCATCGTCGCGGTGCGGGGGCGGCCCGGTCGAGCCGAGGGCGCTCATGAGGGTGAACACCGTCGTGAATCGCTCGCGCATGAGCGTGACGATCGCGGTGATGCGCTCGTCGAGCGGGAGTTCGAGGTCGACGAGTCGCAGCCGAGCCCGGAACGGCTCTGGATCGAGGTGACGATCGATGGCCGCCTGAATGAGTTCTTCTTTGCTCCCGAAGGCGCGAAAAATAGTGCCTTCAGCGATGCCGGCGCACTCGGCGATCTGTTTGGTTGTCACCGCGCGGCCGTGCAGCAGCAGGAGCGGAGTGACAACCTCGATGAGCATCGCCTGGCGGTCCTCGACCGACAGGGCAGGGGCCCGTGCACTCTTCTCTGCCGCAACAGTCTCTGTTGCCAGCTTCTCAACCATGGGGCGAGCGTAATTGAGTGAGCGCTCACTCACAAGGATTCTGTATGGACACTCAGGTCAGAGCAAAGCCCGGAGTGGTCGGTCAGCTCGCAACTCCCTGGTTGGCTCCCCGCTGCTCGCTTCGTGACCTCCGGTGCCCGAGAAGGAGAGCGACGGATGTCACCAGTGAAGAGATCAGCACCGGTAGCCACATTCCGAACTGGAGCAACCCGGCGCCGATCACGGCCCCGAGCAGAATCAGGAGGATCGCGAGGAACCTGCGCGCCCACGGCTGTTCCCGGGCTGCTGCGAACCGGGAGTCGGCGGCGAGCCCGGTGATGGTGGAAGTAACGACGACGGTCGTGACATCCGCGACCTTGACATGGCGTGCCGCCGCGGCCTGCATTCCCATGACAAGTCCCAGGATTGAGGTGATGACTTCAGGCATATGCACAAACGCATTCTTGCCGAAGAAGAACAGTGCGACGGCGGTCAGAAACAGAATCACGGCCACGAGGCCGAACACCACGGATGTCGGCGAACTCCACCCGTCTTTTCGCCCCCGGTGCATCCGCCCGGAAATCATTGCACCGAGGAAGAAGCAGGCGAGAGCCAGGATCGGTCCGACGATAGGGAGATCGTCGGCTCCGGTCAGCGCCATCCCGAGCATCACGACGTTTCCGGTCATATTGCCCGTGAAGACTCGGTCGAGACCGAGATAGCCCACTGCGTCGACGATGCCCGTCGACAGGGTGAGCGCCAGCATGAGCCAGACGTGCAGTCGCGCGGTCGGCGGGATCATCATCCGTCGCGGGCGTCGCGGCAGCCGCTTTTCTGAACTAGCTGGTCGAGTTGTCGAAACTGCCTGAGTAATTGTTGTCATCATCGTCCTACCGCGTATCCCTGCATGCCTCGTGCATTTGCGGCTGCCCGCATTGTTCCTGTCTTCGGATCGCGCGATACCGCACACATCCGCCCGATTTCCCAGTCTCCGGCGCGACCGACACGGTGGCCGCGCGACGCCAGATCCGCCAGCACCTCGGCACCGATCCGTTGTTCGATCACCACGACCCCACGCTGGTACTCGTGCGGGTAGAACGAGCTCGCAAAGTGGGTGGTGTGGAAGGAGGGCGCGTCGATGGCCTCCTGCAAATTCAGGCCACCGAGCACATGATTCAGAAAGAAGTGAAGCTGCCACTGATCTTGCTGGTCTCCGCCGGGGGTTCCGAAGGCGAGCACCGGCTCTCCCCCGCGCATGACCAATGTGGGCGACAGGGTGGTGCGCGGTCGTTTGCCCGGTGCGAGTGTGTTCGGCAGACCGTCCTCGAGCCACGCCATTTGCAGTCGGGTTCCCAGGGGAAACCCGAGCTCGGGGATGATCGGTGACGAATGCAACCATCCTCCGCTGGGCATGGCCGAAACCATATTGCCCCAGCGGTCGACGACATCAACGTGCACCGTGTCGGAGCGGGCTTCACCGTCTGGTCGCGGGCCGGTATCCAGTAGCGCCGCCACAGCATTGGGTTCACCGAGTCCGCTGAGCCCACTCGCATCAAAGCCAGCGGTCACCCGGAGATCGGGCACGCTCGGGTGACGGCCGTCTGGGCTGCCGGGTCGAAGCTCCAGCGAAGCCTGCTCACCGATCATTGCCCGACGCTCCGCCGCGTACTCCGGCGAAAGGAGCGTCTCAGCCGGGACAGTGTCAACGTCCCCATACCAGGCATCCCGATCGGCAAAGGCGAGCTTCGACGCTTCGACGATGGTGTGGATGCCCTGTGCCGTTCCCGGCTCGACCTGCAGACCGTCAAGCAGGGCGAGCTGCTGCAGGAACACCGGACCCTGACTCCAGAATCCCGGCTTGCACACGGTGTAACCCTCGAAGTCCAGGGTCACGGGCGCCTCGTAGCTCGGCCGCCAGGAGGCCAGGTCGTCGCGCGTGAGGAAGCCGGTGTGTTTTTCGCCGGTCGAATCTCGCCAGGGGGTGGTGACGAATTCGGCGATCGCATCCGCTACGAAACCTTCCGTCCATTCCCGGATTGCCGCGTTGATCCCGTCTTCCCGGCTCGCGCCGCTCTCCACCGCCGCGCTTTCGGCATCCATCAGACGGGCATAGGTGCGGGCGAGCGCGGTGTTGACCAGAAGCTGACCGACGACGGGAACCGTTCCGTTCGGCAGGTAGACCTCGGCCGATGTGGGCCAGTGTTCCTCGAACATCGGCTGCATGCGGGCGATGGATTCCACGACCTTTGCCGCGGCCGGAAACCCGTTTTCGGCGTAGGAGGCCGCCATCGACAAAACCTCGCGCAGGGACTGCGTGCCCTGGTCCCGCAGAAACGTCATCCAACCCAGGGTCGAGCCGGGGATGGCCGCGGCGATCGGCCCGGTGCCGGGCACCATCTCCAGGCCCAGCTCGGCAAACGCCGCGGGTGTCGCTCCGGCGGGGGCCGGCCCTTGGGCGCACAACACCG
This sequence comes from Leifsonia sp. YAF41, assembly GCF_052113185.1. Classification (NCBI taxonomy): domain Bacteria; kingdom Bacillati; phylum Actinomycetota; class Actinomycetes; order Micrococcales; family Microbacteriaceae; genus Leifsonia; species Leifsonia sp. YAF41. The sequence continues at coordinate 246,434 of NZ_JBFRCS010000009.1, forward strand.
TCGGGGACTTGTCGTCGGCACGCGCGAAGATCAAGGGCAGATCGCCGCCCGGTCCGTTCTGATGAGGTTCGACCACCTGCAACGCGAAGGCCGCGGCGGTCGCCGCATCGAAGGCGTTCCCGCCACGCTCGAGCACGCCCATCCCCACCTGTGACGCGAGCCAGTGGGTGGACGACACCATGCCGAATGTCCCCGTGATTTCTGGGCGGGTTGTGAACTTCATCGGCGAGGAGCCTTTCGTTGACGTGCGTGTCTGCATCTGCGCGAGGTGTGTCGGCGAAGACGGTTAGGACGGTTAGAAGGTCAGGAATTCATTGACGGCCAGGCCGACGAACATCGCGAGGCCGATCACCAACGCGGAATTCATGACAAGCCCGTTGCGATATTTCTTGTCGATGCGGTTGGAGTTCATCAGCCAGAGCAGGCCGCCGATCAGCACCGGCATCAGCAGGGCGCCCAGTGCAGCGTAGATCAGCACGAGAGTCACAGGCTTGTCGAGGAACAGCATCGAGAGCGGCGGAATGCACATCCAGAGAATGTAGGCACGGAACGGCACCGAGCGCGCCGCGCCTTCGTCGCGCTCCTGATCTGTTTTGCGCACGATGTTGAAGATGTCGTTGAAGACGTTGGCCAGGGCGTTGTAGCCACCGATCAGCGAGCTATACACGGCAGAGAACATGCCAATCAGGAGCAGCCATTTGGCCGGCTCGCCGAATTGTTCGGCGAACGGGTCGGCGAGCGAGTTCAAGTCGCTGAGTCCGCCGACCTCGGTGCCGCTGCCCTGCAAGAACGCGGCGCCGACGATCATCATGGCGAACATGAAGATAAAGGTCATGCCGTATCCGATGACGAGGTCCAGGCGCATTGTCTTGATCCAGCCCGGTCCGTTCCAGCCGCGATCGCGCAGCCAGTATCCGTAGGACAACAGGCCGATCGACATGCCGACGCCGCCCATCACGCCCAGAACATAGAACGTGCCGTCAACAGGAACTCTCGGTGTCAGGCCACTGAGCAGGATGCTCAGATCCGGTTTGGTCAGAATCGCCGCTCCCACGATCGAGAAGAACATGACGGCAACGAAGAAGGCCATGATTTTCTCGAATGAGGCGTACTTGCCGATCCAGAGGATCCCCAGTCCGCTGAGCACAGCAACGATGGCGCCGACCTTGATATCGACGGCCGGGAACATGGCATGCACGGTCAGGCCGAGCGCCCCTGCGATAGCCGCTCCGTAGAAGAATCCGAGAATGATCGAGTACACCCCGAAGTAGCCGGTGAAGATTTTGCTGAGTTGGTGGAATCCGCGAAGTGGGCTGATTCCGGTGGCCAGCGACCAGCGCCCGATGCATTCGGTGACGATGAACTTGATGAAACAGCCGACGACGACCGCCCAGGCCAGCGTCAGGCCGAAACTGGCCCCGGCGTTCAGGGAGGCGATGAGGTCGCCGGCTCCGACGCCGGCCGCTGCAACGATGAAACCGGGGCCGGCGACGCCGAGGATGCGGCGCAGTCGGGAACTGCCGTGGACTGATTGTGGTGCGGTAAGAACTGCCGTTTCCATTGTGCTCCGTCTGGTTCCACGAAACCGCCGTTGGTCTCTTGGTCTGACCAATATGCCATGGATTAGACTGGGCGTGCAACAGTTGATTCATCAGACCCCAGAGGCAGGACGAAAAATGGTTGATTGGTCCTCAGCGAGCCAGGGCTGGGTTTCGATGGGCGGCAACCTCGCCGCCGAGTTGGAGCTTATGATCATTCGCGGGGTACTCCCCCGCGGCGAGAAGATTCCCGCCGAGCGCGACCTCGCCGCGACCCTCGGCGTTTCCCGGGCTACCCTGCGCGAGGCAATGCTGGAGCTGGAACTCAAAGGCCTCGTCAGCCGCCGCCCGGGCCGCGGCACCATCGTTCTCGAATCGTCGACCCCCACGCAGACGGCGCAGCTGTCGTCGGTGTTCCGGGAGGCGAAGCAGGATTTTCATCAAATCATGGAGATGCGCCGTGCCGTGGAGCCCGGGGTCGCCGGTCTTGCCGCATCGAAGGCCGGCCCCGCTGACATCGACCGCATGGAGGCCCTGCTGCGCACCGCCGAACAAGAATCCAGCGCGGCTCGACTTCTCGAACTCGACGTCGCTTTCCATGTAATGCTCGCCGACATCACCCGGAACCCACTCCTGTCCGATCTCCTCCACATCGTCAGCGAATGGGCGAGCTCATCACGACGACTGGGATTTCAGGACGCGAGCCGCAAAGCCGAATCTCTGGCGGGTCACTGGGCCATTGTCGATGCCCTGAAATCCGGCGACCGCCCACTTGCCGAACAGGCAATGCGAGATCACCTCGGGGGCATTCAGGAGCTGATCGCACCGACCGGTGACGTCACCGGCAACTGAGCCAAGGGTCGCGAAGGAACGCGTCGACCTCACTGAGAGGCGAACAAGTTCGAGATCCAGGCGATGTCGTCGGCACTGGGCTTCCAAGCCGTCGCGGCCTCCGCATTCTGCACGATCTGCTCCGGCTTTGTTGCTCCGGCGATCACGCTGGTGAGGCCGGGCTGCGCAAGAAGCCAGGCGAGCGTTGCGGCGAGCATGCTCACTCCGCGCTCGGCGCAGAACGCCTCATACTTTTCGATCAGGTCCCAGGGCGCCTGCTCGGCCAGGTGCGGACGGATGCGCATGATCCGGCTGTCGGCCGGCCCGCCGTTGCGGCTGAACTTGCCGGTGAACAGACCGTTGTACAGCGGGAAGAACGGCAAGAAGCCGAGCCCGTAGGCGTTCACCGCTGGAAGCACCTCTGCCTCAGCACCGCGCACCAGAAGGCTGTACTCGTTCTGTGAAGAGATGAACTTGGGGTGCCCGTTGAGCTCAGCGGTGAACTCAGCCTCGGCGATCTGCCAGCCGGCCAGATTCGAATGACCGATGTAACGGATCTTGCCCTCAGTAATCAGATCGTCGAGGGTCGACAGCGTCTCTTCGATCGGAGTGTTGGGGTCGGGAACATGCAGCTGGTACAGGTCAATCCAGTCAGTCTGCAGACGACGGAGCGACGCCTCGACGGCGAGACGGATGTAGCGGCGTGAGCCACGCGCGTTCCAGTCGGGACCGTTCAGGCCGCCCATGTCCATGCCGAACTTCGACGCAAGCACGATCTTGTCGCGTTTGCCCTTCAACGAATGACCCATCAGAGTCTCGCTCAGACCGCGCTCTGCACCGTAGATGTCAGCGGTGTCGAAGAATGTGACTCCGGTATCGATGGCCGCATCGATGACCGCGCTGGTGCCGATCTGTCCCTCTGACGCCGTTCCGGTGCGCCCGAAGTTGTTGCAGCCCAGTCCGATCGTCGAGACGATCAGTCCAGAGTTGCCGAGCCTGCGATAGTCGATTTCAGCCATGCCTCAACCCTAACGCCGCCTGCCTCCACGCCGAGCTTGCGCGTTCTCCACCACACCGAGGTGACGGATGTTGTCCACCGAACGGATGCACGGCATGCGGCGTGCGTCGGCCGCTGCGTACCGTCGGCGGCATGACGACACCACACAACGCGCTTCAGCGCATGACAAGTCCGCTCGGCAGAATCGAACTCACCGCAGATGATGGGCATCTTCTGACCGTGAAGATCGGCTATGCCGACCAACTCCCCCTCGACGCCTTTCCTGAGCGCCCCTCCCCGCTGCTCGAGACTGCCGCGCAGCAGCTCACCGAGTACTTCGCCGGCACCCGCACGACGTTTGACGTTCCTCTGCAGCTGGGCGGCGGAACTGAGTTTCAGAAACGAGTCTGGGCGGCATTGAAAGACGTGCCGTTCGGCTCGGCGACCAGCTACGGCGCGATTGCTCAGGCGGTCGGGCAGCCGGGTGCCGGGCGATCGGTCGGTGGGGCCATCGCGGCGAACCCACTCCCCCTGTTCGTCGGCTGCCACCGGGTTCTCTCGGTCTCCGGCGAGATCACGGGCTACAGCCAGGGCGCCGGCGTGGTGACCAAGGCGTGGCTCCTGACACACGAGAAGATCCCGTTTCTGGTCGCCCCGCCACGAATCGAACCTGACCCGGTCGGTGTCATCTTCGACGTGGTCTGACACGGTCGGCCTGAATGAGCTTCACGAGCCGCCGCCCGGTCGGGTCGATGCGATTCAGAACGAAACGGATGCCCGATTCAGGCGCGTTTCGCCGCCACGATCTGCTCGACCACCAGCTCGAGCTCGCCCGGAGCACCCGCCCGCAGTTGGAACCCGGCCGACGGCGCCCAGCGCAGCAGTTCGTCAACCGTCGCGAAATCGCGTCGGCTCTTCAGAAGCGCCCGGGTGAACTCGCCCTTGGACTTCTTGTTGAAATGGTTGAGCGCACGCTTCTGACCGTCGGCGGCTTCGGTGACGACGCGCAGAAAGTAGGACTCCGCGCGCTTCGGCACTGGGCCGAGAGCCACGTAGGCCTCGGAGCGCAGGTCGAGCACCAGACCAGGCGTCTCGGCGAGGGCCGAAGCGACCGCTGCGCTCCAGTGCTTCTTCAAAGCGACCGCGGGAAGACGCGAGTCGTGGGAAAAACGATAGGCGGGAACGAGGTCGAGCGCCCGGATCGGCCCGAACAGAGCCGAGTGCACAAGCAGGTGGCGACCGGCGAATTCACGGTCTGCCGCGTCGAGGCTGTCCGCGTCGAGCGCGTCGTAGAGAACTCCGGTGTACCGGTCGATCGCGGGCATCGTCGGCGAGGTGGCCACGGCCTTGTTGCGGTCGATCTCGGCCAGCTGCGTGCGGCCGAGCTTGAGAGCCTTCACCGAGGCATCCRTGTCGTGGGCGAGATCGACGAGCGCGCGCACGAGGGCGCTGCGTTTATCGTTCAGCGCCGGATAAGCGAAAGCGGCGACCCGAAGGGGGCCGCCGCTTCCGCCGTCGCGCTTCGTTTCAGAAGGCGGAAGCAGTACCAGCACGTATTAGACGAGCTCTGCCTTGCGGGCCACGATGGTGACCGTGTTGTTCTCAACGGAGAGGAACCCGTCATCGGCCGCAGCCGTGACCTTGGATCCGTCGGCGAGGGTTACACGAACCTCACCGCTGGCCAGGATCGCCAGCATCGGTTCGTGACCGGCCAGGATGCCGATCTCGCCTTCGACGGTGCGAGCGACGACCATGGTCGCCTCGCCGGACCACACCTGGTGGTCCGCCGAGACAACGCTGACATTCAGCGGGGCTGAAGCCATGGTTAGCGGTTCTCCTTCTGGATCTGAGCCCACTTCTCTTCGACGTCGTTGATGCCACCGACGTTGAAGAAGGCCTGCTCGGCCACGTGGTCGAAGTCACCGTTGGCGATAGCCGTGAACGACTCGATGGTGTCCTTCAGCGGAACAGTCGAACCCTCAACACCGGTGAACTTCTTCGCCATGTAGGTGTTCTGCGAGAGGAACTGCTCGATGCGACGGGCACGCGAAACGGTGACCTTGTCTTCTTCAGAGAGCTCGTCAACACCGAGGATCGCGATGATCTCCTGGAGTTCCTTGTTCTTCTGGAGGATCGCCTTGACGCGCACAGCCGTGTTGTAGTGATCGGCACCCAAGTAGCGGGGGTCGAGGATACGGCTGGTGGAGGTCAGCGGGTCGACGGCCGGGTAGAGACCCTTCGAGGCGATCGCACGCGACAGCTCGGTGGTGGCGTCGAGGTGGGCGAAGGTGGTCGCCGGAGCCGGGTCGGTGTAGTCATCGGCCGGCACGTAGATCGCCTGCAGCGAGGTGATCGAGTGACCACGCGTCGAGGTGATGCGCTCCTGAAGAACACCCATCTCGTCGGCGAGGTTCGGCTGGTAACCCACGGCGGAAGGCATACGACCGAGAAGGGTCGACACCTCGGAACCGGCCTGGGTGAAGCGGAAGATGTTGTCGATGAAGAGCAGAACATCCTGCTTCTGCACGTCGCGGAAGTACTCAGCCATGGTGAGGGCGGAGAGGGCGACGCGGAGACGCGTTCCCGGCGGCTCGTCCATCTGGCCGAAGACAAGGGCGGTCTTGTCGAAGACGCCTGCTTCTTCCATTTCGTGGATGAGGTCGTTACCTTCACGGGTACGCTCACCGACACCGGCGAACACCGAAACTCCACCGTGGTCCTGCGCAACGCGCTGGATCATTTCCTGGATCAGAACAGTCTTACCAACACCTGCACCACCGAAGAGGCCGATCTTTCCACCCTGAACGTACGGGGTGAGAAGGTCGATGACCTTGATACCGGTCTCGAAGAGCTCGGTCTTCGACTCAAGCTGGTCGAATGCCGGGGGCTTGCGGTGGATCGGCCAGCGCTCGGTGATCTCAATCTTCTCGCCGGGCTCGGCGTTGAGCACCTCGCCGATGACGTTGAAGACCTTGCCCTTGGTGACGTTTCCAACGGGAACCGTGATCGGTGATCCGGTGTCCTGAACTTCCTGGCCACGGACCAGACCATCGGTCGGGTTCAGCGCGATCGCACGAACGAGGTCATCACCGAGGTGCTGTGCAACCTCAAGCGTGATCACGGTCGAGGCCTCGCCGATGACGATGGTCGTCTTCAGTGCGTTGTAGATGCCCGGGATCGAGTCGTGGGGGAATTCGATGTCGACGACGGGGCCAGTCACGCGTGCGATACGGCCCACGGCACCAGCCGGCGCCACGGCCTGGACTGGCGCTGTTGCGGTGTCAGTCATTGCTCTCTCTTCTCTGGGGTTTAGTTCTTGGCGGATGAGAGCGCGTCGGCTCCACCCACGATCTCGGAAATCTGCTGCGTGATCTCAGACTGGCGCGCGTTGTTGGCCAAGCGCGTGAAGTCAGTGATGAGCTTGTCTGCGTTGTCGCTCGCCGACTTCATTGCCTTCTGGCGGCTGGCGTGCTCGGAAGCAGCCGACTGCAGCATGGCGTTGAACAAGCGGCTCTCGATGTAGACCGGGAGGAGGCCGTCAAGAACGGTCTCAACATCGGGCTCGAACTCGTAGAGCGGGAGAACAACGCTCTCCGCGGGCTCTTCGATTCCTTCGACAACTTCGAGGGGCAACAAACGCACAACTTCTGGCACCTGAGTGACCATGCTGACGAAGCGGTTGTAGACGATGTGAATCTCGTCGACGCCACCGTCTTCGTAGTCGCGGAGGAAGGTCTCGAGCAGTGCGTCGCCGATTTCCTTCGCCGTCTCGAACTGCGGCTGGTCCGTTCCGCCGGTCCAGATACGCTCTGAAGCACGGTGACGGAAGCTGAAGTACGCCACCGACTTGCGGCCGACGAGGAAGTACACGACATCCTTGCCCTGGCTGCGCAGCAGTTCGCTGAGCTCTTCAGCCTCGCGCAGGACCTGGGAGCTGAATGCTCCGGCCAGACCGCGGTCGGAGGCGAAGATCACGACGGCTGCGCGCTGGATCTTCTCTGGTTCGGTCGTCAGCACGTGCTCAACGTTCGAGTAGGTGGCAACCGCGGACACTGCACGAGTGATCGCACGCGAATACGGGGTGGACGCCGCGACTCGCGCCTGCGCCTTCTGAATGCGCGAGGCGGAGATCAGCTCCATGGCCCGAGTGATCTTCTTGGTCGTCTGGGCAGATTTGATCTTCTGCCGGTAGACCCGAAGTTGCGCTCCCATGTGTCTCTTTCTCTGGTGTTGGTTGTGTCTTACAAGCGATAACCGAGATCGGTTACCTGTTCCGATCGGTTCGGCTCCCGGTGGAAGCCGAACCGATCGAATCAGCTAGCGCTTCTGCTTGACGATCTTTTCCTGGTTGACGTCTTCAGCTGCGATGGCGTCGAACTGCTCCTTGCCCACCGAAGCGAGCGGCTTGCCCTCGCCCGTCTGGAACTCGAGCTTGAACTTGTCGACCTCTGCGGAGAGCGTGGCAACGGTCTCATCGGAGAGAACGTTAGTCTCGCGCAGCGTGGTCAGAACGCTGGTGTTGCGGGCCAAGTGGTCGAGCAGCTCGCGCTCGAAGCGCAGGATGTCTTCAACCGGAACCTCGTCGAGCTTGCCGTTGGTGCCTGCCCAGATCGAAACGACCTGGTCCTCGACCGGGAACGGCGAGTACTGCGGCTGCTTGAGCAGCTCGGTGAGGCGTGCGCCACGGGCCAGCTGACGGCGGCTGGCCGCGTCGAGGTCCGAAGCGAACATGGCGAATGCTTCGAGCGAGCGGTACTGAGCCAGCTCGAGCTTCAGCGTTCCGGAAACCTTCTTGATGGACTTCACCTGAGCGTCGCCACCAACACGGGAGACCGAGATACCCACGTCAACAGCGGGGCGCTGGTTGGCGTTGAACAGGTCGGACTGCAGGAAGATCTGGCCGTCGGTGATCGAGATCACGTTGGTCGGGATGTAGGCGGAAACGTCGTTCGCCTTGGTCTCGATGATCGGCAGACCGGTCATCGAGCCGGCGCCCAGCTCGTCGGAGAGCTTGGCACAACGCTCGAGCAGACGGGAGTGCAGGTAGAACACGTCACCGGGGTATGCCTCGCGTCCCGGCGGACGACGCAGGAGCAGCGAAACGGCGCGGTAGGCCTCTGCCTGCTTCGACAGGTCATCGAAGACGATGAGAACGTGCTTGCCGGCGTACATCCAGTGCTGGCCGATGGCCGAGCCGGTGTACGGAGCGAGGTACTTGAAGCCGGCCGGGTCTGAAGCGGGGGCGGCGACGATGGTGGTGTACTCCATCGCTCCGGCGTCTTCGAGGGCACCCTTCACCGAAGCGATGGTGGAGCCCTTCTGGCCGATGGCGACGTAGATGCAGCGAACCTGCTTGTTGGTGTCGCCGGACTCCCAGTTGGCCTTCTGGTTGATGATCGTGTCGATCGCGATGGCCGTCTTACCGGTCTGGCGGTCACCGATGATCAGCTGACGCTGGCCACGGCCGATCGGGATCATGGCGTCGATGGCCTTGATACCGGTCTGCATGGGCTCGTGAACACTCTTACGCTGCATGACGCCGGGCGCCTGCAGTTCGAGTGCGCGGCGGCCTTCGGTTGCGATCTCGCCGAGACCGTCAATCGGAGCACCCAGCGGGTCAACGACGCGGCCGAGGTAGCCGTCGCCGACGGGAACGGACAGAACTTCACCGGTACGGTGAACTTCCATGCCTTCGACGATGCCGGTGAACTCACCGAGCACAACAACACCGATCTCGTCTTCGTCGAGGTTCTGGGCGAGGCCCAGGGTTCCGTCGGAGAACTTGATCAGTTCGTTGGCCATAACGCCGGGGAGACCCTCGACGTGTGCGATTCCGTCACCCGCGGTGGTGACGTAACCGACCTCGGTGGTCGCGGTCTTGTTTGGCTCATAGGACTTGACGAAGTCCTGGAGAGCGCCGCGGATCTCATCCGGGCTGATCGTGAGTTCTGCCATCATCTTCCCTTTTCTGTACTGGGTGTACAGTTCTGTCTTTTCGAAACGCTGCCGTTTCGAGGTTCGTGAGTTCTGGCTGGTGTGGGTCAGCCAGCAAGCTGGAGTCGCAGGTCGGCAATTCGGGTTGCGATGCTGCCATCAATGACGTCATCCCCGATCTGCACCCGCAGGCCGCCGACGACACTGGTGTCGACGATCTGATTGAGCGTCAAGGCACGGCCATAACGGTCGGCCAAGCTTTTCTTCAACCGGTCAAGCTGGGCGGGTGCGAGTGCATTCGCCGAGATGACAGTTGCAATCGTGGTTCCAGCCTGGTCGGCGACGACGGTGGCGGCGTGCCGAAGCAGCTCACCGATCCGGCGGCCACGCGGCTGCTGCACGAGGTGACGCACGATGACGAGCGTCTGCGGCGAGACCTTGCCGGTCAGAAGGGCCGATACAAGTCCGGCCTTCGCCTCGGGGAGACCGAGCTTGCTGGCCAAGGCCAGTTCCAGCTCGGAATCGGAGGAGACGGTCGCACCGAAAGCGAAGAGCTCGCCTTCGATCGAACCGTCGCCGGCACCGGAGCGGGCAGTTGCCCGCAGCCCGAGTTCTTCGATCCCGGCGAGCAGGTCGCCCTGGTTGGACCAGCGCTCCCCGGAGACAGCTTTGAGCAGCTCCAAGGCGGCGGGCGTCACGGCAGTGCCGAACACGCGCGAGACGAGTGCTTGCTTGGCTGCGACATCCGCAGACGGGTCGGCCAATGCGGAAAGCAGCTGCGACGAGCTGCCAATCACACGGCCGGCGTCAAGGAGGCTTTCGCCCGTCGCCAGATCAATGGTCCCGCCGAGGGCAGCAAGTGCTGCCCGCGACGAAGCCACAGCTTCTCTGGTGGCGCTTCCCATGTTGTTACTTCTTTCCGGCTACTGAAGCCGAGGACTCCGAGGCTTCGAGATCAGCCAGGAACCGGTCAACGATGGCGCTAGCCTTCGCGTCGTCGGTCAGGCTCTCGCCGATAACACCGGAGGCAAGATCGATGGCCAGGGTTCCGACCTCGCTGCGCAGCGACACAACGGCCGCCTGACGCTCAGCTTCGATCTGAGCTTTGGCCGTCGCGGTAACGCGTGCAGCCTCAGTCAGTGCCTGTTCCTTGTGCTCAGCGACAATCTTGGCGCCGTCGGTACGTGCCTGGTCGCGGATCGCTCCGGCTTCGGCACGCGCGTCAGCGAGCTGGGCCGTGTACTGCTCGAGAGCAGCTTCGGCCTTGCGCTGGGCGTCATCAGCCTTGGCGATGTTGCCTTCGATGGCCTCTGCACGGTCATCGAGAAGCTTCTGCATCTTCGGAAGCACGAGCTTCCAGAAGAAGAACAAAATCACGACAAAGCAGACTGCCGACCAGATGATGTCGTAGACCGCCGGGATGAGCGGGTTGGTCTGCTCACCGGTGGCCTGTGCTGCTATTACAGCGTGAAGCATCATGCCTCCTAACTAGAGAGAAAAGAGGATTACTGGCCGGTGGTGAAGATGAAGTACGTTGCGATACCGATGAAGGCCAGCGCCTCGGTGAAGGCGATACCGATGTACATCAGAACCTGCAGGCGACCGGCGAGTTCGGGCTGACGAGCAACACCCTCGATGGTCTTGCCAACGACGATACCAACACCGATTGCCGGGCCGATTGCGGCGAGGCCGTAGCCAACGGTCGCGATGTTTCCTGAGAGTGCCGCGAGAACGGTTGTTGCGTCCACGTGTGTTTCCTTCCGTGATGAGCGAATTTCGGCGAGTGCCGGATTCGTTATTTAGTGTTCCTCAACCAGCGCGAGCTGGATGTAGACAGCGGTGAGCAAGGCGAAAACGTAAGCCTGAAGTACGGCGACCAACACCTCGAAGAGGGTGAAGACGAAGCCGAATGCGAGGGTTCCCACTCCGAAGAATTTGAGACCGCCATCTGCAGTGAAGAAGAAGAACTGGGTTGCTGCGAAGAAGAGCACCAACAGCAGGTGACCGACAACCATGTTCATCATGAGTCGCAGCGTCAGAGTGACGGGGCGGATGATGAAGGTCGAGACGAACTCGATCGGCGTCACGATGATGTACAGCGCCGGCGGAACACCGGGCGGGAAGAGCGAGTTGCGGAAGAACGTGCCCGGGTGCTTCTTGACTCCGGCATAGAGGAATGCGAAGTAGGCAACAGTGGCCAGCACGAGCGGAACGCCGATCACGGCGGTTCCTGCCATGTTCAGGAACGGGATGATGCCCGTCGCGTTCATAAACAGAACCATGAAGAAGATCGTGGTGAGCAGCGGAAGGAACCGCTTGCCGTCTACCTTGCCGAGAACATCCTCGGCAATGTTGACGCGCACCAGGTCGAGGCCCATTTCGCACAGACTCTGCAGACGGGTCGGAATGATCTTCATGCGACGAGTACCGATCCAGAAGATCAGAATCAACACTGCGACCGCGATGAAGCGGATCAGGATGACGCGATTGATCTCGAAGGGGGTGTCAGCGAAGAAAATAGCTTCGGGGAAGAATTCGTTGATGGAAGGACCATGAAAGCCACCGTCGTCGTTGGCGAGCGGGACCAGCAGGTTTACAGCGTTCTCTAGCAGCGCTATCTCCTGTTTCGGGGCGGAGCACAAGGCTCTCGCGACGACGAATGTGGGGCCGGTTTTGACCGCAGTGAAGTAGCAGTCAACCGGGGGGGATCTCTACACACTGTAGCAATAAAACAGTGCTGAGGCCGAATCGAGAGCGAGATTAGTCGTCGTGCGGTGCCGGTGGCAACACGACGTCGCTGGTGTACGGCATCCGGCTCTTCATCAAGACGACGACGTCGACCACGAGAGAGCCCACGACGCCCGCGATGATGCTGAGGAAGAGCACGCCCGGCTCAACCCACGACTGCCCCTTGAGCACGACGACCAGCACCAGGAAAAGCACGAACTTGAGCAGCCAGCCGCCCATCACGATGCCGAAGAACGCACCGATTGCCGACTCGCGTCCGGCGTACTTGTTGGCGATCAGCAGGCTGCCTGCCGTGATGCCCATGAACACGGCGGCCATGAGGGCCCCGACCAGCGCACTGACGACTCCGGTGGGGCCGGCGACGATTCCGCCGATGATGGCGCCGACGATCGCGATGCCGAGCGACAGGATCGAACCATAGATCAGGATCTTGCGGAAGATCGGCACCGAAGTCGGTTCAGGCGTCGGGGAGGGTGTAGCGGAGGTCATGAATTGTCCTTGGTCAGTGTGGAAGCCGCATCCAGGGGGTCGAACCCCGCGCTTGCTTCACTCGAGTCGTTCTGGGTCGGTGCAAGCTGGCTCGCCGCTTCAGCTGCCTTGCGACGGCTGAGCGGAGCCAGCGTCACGATGGTGCAGGCGAGCAGGGCGAGAACCAAGAAGATGCTCGCGTACCAGCTGGGCAGCCCGAGGTAGACGGGCAAAACGAAGTAGAGAAGGCAGCCGATGGATGCGGCAGCGGTCCAGCCGTAGAAGATCAGCACGGCGTGCAAGTGGGAGTGCCCCATATCGAGCAGGCGGTGATGGAGGTGCTTGCGATCGGCGCTGAACGGCGACTTTCCGGCGCGCACCCGGCGGAACACGGCAAGCCCGAAGTCGAGCAGCGGAATGATCAGAATCGCCACCGGCAGCAGAATCGGGATGAAAGCGGGGAACAGCTGCGACCGGTTGAGCGCGGTCGGGTCGATCTGCCCGGTGATCGCGATGGCGGAGGTGGCCATCAACAGGCCGACAAGCAGCGCACCGGCGTCGCCCATGAACAACTTCGCGGGGCGCCAGTTCATCGGAAGGAATCCGGCGCAGGCGCCGACCAGGATCGCCGCGATAAGGGAGGCGAGGTTGAAGTAGTTGGTGGGCGAGGTGTCCCTCACCAGCAGGTAGCTGTAGATAAAGAAGGTGCCGTTGGCGATCAGTGCGACGCCGGCGACGAGTCCGTCGAGTCCGTCGATGAAATTGATCATGTTCATCACGATCACAATCACCATCACGGTGATCACGATGGACATCCAGCCGGAACCGACGGTGAGTCCGCCGATCGGCAGCGAGAGAATCTGCACTTGCCAGGCGACGATACCCGCGGCGATGAACTGGCCGGCCAGCTTCGTCATCCAGTCGAGGTCCCACAGGTCATCGGCGACGCCGAGCAGCACGATCAGCAGGGCAGCGCCGAGAATCGCCAGGATCTGGGTGGGGTTCGAGAAGACCAGGCGCAGTGGCGCGAACTGGGCAGCGATGAGATAGGAGACGCCGAACGCCACCATGATGCCGAGGAACATGGCGATGCCGCCCAGCCGCGGCGTCGGCCGGGTGTGCACGTCGCGCTCACGGATCTTCGGATAGAGCCGGTACTTGTGGCTCACCTTGTAGACGACGATGGACGCACCGAATGTGACGACCGCCGAGACGAGTGCGAGAAGAAAAAATRGGGTCATGGTCAGCCGCGCGCAGAGGAGTCGGCGGCGACGGAGCCGTCGGCCGGGTCGGTCGCATCCGTCGACGCTGCTGCGTCTGCGGTGACCGCGGCGTCTGTGGCGTCTGTCGAGTCTGCTGCATCTGCTGCGTCTGCTGCGTCCGTTGCGTCCGTTGCGTCCGTTGCGTCCGTTGCGTCCGTTGCGTCCGTCGCATCCGCGGCATCCGCTGCATCCGCTGCATCCGTCGGCTCGATGAGCGCGGCGAGTGCATCGCCGATCACGGCCTCGACTTCTTCACGCGAGATGACGCCGTTTCGCACGATGTGAAGTTTGCCGCCGTTGGTGTCGAATCGGCTGGCGTCGATGATGGTCGACGAGGTGTCGCCGGGGCGGTCGCCGATCGCGTCGTACTCGAGCCCGGCCACTCCCCCGTCGAGATAGACGGAGACGCTGTTGCCGAGCATCTCTTCGGCGCCCACCGCGTCAATGGCCGACGGCATTCCGGTGCGGTTGGCGGATGAGACGGCGAGCGGCCCGGTCTCGGACAACAGATCGAGGGCGACCTGGTTGCTCGGAACGCGCAGTGCGACCGTGCCCCTGGTCTCCCCCAGGTCCCAGGCGAGCGATGGCTGTGCCTTGAGGATGAGGGTGAGTCCGCCGGGCCAAAAAGCCGCGGCGAGATCGCGGGCCGGCTGCGGAATTTCGGCGGCAAGGCCGTCGAGCGCCGGAAGGCCGGAGATGAGAACGGGCGGCGGGGACTGGCGGTCGCGACCCTTGACATCCAGCAGCTTCTGCACAGCCTCGGGGCTGAATGCGTCAGCGGCGATGCCGTAGACGGTGTCTGTGGGGATGACGACGAGAGCACCGCGACCGATCGCCGAGCGTGCCAATCTCATGCCAGCCGTGAATTCCGATGCGACCGAGCAGTTGTAGATGCGTGTCATTTGCACCGATTCTAATGCAGATGGCTTGGGGGATACTGGGGACATGGCCGCGGACGTGTACTTCTTGGACTGTGACAAGACGCTCTACGCCTACGATTTTCGTCAGCGACTGCCCGCCTTGGCGCCTGACCGGGGCCAGTGAGTACCAATTGGCGAGGACCTGGTGGCAGGGCGGGTTCGAGGCCGCCGCGAATGCTGGGGCGAGCGCAGCAATCTCGTTGGTCGAGAGCGAGCGAGCGCAGCAATCTCGTTGGTCGAGGGCGAGCGAGCGCAGCGAGCCGGTGTCTCGAGACCCCGTGAGCCGATGTTCAAACGCGACCCAGGTTCAAGGGTCGACTCGCGAGATCTCGAGACGCGGCCGACTCCGTCGGCTGCTCCTCGATCAACGAGAGGGATCACCAGGTCTCGACAAGCTCGACCACCGTTACGGGCGAATCGCCGTCGTCGCCCGGTCGCGCGTCGTGTAGTCGCGGTGCGTCGCCGTGGCACGCCAACCGTCGGCGTCGAGGATGCCACGGATCTCGGCGCCCTGCAGCTCCCCGTGCTCGAGCACGAGAACTCCGCCGGGACGCAGCAGTCGCAGCGCTGTCTGCGAGACGTCACGTACGACATCCAAACCGTCTTCTCCGCCATACAGCGCATGGGCCGGGTCGAACAGACGCACCTCTGGGTCGCGCGGAATCGCGGCAGCCGGAATGTAGGGCGGGTTGGAGATGACGACGGCGGCCGTTCCGTTCAACTCGGGGAACGCGTCGGCGAGGTCACCGAAAACGAGAGTCGCGTTGGTCGCGCCGGAGTCGGCGAAGTTCTTGGTCGTCCAGGGGAAGGCCTCTGGCGAGTTCTCGGCGGCGAAAATGCGTGCGTGCGGAACCTCGGTGGCCATCGCCAGGGCGATCGCGCCGCTTCCGGTGCCGAGGTCGATGCCGATCGGCTCGGCGTCGGGCATCGACATGAGCGCATCGATCGCGAACTGCACGACCTGCTCGGTTTCGGGGCGCGGCACGAAGACGCCCGGGCCGACCGACAGCTCAAGCTGACGGAACGGAGCCTTGCCGGTGATGTGCTGCAGCGGCTCGCGGGTCGCACGGCGCGCGGTGAGTTCGAGGACGGTGGCGGCATCCGCTTCAGAGAGCGCGGTGCCCAGGATGCCGGCGGCCTGGATCTGCCCGCGGCTCTGGCCGAGCACATGGCCGATCAGCAGATCGGCGTCGACCTCGGGATCGACCACGCCGGCCGCGCGAAGGATCGCGCTCACCTCGGCGCGCAGGGCGTCGACGGTGGTGGGCGGCTGGAGCGGAGGCTGGGTCGGCTGAGCAGAAGCGTCGGGTGTCGGGTTCACAGTTAGAAACGTAACGCACTCGCCGGTGGCAGAAGCTGGGCCTAGGCTGAACTCGGCTGTGAACCCCACCGATGACCCTCACTGAAAGGCACCCAACATGCCCGCACAGATTTTTTCCGACATCACTGAAGCCGTCGGGAGAACTCCCCTGGTTCGACTCAACCGGGTCGTCGGCGACTCCGGGGCAACCGTGCTCGCCAAACTTGAGTTCTACAACCCGGCCGGGAGTGTCAAGGACCGCATCGGCGTCGCAATCTTCGACGCTGCCGAGAAGTCTGGCGCATTGCAGCCCGGCGGAACCGTGGTCGAAGGCACCAGTGGAAACACCGGAATCGCCCTCGCACTCGTCGGCGCCGCTCGCGGCTACAAGGTTGTCCTGACCATGCCGGAGACCATGAGCAAGGAGCGCCGCGTGCTGCTGCGTGCCTATGGCGCAGAGATCGTGTTGACGCCCGGCGCTGACGGTATGCGCGGCGCGGTCGAGAAGGCACGCGAGATCGTGGCTGCCACAGAAGGTGCAGTTCTGGCCAGCCAGTTCGCGAACCCGGCGAACCCGGCCATCCACAAGGCGACCACGGGTCCGGAGATCTGGGAAGACACCGCCGGCGCCGTCGACATCTTCGTGGCGGGCGTGGGCACGGGCGGTACCATCACCGGTGCCGGCCAGTACCTGAAATCACAGAACGCCGACATCCGTATCGTCGCCGTCGAGCCGATCGACTCCCCCATCCTTTCGGGCGGCACCCCTGGCCCGCACAAGATCCAGGGCCTCGGCGCGAACTTCGTTCCCGACATCCTCGATCGTGAAATCTACGACTCGGTGACGGATGTCACACTGGCCGACTCGCTCGCCACCGCACGTCGCCTGGCCACTGACGAAGGCATCCTCGCCGGAATCTCCGGCGGCGCCGCCGTGTGGGCTGCCCTCGAGCAGGCGAAACTCCCCGAGAACGACGGCAAGACGATCGTCGTCGTCGTTCCGGACTTCGGCGAGCGTTACATTTCGACGATGCTCTACGAAGACCTGCTCGACTAGAGCTTCATTGTTCTGAACACAAAAGAACGGTGGCCAGGCGGAGACGCCTGGCCACCGTTCTGTGTTCCAATAGGCGCATGGGAGTTTTTTCGCGTATCCGTGAGGACATCGCCACGGCACGCGCTCACGATCCGGCCGCGCGCAGCAAGGCTGAGGTGTTTCTCGCCTACAGCGGGCTGCACGCCGTCTGGTCGTATCGGGTCGCGAATCGTCTCTGGCGAGCCGGCGTGCGCCTTCCGGCGCGCCTGATCTCGCAGTTCACCCGGTTTCTGACCGGCGTCGAGATCCACCCCGGCGCGACGATCGGCCGACGGCTCTTCATCGACCATGGCATGGGCGTCGTGATCGGCGAGACCGCCGAGCTCGGCGACGACGTGATGCTCTATCACGGCGTCACCTTGGGCGGAAAAAGCGCCCACGGGATTCCGCGCGGTGCGAAACGTCACCCGACCCTGCAGAACGGGGTCACGGTCGGCGCCGGCGCCAAGGTGCTCGGTCCGATTGTGATCGGGGCCTGGAGCACGGTCGGCGCGAATGCCGTCGTGACCAAGGATGCGCCGGACCACTCACTTCTCGTCGGCGTGCCCGCGGTGATTCGGCCGGCGAAGCCCGAGACGATCGAGGCGGCGCGCGGGCTCACGCACTCGGAGTAGATGCGGACCCACTCGCTGCCGAGCAGTCTGCTGCGCCGAGTTTGCGCGTTCCGGTCGAGTTTGACCGGCGCACCAGGGAAAGTCGACCGCAAGTGGCAAGCTCGGCGAAGTGAGACGGATGCGACTAGCCGGCCGGCTTTGCAGGTTCGTCGAGGCTCGAGTCGGGGTTCATGGTGTGGCTCAGCCTAGCGGCGGGTGCCGTTGTGACTGGCGCGGGGCATCCGTTGTCGCGCCAGTGCGCCGAGTTTGACCGTTGCGGTCGAGTTTCCCCGGCACACCGGGGAAAGTGGACCGGAATTGTCAAACTCGGCGAGGAGGCGGCATATACGCGAGGACCCCCGCGAACCGAAAGTACTTCGGTTCGCGGGGGTCCTCACTGAATTGCGTGCGGGTTACGCCTCGGTGTCGCCGATCTCAGCCAGACGGGTTTCCTCGTCGGCGATGATGCACGACTCGACGACCGGACCCAGGGCGCCGTTCATGACGGCATCCAGGTTGTACGCCTTGTATCCCGTGCGGTGATCCGCGATGCGGTTCTCCGGGAAGTTGTACGTGCGGATGCGCTCGGAGCGGTCCATGGTGCGGATCTGGCCCTTGCGGACGAGCGATGCCGCGGCGTCGATCTCTTCCTGCTGACGAGCGAGAACGCGGGCACGAAGCACGCGCATGCCGGCTTCACGGTTCTGAAGCTGGCTCTTCTCGTTCTGCATGGCCACCACGATGCCGGTCGGCAAGTGGGTGATGCGCACGGCGGAGTCGGTGGTGTTGACCGACTGACCACCGGGGCCACTCGAGCGGTACACGTCGATCTTGAGGTCGTTCGGGTGGATCTCGACCTCTTCGGGCTCATCGACTTCGGGGAAGACGAGCACTCCGGCGGCGGAGGTGTGAATGCGTCCCTGCGACTCGGTGGCCGGCACACGCTGAACGCGGTGCACACCACCTTCGTACTTGAGGTGCGCCCAGACGCCTTCAGCCGGGTCGGTGGAGTTGCCCTTGATCGCGAGCTGGACATCCTTGATGCCACCGAGGTCGCTCGAGGTCTGCTCGATGATCTCGGTCTTCCACTTCTTCGACTCCGCGTAGTGCAGGTACATGCGCAGGAGGTCGGCGGCGAACAGTGCCGACTCGGCACCGCCCTCCCCCATCTTGATCTCCATGATCACGTCGCGGCTGTCGTTGGGGTCACGTGGGATCAGCAGGCGGCGCAGCTTCTCAGCCGTCGCCTCCAGCTGCTCTTCGAGCCCCGGGATCTCCTCGGCAAACGCCTCGTCTTCGTCGGCGAGCTCACGAGCGGCGTCGAGGTTGTCAACAACCTCGCGCCACTCGTTGTACGCCGCGATGATGCGGCTGAGCTCGGCGTAACGACGGTTGACCTTCTTCGAGCGGGCCGGGTTCGAGTGCAACTCGGGGTCGGCCAACTGCGCCTGCAGCTCGTCGTGTTCGGTCAGCAGGGTGGATACAGACTCAAACATCAGTGGTCCTTGTCTGAACCGTTCGGAGTCGGCATCGACTTCTGAACCTGCATCAGGAATTCGACGTTGGACGAGGTCTCCTTGAGACGGCCGAGGATGACCTCGAGCGCCTGCTGCTGCTCGAGACCGGCGAGGGCCCGACGCAGCTTCCAGGTGATCTTGACCTCATCGGCGCTCATCAGCATTTCTTCGCGGCGGGTGCCGGATGCGTTCACATCGACGGCCGGGAAGATGCGCTTGTCGGCCAGGTGGCGTGACAGACGCAGCTCCATGTTGCCCGTGCCCTTGAACTCTTCGAAGATGACCTCGTCCATCTTCGAGCCGGTCTCCACGAGAGCCGACGCGAGGATGGTGAGCGAGCCACCGTTTTCGATGTTGCGGGCAGCACCGAAGAAACGCTTCGGCGGGTACAGCGCCGCAGCGTCGACGCCACCGGAGAGGATGCGACCTGAAGCCGGGGTGGCCAGGTTGTACGCACGGCCGAGGCGGGTGATCGAGTCGAGCAGCACGACGACGTCGTGGCCCAGCTCGACCAGACGCTTGGCACGCTCGATGGCGAGCTCGGCGACCGTGGTGTGGTCTTCAGCGGGACGGTCGAAGGTCGAGGCGATGACCTCACCCTTGACGGTGCGCTGCATGTCGGTGACTTCTTCGGGACGCTCGTCAACCAGAACGACCATGAGGTGAACCTCGGGGTTGTTGGTGGCGATGGCGTTCGCGATCTGCTGCATCACGATGGTCTTGCCGGCCTTCGGCGGCGCGACGATCAGGCCGCGCTGGCCCTTGCCGATCGGGGCGACGAGGTCGATGATGCGCTGGGTCAGCTTGCCCGGCTCGGTCTCGAGGCGCAGACGCTCCTGCGGGTAGAGCGGGGTGAGCTTCTGGAACTCGACGCGCGTGGCGGCCTCTTCAACGGTCAGACCGTTGATCGAGTCGACCTTGACGATGGCGTTGTACTTCTGGCGTCCGGCCTGGTCGCCTTCGTGCGGCTGACGGATCGAGCCGACGACCGCGTCACCCTTGCGCAGGTTGTACTTCTTGACCTGGCCGAGCGAGACGTAGACGTCGCTGGCACCGGGCAGGTAGCCCGAGGTGCGCACGAACGCGTAGTTGTCGAGAACGTCGAGGATGCCGGCAACGGGGATCAGCACGTCGTCGTCGTTCAACTCGGGTTCGAAGTCATCGCCGACGCCCGGGCCGCGACGCTTGCGGTCGCGGAAACGGTTGCGGTTGTTGCGGCCGCCCAGCTCCTCTTCGAGGAGGTTGCGCTCCTGAGTGCGCTCGCCCGCGTTGCGGTCGTTCTGCTGACGGTCGCCCTGGTTGCGGTCGCCCTGCTGACGGTCGCCGCGCTCGTTCTGGTTGCGAGCCTGGCGCTGGTTCTGCTGACGGTTGCCGTCTTCGGTGCGCTCGGCACCACCCTGGCTGCGCTCGGTGCGCTCGCCCTGGGCTGCGCGCTCGGCACGCGGCTCACCCTGAGGTGCGCGCTCGGCGCCGCCCTGGGTGCGGTCACCCTGGGCGCGGTCGCCCTGGTTGCGCTCGGCACGCTCGCCGCGCTCAGCACGGTTGCGGTTGCGGTTGCGTCCCTGGCGGGGCTGCTCTGACGCGTCGGCTGCTGCCTCGGTGCCGGTCTCGTCGGTGGCCTCGGCTGCAGGAGCGGTCTCGGCGGGCGCTTCGACAGCGGTCTCGGCCGGCTTCTCGGCCTGGGCCTCGTCGCGCTGTGCGCCTCCGCGGCGTGAACCACGGCGACCTTCACGGCCGCCTTCACGACGACCTCCGGTCGCGGATGCAGCGTCGGTGGCCTCGGCAACGTCGGCTGCCTCGGTGGTGGTGGCGGCGGGCGTCTCGGTAGCGGCAGCGGTGGTCGCGGCGACGTCAGCGACGGGAGCGCTGGTCACATCGGGGGCACCGGCCGGCTTGCTGGCACGCTTGCGGGTCTGACGGGCCGGCTTCTCAGCGGCGGCATCCGTGGTGGGAGCCTCGACGACGGCGGTTGCAGCCTCGGGCGCCTCGGTGGCAGCGGTGGAACGGCTGCGTGAGCGACCGGTGGTCGCTACGGGGGTTTCGGTTGAAGCAGGAGTTGCTTCGACGACCATGATGCCGAGGCCGGTGCCGCCGTCAGCGTTGACGTGAGTGGCGGCGGGGGCTGCGGTCGCAGTGGTGGCACGACGCGAGGCACGCTTGCGCGGTGCGGCGTCGGCGGATGCTTCGGCGGCGGCCGGAGCTGCGGTCTCGGTTGCAGCGGGTGCTGCTTCGACCGAGGCGGCGGGGGCTGAGTCGGCGACAGGGGCGCTCACGGGAGCAGCAGCGTCGGCGTTCTTGTTCTGGATCTCGGAAATTGCTTCCACGAGCTCTCCTTTACGAAGTTTGGAGGCGCCAGAAATGCCCAGGTCGGCGGCCAGAGACTGGAGCTCGGCGACGCGGAGGGCGTTCAGGCTTGACGAGTCCGCACCTGAGGCACGGAGGTTGACGTTTGTCACGAAGAGGGTTCCTTTCCCCTGGTGTCTGAATGCTGTGCCAGGAGAGCTGTTGCAGCGACTGAGGCGCTGCGGGTGATCCAACCCGTTTAAGGTGGATTGGAATGAACACACACAGCTACGCACGGAACGCGATAGCAGTGAGTTACAGGGAATGCACCGAAGGCAGAGATTCGCGAGGGGCGACTTCTAACGGGGTGCGTAGCAAGCGTAGCACTGGAGTCTGGGTGATCGTGACACCCCCAACGGGGGTGTGTCGCGGTGTGTCGCGGCGCGGGGTGACGCGGGGCGGGGTGACGCGGGGCGCGAGGCGGGGTCGGCGGCAGCATAGGCGGATCGTGCCAGCGGGCCCGGATGCCGGCGGGTGGCATCCGCTCGCTGCCTCGCCGGCGTGGTGGCGGCATCCGCTCGCCATATTGCGCACCGCGCGGGTTGAAAACCGTGACGCCAGCTGAACTCAACGCGCGCGGCGGTTTTCAACCCGCGCGGCGCTGGGACGGCGGATATGAAGGGCGGATCGCGAGGTCTCGACAAGCTCGACCACCGGATGGCCCGAACCACCGGAAACGCAGAACTCCCCGCCCACCGAGAGCCGGCAGACGAGGAGTTCCGTGAAGCAAAGAGACCGGTTACGCGTCGACGCGCACCGCGGTCGGCGCGACCGTCGCACCGGAGAAGTCCACGGCGAGCATGAGCGCCTGCCACGGGGTCTCCGACTGCGCAGCAACGAGCTCGGCCGCGACGAGACGCTGACCGGGGTCGTTGGCCAGAACCAGCACCGACGGACCGGCGCCGGAAACGACAGCGGCGAAGCCCTGCTCGCGCAGCATCGTGATCAGACGGTTGGTCTCGGGCATGGCCGCGGCGCGGTAGCTCTGGTGCAGCTTGTCTTCGGTGGCCGCGAGCAAGAGCTCTGGGCTCTGGATGAGCGCGGCGATGAGCAGGGCAGAGCGCGACACGTTGAAGACGGCGTCTTCGTGCGGCACCGATTCCGGCTGCAGGCTGCGAGCCAACGCCGTCGACATGGCGTGCTCGGGAACGAAGACCAGCGGTGAGACACCGCGGTGCACGTTGAGACGCTTATGACGGGGGCCTTCCGGCGTGGTCCAGGCGATGGTCAATCCGCCGAAGAGGGCGGGCGCGACGTTGTCGGGGTGCCCCTCCATCTCAGTGGCGAGGGCGAGCAGCGCCTCGGAATCGATCTCGACGATTCCCTCGAGCAGCCCCTTGGCGGCCATGATGCCCGACACGATTGCGGCACCGGACGAGCCCATGCCGCGGCCGTGCGGGATGACATTGTTCGCGACCAGGTTGAGCCCGGGGAGCTCGACGCCGTAGTGAGCGAAGGTGTGCGCGACGGCACGCACGACGAGGTTGGACTCATCGGTGGGCACCTCGCCTTCGCCGACGCCATGAACTTCGACGCTCGCACCCGGGGCATCCCGAACGCTGACCTCAAGCTGGTCGTAGAGCGCGAGCGCGAGTCCGAGGGTGTCGAAGCCGGGGCCGAGGTTCGCGCTGGTCGCGGGAACCTGCACGGTGACGGATCGGCCGGCGAGCAGAGGGTTCAAGCTCATGCCTTGGCCAGCCCAAGCACGCTGGCGACCTCGGCCGTGTCAACGGCCACGATGGTCGGCGTGACGTCGGAACCATCGGCGGTGCGAAGCGCCCATTGCGGGTCCTTCAGACCGTGACCGGTGACGGTGAGCACGACGGTTGCACCGGCCGGGATCTGACCGGCTTCGGCACGTTCGAGCAAACCTGCAACGCTGATGGCGGATGCCGGCTCAACGAAGATTCCGACCTCGGCCGAGAGGATGCGGTAGGCCTCGAGGATCTTCTCGTCGCTGATCGCGCCGAAGTAACCGTTGCTGGTCTCGCGGGCGACCAGCGCGGGCTCCCAGGAGGCCGGGTTGCCGATGCGGATGGCGCTGGCGATGGTTTCGGGGTGCTCAACACGCTTGCCGAGAACGATCGGTGCGCTGCCGGCAGCCTGGAAACCGAACATGCGCGGAAGCTTCGTGGTGGCGCCACGGGCCAGCTCTTCGCTGTACCCGCGGAAGTAGGCGGTGTAGTTTCCGGCGTTGCCGACCGGGAGCAGGTGGAAGTCAGGAGCGTCTTCGAGCACCTCGACGACCTCGAAGGCCGCCGTCTTCTGGCCCTCAATGCGGTCGTTGTTGACCGAGTTGACCAGGTGCACCGGGTAATTGGCGGCGAGGTCGCGAGCAATGTCGAGGCAGTCGTCGAAGTTTCCCTGCACCTGGAGCAGCTGGGCGTTGTGGGCGATGGCCTGGCTGAGCTTGCCCATGGCGATCTTGCCCTCCGGCACGAGCACGGCGGCGGTGATGCCGGCGTGCGCGGCGTAGGCGGCGGCCGAGGCGCTCGTGTTGCCGGTCGAGGCGCAGATGATGGCTTTCGCGCCGTCTTCCATTGCCTTCGAGACGGCCATGGTCATGCCGCGGTCCTTGAACGAACCGGTCGGGTTCATTCCTTCGTACTTGATCCAGACCTTCGCACCCGTGCGGGCGGAGAGCGCCGGAGCAGGAAGCAGCGGGGTGCCACCCTCGCCGAGCGTGATGATGGGCGTGGCATCCGAAATGTCGAGGCGGTCGGCGTATTCACGCAGCACGCCGCGCCACTGGCGTGAAACGGGCCGGCTGGACTCTCGTTCGCTGGACATCAGGCTCCTTCAACTCTCAAAACGGATGCGACGTTGGTGACGACGCTGTTGGCGGCAAGGGCTGTGACAGTGGCCGCAAGTGCGGCTTCCGTTGCCTCGTGGGTCGTGATAACCAGGGTAGCCGTCGCCGAGACTGCTTCCTGACTGCCGATGGGGGGCAGGGCCGGGTTCATCGACTGCTCGACCTGCGCCAGCGAGACGCCGTGATCGCTGAAAACACTGGCGATGGTGGCGAGCACGCCGGGCTCATCGCTGACCTCCAGGGTGATCGCGTAGCGCGTCGTGACATGGCCGATGTCGAAGACCGGCAGGTTGGCGTGGCTGGACGCCGCGACGCCTGGTCCGCCCAGAACGTGACGACGGGCGAGCGAGACGAGGTCGCCGAGCACGGCTGACGCAGTTTCGACTCCCCCGGCTCCGGCACCGTAGAACATCAGGCTGCCGGCGGCTTCAGCTTCGACGAAGACCGCGTTGTTGGCGCCGTGCACGGCCGCCAGCGGGTGGCTGCGGTGTACGAACGCCGGGTAGACCCGCGCCGAGACGCCCTCGACACCCGTGGTCGGGTGGGTGAGACGTTCGCAGATAGCGAGGAGCTTGATGACGTAGCCGGCCTTGCGGGCCGATTCGATCTCCTGCGGGGTGACGCTGGTAATGCCTTCACGGTAGACGTCTTCGAGGGGAACCGTGGTGTGGAAGGCGAGGCTCGCGAGCAGCGCGGCCTTCTGCGCCGCGTCGTACCCGCCGATGTCGGCGGTCGGGTCGGCTTCGGCATAGCCGAGCGCCGTCGCGGTGGCGAGTGCCTCTTCGAGAGTGTCGCCCTCGGTGTCCATTCGGTCGAGGATGAAGTTCGTCGTTCCGTTGACGATGCCGAGGATGCGCTTGACGGTGTCACCGGCCAGGCTGTCGCGCAGCGGGCGCACGATCGGGATCGCACCGGCGACGGCCGCCTCGTAGTTGAGCTGTGCGCCCACCTTGTCGGCGGCTTCGAACAGTTCGGGGCCGTGGGCCGCGAGCAGCGCCTTGTTGGCGGTGACGACATCCGCCCCCGAGTTGATCGCCAACAGGATGTAGCTGCGGGCCGGCTCGATTCCGCCCATGAGCTCGACGACGACGTCGGCGCCCAGAATGAGGGATTCGGCGTCGGTGGTGAAGAGTTCGCGCGGCAGGTCGACGGTGCGCTCGGCGTTGACGTCGCGCACGGCGATGCCGATCAGTTCGAGGCCGGCGCCGACGCGGTTGGCGAGTTCTTCCTGCTGCTCAAGCAGCAGGCGGGCGACCTGAGCGCCTACCGAGCCGCCACCGAGCAGGGCGACACGCAAATTGCGGTATTCGATCATCGTGAGCTGTCTTTCAGTTCGTTGGTTTCGGATGTCGCAGTGGTCGAGCTTGTCGAGACCGTTGGGCCTGCCGTGGCCCCGGTGTCGCGGGCGAGCAGATCGTCGATCGTCTCACCGCGAATCAGGATGCGTGCGGTGCCGTCGACGACGGCGACAACCGGCGGACGGCCGAGGTGGTTGTAGTTGTTCGACAACGACCAGCAGTAGGCACCGGTGGCGGGAACCGCGACGAGGTCGCCGGGGGTCACATCATTGGGCAGGTAATCGGCGTCGACGACGATGTCACCGCTCTCGCAGTGCTTGCCGGCGATGCGCACGAGCGCCGGGTCGGCGTCGGAGAGGCGGTTGGCAATGCGCACCGAGTAGTCGGCTTCGTAGAGGGCGGTGCGGGCGTTGTCGCTCATGCCGCCGTTCACGCTCACATAGAGGCGGGTGGCCTGCGTGTCGGTGTCGGCCTGTGCGACCTGCACCGGCTTGATCGTGCCGACCTCGTAGAGGGTGATTCCGGCCGAGCCGATGATGGCACGGCCTGGCTCGAAGGCGATCGCCGGAATCGCAATCTCCCGCTTCGCGCACTCGGCGGCCACGATGTCGGCAATGCGTGCGGCCAGTTCCTCGATCGGGGTCGGGGTGTCGACGGTCGTGTAGGCGATGCCGA
Organism: Leifsonia sp. YAF41; assembly: GCF_052113185.1. NCBI lineage: Bacteria > Bacillati > Actinomycetota > Actinomycetes > Micrococcales > Microbacteriaceae > Leifsonia > Leifsonia sp. YAF41. The sequence continues at coordinate 272,766 of NZ_JBFRCS010000009.1, forward strand.
AGCCGCCGCCGAGGTTGAGCTCGGGAACCGGGCCGTCGGCGAGCAGGGCGGCGTGCACCGCGAGCAGGCGGGCCGCCGACTCGGCGAAACCGTCGGCACCGAAGATCTGCGAGCCGATGTGACAGTGCAGTCCGCGGAAGTCGAGGCTCGCATGTGAGCGGATAGCTGCGACGAGGCGCGGCGCATCCTCAAGAACGACCCCGAACTTCTGGTCTTCGTGGGCCGTGGCCAAGAAACTGTGGGTGTGGGCATGCACGCCACTGTTCACGCGCAGGCGCACCGATTGCACTTTTCCGTGGCGGGCAGCGGCCGCGGCGACGCGCTCGATCTCGATCGGGCTGTCGATGATGATCGTGCCGATGCCGATGCGGGTCGCCTCGTCGATTTCGGCGAGGGACTTGTTGTTGCCGTGGAATCCGAGGCGGCTGGCCGGTGCTCCCCCGGCGAGCGCGACGGCGAGTTCGCCGCCGGTGCACACGTCGATGTTGAGGCCTTCGGCGAGCATCCAGCGCACGATCTCGGTCGAGAGGAACGCCTTGCCGGCGTAGTAGACGCGCACGGCGGTGCCGATGCGGGCGAACTCGGTCTCGAAGGCGGTGCGGATTTCGCGAGCGCGGGTGCGGGCATCCGTCTCGTCGATCACATAAAGAGGAGTGCCGAATTCGGCCGCCAGAGCGGATGCCGTCAGGCCGCCGATCGTCAGCTCGCCGTCGGCAGAGCGTGTGGTCGTCTTCGGCCAGAGCGCGGGGCTCAAGTCGTTGGCGTCGGCGGGCACGGTCAGCCAGCTGGGGGCCAGCGGATTGCCGGCCTGATCGCCGGGTTGGGCAGAATGCGACGCGTTGGGTGCGTCGTCGGAGACGTGTGTAGCCACGGGTGAAAACCTCACGGATGTTCGAGTGGGTGTCTCACTGTGTGGCGAGCGAACCCGGATTGGTCCCTGAAGCCAGCGAAGAGAGGTTGCCGGGCGTCGATGCGCTGGCAGATACCGAGATTCTAGCGAACGCCTGTCGCGTGCGCTGAATTGTGACCGTCGGGCTGCCGGGGTGTGGGCTGACGGCGCTGGGCATCAGGATGCAGGTTCGAGCCTAACGGCCTGGCGCGGATGACGTGAACGTGTGCGGCATGGCGGGGCGCGCTTGGTTCCGATTTGCGGCGGCGGCGCGGAGGGTCGGTGTCGATAAAGTTCAGCCCTGGGTAAGACCATCGCTCCCCCGAGGATGCGTGGGGTCAGGGCTGAACATTACTGCGGGCTCTTGCAAACCTTTCCTTCTACAACCGCGCAATGAGACACTGTGCAAAGGGGGACGTATGAGCGAACATTCAGAGCGCACAGATTCACATTCGGCCGACTGGGCACAGCAGCAGAGCCGCGTTCAGATTGCGAGCTTGATCTCAGCCCGCACCGGCATGCTCGTGGCGACGGCAGTGCTCAGCGCCGTTGCGTACTGGATTCTGGGCAACGCGAGCCGAGTCACCTGTCCGGGCGGAGTGAACGCAGACGGCAGCTATCTTGACAGCGCCGGTAATCCCACCGATGTGGCGCCCGTGTGTATCTCCCTGACGCTGCAGCCGAATTCACTCGTGTTCATCCTTCTCGCCGCAACTGTTATCGGTGCAGTAGCGATTGCGCGACGCTTCGCCACGAGCGTTCAGCAGGCCAGATGGATACTCGACGGATCTCTTCTCCTCCTCATCGCAATCGTGATCGTTTGCTTGTCCACCAGCTACCAGACACTCTTTGCAATTCCGCTGACCGATTGGCAGCCGGGGTCGCCCGTTCCGATTCCGTTCCTGCTCAATGTGCGGGTCGAAATCTCCGACCTTCCTATCCCGGGCTAGCCAAGCTTCGGTCGTTACGCTGAGCCCATGGATCGCACTCTGCAGGGCATGACCATTGTTGTCACCGGCGCCAGCTCGGGCCTCGGCCGGGAAGCGGCGAAGACGCTCGCCGAGCGCGGGGCTGAGGTGGCCGTCGTTGGGCGCAATCCCGAGCGGACTCGGGCCGTCGCTGCGGAAGTCGGTGGGCAGGCTTTTCTCGCCGATTTCGCCTCGTTCGGCGAGGTGCGTGCACTGGCCGACGCTCTCCTCGAACGCTATCCATCAATCACCGTGTTGGCCAACAACGCGGGCGGCCTCGTTTCTAAGCGCACGATGACCGAAGACGGCCACGAACTGACGATTCAGTCGAACTTTCTCTCGCCGTTTCTGCTGACGCGACTGCTGCTTCCGCGTCTCGAGGCGACAGCATCCGCTGCGGGCATCGACCCGGTGACGGATGCTGCGGGTCACGCCGTCAGGGTGATCTCGACCGCGAGCGTGGCCAACCGGGTCGGCCAGCTTCGCCTCGACGACCTGGATTGGGAGAAGCGGCGCTGGAACGGAGGCTGGCGCGCGTACGGCACCGCGAAGATCGCGACCATTCTGTTCACGCGTGAGCTCGCGCGTCGCACCCGGGACACCGGAATCGCCGCGTACTCATTCCACCCGGGTTTCGTGAGCACACGCTTTGGCGCCGATTCACGACTCATGAAGGTCGGCGCGCTCTTCGGCAACGGGGGCCTGAGCATCACCCCGCAGGCCGGGGCCGCTCCCCTGGTGCATCTGGCCACAGCCGAGTCGATTCCGTCGCCGAGCGGAACCTACTTCGACGGGGTACAACCCAACGGAGCGTCGAGCAAGCAGGCGCGCGATCTGGCGCTCGCCGGCGATCTCTGGGCTGCGGCCGAGAAGCTGACCGGGGTCGCGGCGGTTCGCTGAGGGTTCGGTGATTGAGCCTCGTTGGTCGAGGAGCGAGCGCCAGCGAGCGTCTCGAGACTGCCGAATGCGCGAGACTAAAGTGTCACACTCACGAAGTCAGGAATCACGATGATCACGCTCAAGCAGGATGCCGATGGCTACATCCGCATGAACAAGCACTTTCCGCAGACCGTCGCGATTGCGATCGCCTTCACCGATGGCTCGGTCGAGCAGTTCTCAGGGAGCCAGCTCAACGAGTTCTACGACGCGGCTCAGGCCGAGTTCCGCGCCGAGAATCACCTCGACGCCAAAGGGTTCTCTCGCCGGCCGGCCAAGACGGTGCAGTCCAAGAGCAGCATCGACTACGTGCCGGTTCAGCCCGGTATGGGCACGCCCTCAGCCTGACCCACTGCGGATGGCTCGCCTGACCGTCGAGTAGCTACTCGAAGTAGAGGTGCTTGTGCAGCCGGCAGCCCTCGTTGAACTCGGCAGCGCAGTGCGGGCATTCGCTGACCTCAAAGTAGGTCGTAATGGACAGCGTCTGTTGGCAGACCCCGCAAAGAATCGCGTGTTCGCCCTGTCGCTCGATGGGCCATTGGCGTGCCTCGTGGTCCGCGGTCTGCTCGTGGCAGAGATGGCACGGGTAGAACCGTTCGCAGCAGACGAACTTGATCGCGACGACATCCAGTGCGGTTGCGTAGTGAACGCACCGGGTCTGGTCGTCGATCGGCTTGCCGTAAATCTCCACACTCCACGGTCTCACATCTGAGAGTTGTGCGGTGCGTTCGCGCGCTCGCGCAACAGCGCCCGTTCGCGCTCGTTCTGCGTGAGATCCGCCGCGCGCTCGAACTCGCCGCGGGCCTCCGTGGAACGACCCAGTTTCACCAGCAAATCGCCCCGCACGGCCGGCAACAGGTGGTAGCGGGTGAGGGCGCCGGTGGCCACGATCGCGTCAACGATCCGAAGCCCTTCGGCGGGCCCGGCCGCCATCGCGACCGCGACGGCCCGGTTCAATTCGACAACCGGCGACGGCGTGAGCCGGGCCAGTTGGTCGTAGAGCGCGGCGATGCGAGCCCAGTCGGTCTCGTCGGCCCGGCGGGCGCGGGCGTGGCAGGCCGCAATGGATGCCTGCAGCAGGTATGGCCCCGGCGCGACACCACGCGACACGGCTTGGGATCTCGCCAGCGCGGTCAGCCCGCGACGGATCAGCATCTGATCCCAGCGTGACCTGTCCTGGTCGAGCAACAGCACCGGTTCTCCGCTGCGATTCGTGCGGGCACCCATCCGGGAGGCTTGGATCTCCAGCAGGGCAACGAGACCGTGCACCTCTGATTGGCCCGGGATGAGCCCCGCGAGCACCCGGCCCAGCCGAAGCGCCTCTTCGCAGAGGGCCGGGCGCATCCAGTCGTCGCCCGCTGTGGCCGAGTACCCCTCATTGAAGATGAGGTAGATCACTTCGAGCACCGAGCTCAGACGAGCGCCGAACTCGGCACGGGAGGGCACCTCGAACGGAACGTGCGCCTCGGAGATCGTGCGTTTGGCGCGCACAATCCGTTGCGCGACAGTGGCCGGCGGAGTGAGGAAAGCGCGAGCGATCTCGTCGGTCGACAGCCCGCCGAGCAGCCGGAGAGTGAGCGCGACCCGGGCCTGACGTGAGATGACCGGGTGGCAGGCGATGAAGATGAGCCGCAGCAGATCGTCGCCGACCGGGTCGTCGAGCGCCTCAACATCCGCGTCGCCGGGATGCAGCGAGGTGCGCTCGTCGGTGCTCAGGTCGGCGGCGAGCATGCCGTACTTCTTGCCGAGGGTTTCTTGACGGCGCCAGTTGTCGATGGCCCGGCGTTTGGCGATGGCCGTGAGCCAGGCACCGGCGTTGCGCGGGATGCCGGACTGCGGCCACTGCTCCAGCGCCTCGACGAGGGCATCCTGCGCCAGTTCTTCGGCGAGGTCGATATCGCCTACCAACCGCACGAGCGTGGCGATGAGGCGGCCTGACTCCATGCGCCAGACCGCCTCAATCGCGCGGTTCGTTTCGGTCACGCGGTGCGGGACTCCCCGTGCTCCTCGCGCCACTGGATCTCTTTCTTCACGAACTCGTTGTCCTGATCGAACTCCGACACGTCGAAGACTTGGCGCACCTCGATCTCACCAGTCTTGAGGGGCACGCGCTTGGCCCGCTCGATGGCCTCCTCGCGGGAGGCGGCCTGGATGATCCAGAAGCCGGCGATGAGTTCCTTGGTCTCGGTGAACGGGCCGTCGATGACCGTGCGGTCGTCGTCGGAGAACTCGACCCGGGCGCCAGAGGCGCTCCCGTGCAGTCCCTCGCCGGCCAGCAGCACGCCGTCGGCGATGAGTTCTTCGTTGTAGCGCCCCATTGCGTTCAAGTCTTCGTCTGTCGGAGTCGCGGCCGACTCGGTGTTCTCATCGGCCTTGAGCAGCAGCATGAACTTCATGGCGGATCACGTTCCTTTGTTCGTTGTGAATCATTTCGAGATGAGGCAGCTTTACCTCATACTCTGACGTCGAACGGGACCCGTTGCAATCGACACGAGACGCAAACTTTTTCGTGAGGACTACTACTTCTCCGAGAGAGGCGGCTGGTAGAGCCGCAGCCAGGCGTCGGTCTGCGCCACGTGGGCCGCAGCCGCCGCGGATGCCGCAGCAGGGTCGCGCGCAAAAATCGCGTCGGCGATGGCCCGGTGACCGAGATCGCTGATTCGTTTGAGTTCCGCGCCGTTCGGCAGCTCGAAAACTTGATAGGCACGCGAACGCGAACGAAACACGCCGAGCAACGCCATCAGGGTGGGGTTGCCGCCCGCTTCGGCGATCGCCTCATGAAAGCGGGCATCGCACGCCGAGGCGAGCTCGGTGTCGTCGGTGGCTTCCATCTGCTCGATCAGGCTGAGCAACTCGGCCTCGGTGTCGGTCGAGACGCGCGCCGCGGCCTGCGCCGCCGCGTGAGCTTCCAAGACGCGACGCAGCTCGTACATGTCGAGCAGTCCCGAGAGCGGAAGCAGGTCGACGGTCAGCGCGAGCGACCCGATGATCTCCTCGGCGCGCAGCTGCGAGACATACGTTCCCGAACCATGCCGCGATTCGATCACGCCGAGCGCCGACAGCATCCGCACCGCTTCACGCAGCGACCCGCGGGAGACGCCGAGTTCGTCGCAGAGTTCGGACTCCGGCGGAAATTTTTGCTCTGCGACGAGGCGTCCAGAGGAAATCATCTGCCGCAAGCCGTGAAATGCGTCGTCGACAGCAGACATCCGGTTCCCCTCGTTGGTCTCACGTCGCAGACGCCGGTCTCGCCGCGTCCGCATGCCACATGGTAGCGGGGCAGCACCCACCGACGCGGCATTTTCTCTTGGTTTCAAGCATAATCATCGCTCACACCCTCTGCAACAAAGTTGTTAGATGACTTTTTGGCATTTGCCCCCTAAGCTCACTGTTCACGGCCTTGAAACAAAGATGTAATCGAAGTCATCTGATCTCTCACTAGAGTCGTACGCACCTCCCCCTCGTGAACAGACAGGAAACCCGCCGGCATATGAGCACCATCCGAGCCACCGCTCCCCTCGCCCTCTCGCTGCCTGACGGCCGGCCCGCCGCCGCGGCCTGGACATTGGACACCGACTCGATTCACATCAACCACGGCTCGTTCGGCGCGGTTCCACTGGTGGCGCAGTTGCACCAGAATGCGCTGCGCGCCGAGATGGATGCCGCCCCGGTCGCGTGGTTTCCGGCCCTGCCCGACCGCGTGAAGGAAGCCCGTCTGGCTATTGCCGACTTTCTCGGCGTCGACCCCGGCATCACCGCACTGGTTCCGAACGCGAGCGGCGGGGCCAGTGTTGTCTTCACCTCCCTGCCAGTGCGGGAAGGCGTCGAGATTGTCGTCACCGACCACGGCTACGGCGCGGTCACCATGGGCGCTGAGCGGCTAGCCCGGCGCTGGAATGGAACGGTGCGCACGGCCCACGTTCCGCTGAATGCCACCGCCGCCGAGGCTCACGACGCGATCATGGCCGAAGTCACCGATGCGACCGGCTTGATCGTCATCGACCAGATCACCTCCCCGACCGCCCGGTTGCTTCCGGTGCAGTCGATCGCCGCCGAGGCCCGCCTCCGCGGAATCCCCACCTTGGTCGACGGCGCCCACGTTCCCGGCCTCTACGACCGCCCACTCGACGGCCTCGACTGCGACTTCTGGCTCGGCAACCTGCACAAGTTCGGCTGCGCGCCCCGCGGCACGGCCGCGCTCGTCGCGCAGGGCCCGCTCGCCGAGGAGCTCTACCCGTTGATCGATTCCTGGGGCGCGCCGTTTCCGTTTCCCGACCGGTTCGACAGCCAGGGCACCCTCGATCAGACGAGCTACCTCGCCGCCCCCACCGCACTCGACTTCATCGAGGAGACCTGGGGCTGGGATGCCGCGCGCAGCTACCTGACCGAGTTGGCCGACTACGCCGAACACACCATCGCCGACGCATTCGGCGCACTCACCGGAGAAGACCACCGGGTCGACGTCGGGATGCCCGTCAACGGGTTGCGCCTGGTGCGACTTCCCGCCGGCCTGGCCGAAACCCATGACGATGCCAACGCTCTGCGCGACCGGGTGATCGCCGAACTCGGCGTCGAGGGCGCCTTCACGAGCTTCGAAGGCATCGGCTACTACCGACTGTCGACCCACGTGTACAACACGGCGGCCGACTTCGACTACTTCGCCCTGCACTGTGTTCCCGTGCTGGGCGAGTGGGCGCGCGCGGCAACGCGCGCCTAGCTTCACCCGTTTCACGCATCACGAACCTGCACCATCATCGCTCCACCACACCATCACCATGAAAAGAGGAAAACTGTGACTCTCAAGAAGTCATTCGTCGGTCTCGGTCTCGGTCTCGTCGCAGCGCTCGCCTTCAGCGGATGCTCCGCCACTCCGAGCGACGGTACCGTCACGCTGCAGATGGTCGAAAGCCTGACCAACCCGGCACGCACCGAGGTCATCAAGGGCCTCATCTCAGAATTCGAGGCGGAGAATCCAGGCATCAATGTCGAACTGATCTCCCCTCCCACCGATCAGGCCGACCAGAAGATTCAGCAGATGCTGCAGGCCGGCAGCGGAGTCGACGTACTTGAGGTGCGCGACATCACGGTTGGCTCATTCGTAGCCAACGGCTGGCTGTCTGACATGTCGACCGAGCTGGCCGATTGGAAGGGCTGGGACAACCTCACCGACAACGCCGCGAAGTACGCCAAGACCGCTGACGGCAAGACCTACTACGTGCCGTACGGCTTCTACGGGCTCAGCCTCTTCTACCGCTCCGACCTGGTGAAGGAAGCCGGTTTCAGCGCCCCGCCGACCAGCTGGGATGACCTGCTCGAGCAGGCGACTGCCATCCAGGATCCCGACAAGAACAAGTTCGGCTACGCGTTCCGTGGCGGCACAAACGGAAACTCGAACGTCGTTGTCGCGATCGAGGCGTTCGTGGCCGATCAGATCGACCAGGACAACGCGTTCAAGCTGACCAACGGCAAGACGATCTTCTCGGCTCCGGAGGCGCGTGACGCGCTGAAGACCTACTTCAACATCTTCGAGCAGGCGTCCCCGCCCTCGTCGGTGGCCTGGGGTTACCCCGAAATGGTCGAGGCGTTCTCGAACGGTTCCACGGCGTTCCTGCTGCAGGACCCCGAGGTCATCGCGACGATCTCTGAATCGACCTCCGTCACCGCCGACCAGTGGAACACCGCTCCCCTGCTCACCGGCCCGACCGGCAAGGCAATCCAGCCCATGGCCACGGCGGGCTGGGGCACCGCAGCGAAGAGCGAGCACAAGGCAGAAGCAGCCAAGCTGATCTCGTTCCTCTCCGAGGGCGACGCGGCGACGACGTTCGCACAGAAGAACAGCCTCGTGCCGATTCTGAAGGATGCCGCCGACAGCGAGTTCTACAAGACCGGCGCCTGGGCCAGCTACGTCACGATGAACGAGAACCCCGACACCTACATCACCGCGGTGCAGCCTCGGGACTCCGCCTGGTGGACCGAATGGATTCAGAAGTCTGACTCCGAACTGCAGCAGGTGTTGATCGGTCAGATGACGCAGGAAGAGCTGCTCGCGAGCTGGGACAGCTACTGGACCGACAAGTGGAAGAACTCCTAGGCCACACTCCCCATGACTCAAACACTCACTGAGACCCTGGAGCGCCCGCAGACCGCGGGCGCTCCGGCGGGGCCGCCGGCCCGCATCCGCTACTCGCGGAAACGCTCGTTCACCATGCGCAAGGGCCTGACGATCTTGGGATTCATGGCTCCGGCCATCCTGTTCGTCGCGGTGTTCATCTACTACCCGATGCTCTCGGGCAGCCAGATGGCGTTTCGCAATTGGAACCTCTCCAACCTCTCGGACACCTCGTTTGTCGGGCTCAAGAATTTTCAGACGATTTTTGCCGACCCCGTCTTCTACACGGTGCTGCGCAACACCGCGGTCTGGGTGATCGGCTCGATCATTCCGCAGCTCGTGATCGGCTTCGCGATTGCGCTGTGGTTGCGCCGCAAGTTTCGGTTCCGTGGCCTGTACCAGGCCCTCATCTTCTTTCCGTGGGCGATCTCCGGCTTTCTGATCGGCATCCTGTTCCGCTGGATGTTCAACAGCGAGTTTGGCGTGATCAATGACCTGCTGCAGAAAGCCGGCCTGATCGACACCCCCATCCCCTGGCTGGCCGACCCGACGACGGCGATGATCGCCGTCACGATCGCCAACGTCTGGTACGGCGTGACGTTCTTCGCGATCATGATTCTCGCCGCGCTGCAGTCGGTGCCCGACGAACTCTTCGAAGCCGCCGCACTCGACGGCGCCGGCAAGGTGCGGACCCTGTTCCAGATCACGATTCCGTACATCCGGATGACCCTGGCTCTGACGATCCTGCTGCGCGTGATCTGGATTTTCAACTTTCCCGACATCATCTGGGCCATGACCGGCGGTGGGCCGGCCAACCAGACGCACATCGTGACCACCTGGATGATCCAGACCACGCAGCGCGGCGACTACGGCATGGCTTCGGCGATCGGCCTGATCATCGTGGCGATCCTGATTGTGTTCTCTGCCTTCTATCTGATGGCCATTCGTGAGAAGAAGGCGGTTCAGTCGTGATTGACAGAGAAACGATTCCGGCCCGTGTTGTTCGGGTCTTGTTCCTCGGGCTGTGGCTGGTCATCACGATCTTCCCGCTCTACTGGATCATCATCACCTCGTTCAAGACGCCCGGGGCGATCTTCAGCTACCCGCTCACCTACTGGCCAGAGGTGTTCTCGTTTGAGAACTACATCGGCCTGTTCGAGAAGGCCCAGTTCGGCACCTACATCGGCAACAGCCTGCTCGTCGCCACGGTGGCGGCAACCCTGGCGACCCTGATCTCGATGCTCTCGGCCTATGTGCTGGCCCGGTTCGAGTTTCGGAGCAAGGGTCTGCTGCTGATGGCGTTTCTGGTCACCCAGATGATTCCCGCCTTCATCGCCCTCGGCCCGCTCTACCTGATGATGGTGAACCTGGGCCTGGTCGACAACAAGATGGGGCTGATGCTCATCTACATCGCCGTCTGCATCCCGTTCTCGACGATCATGTTGCGCGGCTTCTTCGCCAATGTGCCCGACGCGCTCGAGGAAGCGGCAATGATCGACGGTTTGTCCCGGCTCGGCGCGCTGTTCAAGGTGATCGTTCCGGTGATGAAACCGGGAATCGTCGCGGCGTTCATCTTCAACTTCGTGAACTGCTGGAACGAGCTGTTCCTGTCGGTCACGTTGATGAACCGGGACTCCAACAAGACAATCCCGACCGCGCTGAATGGCTTCATCTCGAGCTTCAACATCGACTGGGGTTCGATGTCGGCTGCCGCGGTGCTCACGATCCTCCCGACGATGCTGCTCTTCGCGTTCGCGAGTCGCTACATCGTGCAGGGCCTGACCGCCGGGGCGGTCAAGGGCTAGATCGATCGTCGATCGAGCGCTCCCGGTGATCGAGCGCTCCCGGTGATCGAGCGCTCCCGGTGATCGAGCTTGTCGAGATCTCGTGACGGGGTCTCGACAAGCTCCCGGTGATCGAGCGCTCCCGGTGATCGAGCTTGTCGAGATCTCGTGACGGGGTCTCGACAAGCTACCGGTGATCGAGCTTGTCGAGATCTCGCTGGCCGGTCTCGACAAGCTCGACCACCGGCCTTGTGCTGGACCAGCGAACGCGCAGACGGTCGCCAAGCACCACCGTGACAACCCCCACGATCACCACGGCTCCGCCGACGAGCTCGCCCGGGTAGGGCACCTCCCCCAACCAGACGAATGAGATCAGCACGGCGACCGGCGGAACCAGGTACAGCAGCGAGGTCGACGTGGCCATCGAAATCCGCGCGACGGCGTAGCCCCAGAGCACGAAACCGAGCGCCGACGGAAGCACCGCGAGGTACGCGGCTGACCACCACGCCGCCGGGCTGGCCTGGCCGAGATCGGCCCAGGCGAATGGCACGGTCGGCAGCAGCATGACTGCGCCGCCCACCATGCAATACGTCGCCACCTCCAGGCCCGAGTACTTCTTGAGCAGCGGCTTGGTGAGCGGGTGATAGATGCCCTGCACGACCATGGCCGCGATCACAATCCAGAGGGCGGATGATGCGGTGAAGCCCGAGCGGGTCAGGGAGACCAGGGCGACACCCGCGAGAGCCACGGCGCTACCAATGATTTTCAGGCCGGTGAGTCGCTCGCCCAGCAGTCCTGCCGCGATAGCGACGCTCACGAGCGGAGCGGCGGCCACGATGATGCTCGCGGTGCCGGCCGGAACGTCGAGTTCGCCCCAGTTCAGCAGCACTTGGTAGGCGGCCATGCCGAAGAACGCGCAGGCGAGAATCAGCGGGAGGTCGCGCCGGGCCGGAATGCGGACCTTGAGGATCGGGGCCAGCACCAGGAGCAGCAGGGCAGCGATCGCCAACCGGGCGAGGGAGAGGCCGGCCACGCCGAGCTCGGGGGCCGCAACGCGGATTGCCGGGAAAGCGCTCGCCCAGAGCACGACGACGGCCAGGCCGGAGAGGAGGGCTCGAGGGGATCGCATAACTTCAGCTTTGCCGACATTCGTCAACATATCTATTTACTTCTTCTGCTTAGAGGCGTAAGTATGGTTGATGTGTTGGACCTCCGAAAACTACGCATGCTCGCCGAGCTCGAGCGGCTCGGCACGATCGCCGCCGTCGCCCAAACGCTGCATTTGACCGCCCCCGGGGTGTCGATGCAGCTCGCCGCTCTCGAACGGGAAGTGGGACTGTCGCTCACCGAACGCAACGGTCGGCGGCTCACGCTCACGCCGGCCGGGCGGCTGCTCGCGTCACATGGGCGTTCTCTGGTGGAGATGCTCTCGCTGGCCGAAATGGAAGTCATCGCGCTGCAAGAAGGCTCGGCAGGCACCTACCGTGTGGCCGCGTTCCCGTCGATCGCGCGCTCAATCGTCGCCGACACCTGGGCGATCCTGCGCGAGAACCCGGAGTTGGGCGTGAGGATCGAACTCATCGAGATGGAACCCGAAGACTCGCTTCCGGCTCTCGCTGCCGGGGAGGTCGACATCGCGCTGAGCCACTCCTATTCGAATCTGCCGGCGACGCTTTCGCCCAATCTCGTGACCGCTCCCCTCGCATCCGAGACGGTATGGCTGGCCTCACGCGCCGATCCTTCCGATCCCTCCGATGTCGAGCTGGCCGGGTATGCGACGGCCGACTGGGTTGTTCCGCACCGCAACTGGTCCTGTTACGAGATGGTGCAGCGCGCGTGCGGCCTGGCCGGATTCACCCCGCGGATCGTCGCCGAGGCCACCGACTTCTCGGTCATTCTCGCGCTCGTGGCTGCGGGCGCTGGGGTCGCGCTGGTGCCGCAGCTCACCGTTGGCCAACTGCCGGCCGGGGTGACGCTGCGCTCCCTGACTGTTCCGGTGGTTCGGTACGACACGGTCGTGACGCGGCAAGCGACAGCCGCCGACCTGGGCGCGCAACGCATTCTCGCGCTTCTGGCCGACTCGGCTGGACGTCTGGTGCCGGCTCCAATCGGCTCCGGCGATGGCCACTGATCGGGGAACGCCGCCTCCACCTTGCACGGGGACTGCCCTTTTTCGCTTCTGAACTTCAGGCTCAATTGACCCTGTAGTTCAGAAGCGAAAATACACATCCCGATCTCGCGCCAGAGCGGCGCGGATCGACCCGGTACGCTCACGACATGACGGCCGACGACAAGGCGCACCGCGTAGAACTGCAACGCTTCGCGTTCGGGCGCGCCGACTCCCCCGCCGAGAAAACGCGCGCCGACGAGGCGCTGCGGCAGCTACAGGCGGAGGAAGCGGCAGCCGTCCGTGTTGCTGCCGATGCCCAGGATGCTGATTCCCACGACGCTGAAGGCGCCGCCACGGATGTTGGCGGCACTGGCTTGCAGCGCGCGGACGAGCCCGCGGGCAGGACTCCAATCGACGGCTTCGTCGAGCCAAACTCTCCCCATCGCCTGCTTCAGAGAGCTCCCCGTTGGCTGATCCCGGTGGTCGCAGTCGGCCTGGTCGTCATCGGAGCGATCGGTGGGGCCGCAGCGAGCGGCAGTGCGTCGGATTCAGCGGCTCGTCCGTCAGTGGCGCCGACGAGCCACGCTGCCGTCGCGCCGCTTACTGAGCGCGATTGGCCCGCTGATCCCCAAGCCGCAGAGCGTTGGTTCAACCGCGAACGAACCGCAGCGGACGAGCTCCCGTATCCGGTTGCCGATCTCGGATCGGGCAGCTCGATCGATCCGGCGACCTCCCGGCTTGTGATGCAGGCCCCCGGGTGAGTTCCCCTGGAACCTCTGGGTCGCGAGAACCAGCGCAGGCGGATACTGCCTGTACATGACGTACCCAAGCGACGGAACGTCGGATTACATCTGCAAAACGAGCGAGGTATTCGCCGCGTCAGGACTGGAATTCTTCTCCAGTCCCGGTGCACAAGTGCGCTGGGATGGAAGCAGGCTTTCTATCTACGATGAAAAGTAGCGGTGATCGAGCCTGTTAAGGAGCGAGCGCCAGCCAGCGTCTCGAGAACGGCGAGCGAGGTCTCGACAAGCTCGACCACCGGCCGGGCTCGACTACTGATCGCTAACCCGCCGAGCAGCTGCCCAACGTGTTCAGCGCATCCGGCGACAGCGAGAGCGTGTTCGACGCCAACGTGATCTGCAGGCGCTCCGGCGTGACGTCGACGCCGGTCAGGGTGACACCTTCCGGCAGGTACTCGGCGACGCAGATGGCCACCGGCTTCTGCCCGAGAATGAGGTTGACAACCCCGCTCACGTCGAGTGAGCCGAGCGAGCTGGTCAGTTCCGCCGAGGTCGGCGTGAGGTAGAGCGTGTCGCCGGCCGCCTGCGGAACCGCCGTCGCCGTGTAACCGATCGACGTTCCGAACACCTCGATCGAACCCGAGTAGCTCACGTCACCGTCGCGCAGCTCCAGCGTCGCATCCGGAACGTTGACGGCCTGGCTCAGCAGCGTGTTCAGCGACTTCTGGTCGAGATCGATCGTGCCCGTGACCGAGCCGATCTGCTTCGCGGTGTTGGTGGGAACATCCTTCGCCACGACATCGACCACGGCCGTCGCCCCGTTCACCGCGAGATTCGATGAGGTGAGCTGCACCTGCTCGAAGTTGCCGGCCAAGAACTGGCCGATCACCGAGAATCCGCCGATCGCCACGTTGACGTCGCCGGTCACGCCCTCCGGCAGGTTGCTGGAGATCTCTTGCTCGACCTTGCTCTGAGCGACGTTGCGCGCAATCGCATCGGCGACGAAGAACAGTACGATCAGTGCGACCACCGAGGCGCCGACAATGATCAGAACACGGTTGCGGCGACTCACAGTGGCGGCCATGACTACATCTTCTCGGGAGCGGAGACGCCGAGCAAGCCGAGGCCGTTGCGGATGACCTGACCGGTGGCGTCGTTCAGCCAGAGACGGGTGCGGTGCACGTCGGTGACGGGTTCTTCACCGAGCGGGATGACGCGGCAGTTGTCGTACCAGCGGTGGTAGTAGCCGGCGACCTCTTCGATGTAACGGGCAACGCGGTGCGGTTCACGCAGTTCGGCGGCCTGGGCGACGACGCGCGGGAACTCCTGCAGCACACCGAGCAGAGCCGACTCACTGTCGTGCACGAGCAGTTCGGGCGCGAAGACCGAGCGGTCGACACCGGATGCAGCAGCGTTGCGGGCCACCGAGCAGGTGCGTGCATGGGCGTACTGCACGTAGAAGACGGGGTTCTCGTTGGTGTGCTTGCCGAGCAGGTCGAGGTCGATGTCGAGCTGCGAGTCACTGCTTGAGCGCACCAGGGCGTAGCGACCGGCATCCACGCCCACGGCGTCGACGAGGTCGTCGAGGGTGACGATGGTTCCGGCGCGCTTGGACATGCGTACCGGCTCGCCGTCGCGCAGCAGGTTGACCATCTGACCGATCAGAATCTGCAGGTGAACGCCGGGGGTATCGCCGAACGCCTCGGCCATGGCCATCATGCGGCCGACGTAGCCGTGGTGGTCGGCGCCGAGCATGATGAGGTTTTGGTCGAAGCCGCGCTCACGCTTGTCGAGGTAGTAGCCGATGTCGCCCGAGATGTAGGCGGGTTCACCGTTCGAGCGGATGATGACGCGGTCGCGGTCATCGCCGAAATCGGTGGTGCGGAGCCAGATGGCGCCGTCTTCTTCGAAGATGTGGCCCTGTTCGCGCAGGCGCTCGATGGCCCGTTCAACCGCACCCGACTCGTGCAGCGAGTCTTCGTGGAAGTAGACATCGAAGTCGACGCCGAAGCCGTGCAGCTTTTCTTTGATCTCGGTGAACATGAGCTCGACGCCGACCGCGCGGAAGACTTCCTGCTGCTCGTCCCGCGGCAGGGCGGCGATGTCGCCGTCACACAGGGCGACGACGTTGGCGGCGATGTCGGCGATGTACGCTCCGCCGTAGCCGTCTTCCGGCGTGGGCTCGCCGAGGTAGGCGGCGAGAACGCTGCGAGCGAAGCGGTCGATCTGCGAACCGTGATCGTTGAAGTAGTACTCGCGCGTGACATCCGCGCCCTCAGCCTGCAGCACGCGAGCGAGGCTGTCGCCGACGGCGGCCCAGCGCACTCCGCCCATGTGGATCGGGCCGGTGGGGTTGGCCGAGACGAACTCGAGGTTGATCTTGATGCCGTCGTACATGTGCCCGGTGCCGTATGCGCTGCCGGCGTCGACGATGGTCTTCGCGAGCGCGCCGGCGGCGGCGGCTTCGAGACGGATGTTGATGAAGCCGGGGCCGGCGATCTCCACGGATGCGACGCCGTCGAGGGCTTCGAGTCCGGCGGCGAGTTCGGCGGCGACCTCGCGCGGGTTCGATCCGAGCGGCTTGGCGATCTTCATCGAGATGCTGGAAGCCCAGTCGCCGTGGTCGCGGTTGCGCGGGCGTTCGAGGGTGACATCGGCGACGGTGAGGCCGAGGTCTGCGATCTCGTTCCCGGCCTGGCGTCGTCGCTCAACGAGCGCGTTGACGAGGTCGAACAGGGCTTGGGAGAGTTCAGCAGGAGTCACACGCTCAATCTTACGGGCGCGAAGCTGAACGCCGTGAAAACGGCGAACTCTCTCGACTCGCTCGACTCTTCCCTACGGTCTCCCCCTCGGCAGGCGATCTCGCTCCTGGGGCCATCTCAAGCCGGTTGCGTTACCTCAGTCGCGGCCTCTGCAGGTGCTCTGCGCTCGGGACCGCGTAGTTCGGGGCGCCGATGAGCTCGAGCGAGACGAACGGGGCGTCTCCGACGACGTGGGCGTCGTGACCCGGCGGGATTGTGTAGGTGTCGCCTGCGGTGATCAGGATGCGGGCACCATCGGCGGTTTCGACCTCGATTTCGCCCGAGATGCAGTACCCGACGTGGTTCACTTCGCAGAACTCGGTGCCGACGACCGGTTTGATGCACCCTGACCAGCTCCAGCCGGGTTCGAAGGTGAGGCGCCCGATCGAGTAGTCGCCAAGCGTGTTGACGTCGATAGTGGTCTTGTCGGGGGTGCGGCGGTCGTCGGGAAAGTCGAGCGACTTGACTTCCAGGCGCTTCACGACGTTGTCGGCCATGACAATCTCCTTGGATTGCGTTCTGATGGAATTGTGGATTCGATCTGATCTGGGTTGGATCTGCGCTGGCCACGCCGACATTCGAGCAGGCACGTGGCCGCTCATTTCATGCTATTCCGGGCCGAACGGCTGTCAACCGGGTGGCGTGGCGGCGGCTGGCTGGTGGCCCGAATCTGGGAACCTGTCGCGTCGTGAAGTTGAATAGCCGGAACGGCATAGATCGCTTGCTAAGGTCAAACCCGTGCCAGCCCTCATGCCTTCTACACGCATCCACCCGTCAACCATCCGTCGCGTTCGTCGGAGCGCCGTCGCTCCCATGGCCGCCGGAATGCTCGTGCTTCTTGCCTTGACCGCCTGCGCCGCAGAGCCGCCGAAGGGTGGCTCATCGACGACGCCTTCCGCCGCTGCATCGGCGACCCCCGGTGCGACGGATGTCCCCAGCGCGACGCCGACGCCGACGCCGACGCCTGAAGCAACGGGAATCCCGGTCACGCTCACCTGCGACGAGATTCTGACGCCGGACGACGTCTATGCGTTCAACCCGAATTACGGCACCGACCCGGGTTTCGAGCCGAGTGGCGCTGCAGCGAAGACTGCGGTGAAGTATGACGGTGTGGCGTGTGGCTGGCTCAACCAGACCAGTGGCGCGATCATCGAGGTGTCGGTCACGCAGCCGAACGACGTGTTGCAGACCACGCTGATCGATCAGGCACTGAAGTCGAGCAAGATCGTTCCGACCTATGGTCCGCCGCCGATCGAGGGCTTCTTTGGCGTTGCCGATGGAGTGGGCACCGCACAGGTGCTGTCCGGCGCTCACTGGGTAACGGTGAGCTCGACCGAGTTCTTCGAGCCAGGCGACGCGCAGACCCTTGTGGCTTCGGCGTTGTCGCACCTGGGATAGTTTCGCGGGTCGCTTCGTTACCGGCGCCGTCGCGAGTGGCGGATTTTCGTCGCTCAGATACTGGTAACGTAGTGACCACCCTGGCCCCCATAGCTCAGGGGATAGAGCACTGCCCTCCGGAGGCAGGGGCCGCAGTTCGAATCTGCGTGGGGGCACATTTTGTCACGTGACACCCTAGTTCGGACTTTTGCCACCTAGTTCGGACTGCGCAATACCACGCAACTCAGGATTCCCCCGTAGATGAGACCTTTGGAGGCGAGCTTGATTCCTAGCTCGCTGGCCAGCGTCACTTCGGGTGCATCGGATGTCTAGGCCGACTCGCGCGAAACCGCGTGACCTGACTGAGTCTTGGCCGGATTCCCCGTCGTCTACAGCGCCTGGGGAGGTCGCTAGACAGTTCGCCCTCAATCTGAAGTCCTCCATTGGAGAGCGAAGCCTTCGTGCCGCGGCTGCGGAGTGCGGGCTTGTGCACGTCACGCTCGCCTCCATCCTTGATGGTC
The DNA here is from genome assembly GCF_052113185.1 of Leifsonia sp. YAF41. Lineage (NCBI taxonomy): Bacteria > Bacillati > Actinomycetota > Actinomycetes > Micrococcales > Microbacteriaceae > Leifsonia > Leifsonia sp. YAF41. The sequence goes on from NZ_JBFRCS010000009.1 coordinate 291,001, forward strand.
GTGTTTGGCCTGACCTGGAAACGATCGCGAAGCTCGAATCAGGTTTGAGCGCCCGGCTGTGGCCATCTTCCTGAGCCAAGTGTCCGACTTGTGAGACAGCCTTCTGCACGGCAGGGCCACCCGACATCTGGTTCGTACGCTTGTCGGCCGGCCTTTGAGCCGAGCATCGACTCGCTGCTTTGCAACAGCACAGATCTACCCCCAAACGGGGGGTGGAAGCGTTACGATAGCGGCGACAGTGTGGTCCAAGGAATACGCCAGATAACGTTCTTCAGCACCAAGCATCCCGCGAACCTGCGCCGCAGAGGCCGCGACGCAAAGTGGCTTCGGCTTCCCGCCCGTGCTCGACGCATGATGCGCATAGGAGGTCTCGATGTTGAGATCAATCGCCTTTCTCGGTGACGGGCTCATCGAGGGAGGCTTGTGGCAAGAATGGTTCCCGGATTTCGAGATACATAATCTGGGAGTAAGCGGAGACACCACTGCTGAGCTGAAGGGACGACTGGACGCGGTCTTCGCTCTCCAACCGGACGCCGTCGTTCTGCAGATTGGCGCCAACGATCTGAGCTGGCACCGATCAGACGAGTACATCGTGCGCAATATCGAAACAATCTTGTGTTCGATCCGCAGGCAGTTGCCGACGACACGTATCCTGCTGCAATCCGTTCTTCCGCGCGAGCGTGAGTTTGCTGAGACGATCCAGTCCATTAATCGTCACCTATGGCAGTTCGCGCCCACTCAATATGCGCAGTATCTCGACCTGTGGGCGGTGTTGGCGGATTCGGACGGTGAAATTGGTCACGCACTCTCAACGGATCGACTTCATCTGAGCGCTGAAGGCTACGACGCATGGCGGACCAAACTGAAGCCCATCCTGGAAAGCCTGTTCGAACTGCCATTCACGACGTCGGCGATCCAGATTCAGCAGGCCTGAGTTACTTCTGAGCGGTGCGCTCTACCCGCTCCAGGTGTGAAATTCCTTGGCTTGTGGCGCCTACGTGGAGATGCCCTCGGTGCTATCGGTCCCCGATCGCTTCCTGTACTGCGGCTGATACTTCCTCGGAGGAAGAGCTGAGTCCGGATTCGGCGCTCCGTTGGCGAACGACCGCCTCAATGTCGGTGAGAGGATGCTGTCCTCCGAGGTCGGAGAGAGTCTGGGCGACTATCCCACTCAGCTTTGTTCGTTCGGAAACGTCGTCTTGGTCCAGGACCGGTTTGTCTTGCGTATGAGCATCCTCTTTGCCAGGAACCTGACCTGCCTCATTCACGTTCGCGCTCCATCCATTTCCTTGATTCACCGGCACCAGCAAGCGCTTGGGCTTGGGCTTGGGCTTGAACCGGTTTGATCTGCACCTGCCCGTGCCGAGCCAACCGGCACATGTCGATCTCACTTCTTTTTTGATTTTGCAGCGGCCTTCGAGCGGGACGAGCCTTTCTGGTGGGCATTCGTCGAGGGGTTCGGAGTCCTCGTCACGGGAGGCTCCGAACCCGTAGTGGCCGTGCTCTTCAGCGCCCCGAACGTCATGTCGACATCTGCCATCTCCATGGCCGCGGTCGCCTGAATCAGCTCGAATAGCTCCGGGTCGAGCCCCGGGGGGAACTCTTCCAAGCGTTCGGGGGCAATCTCCGAGGGCACGCCCGCCGGGGCCTGCTCGCTGGTGTCCAGGGTCGTTCCATCGTTGGAGGGTGAGAGACCTTGGAAGATCTTGCCGGCCTCCGACTGATTGGCGAGGTCAAACGTGTACTGCTTGCTTTGCAGCCCGAGATCAAGAAGAAGCGCGACCTCGGGAAACTTCTCCGCGTTGGTCTTCGGAATCGGCAGCGCCTTCCTCCAATCCACTCCTAGTGTCTCCAACGCTTTCGCATACGCGTTTTCGTGTGCCTGGTCGCGAACGATGAGATAGGCGATGGTTGAGCGTGCCGTGGCGTTGTTCGTCATCTCATAGATGCGGCACTTCTGCAGGCGCCCGGTCGACTCCAACATGAGGTTGTACAGCAGATCCAGCACGAGATTGCCGGAGTTGTAGACGTAGCTACCGCTCCACGGGTTGCCGGCCGCGTCCACTGGGAGCGCCCCCTGGGCGCCCACCAGATAGTGGTGGACATTGCCCTGGGACAGCGCAATCTCCAATGGCATTGCGCCCCCAGCGCCGGGAGCGTCCACGGTGGCACTCGGCTTGCCCTGGTAGCGCGGTGACCCATCCAAGAGCCGGGAGATTGTCGTGCCGATCAACTCCACATGGCTGATCTCCTCTGTGCCGATGCCCTGGATCAGGTCCCGGTACGGCTTCGCACTAGCCCCTCGAAAGTTCATGCTTTGAAAGAGGTACTGCATCATCGTGCGCATCTCGCCGAATTGGCCGCCGAGCCCCTCTTGAAGGACGTTCGCGGCAGCTGGATCTGGTTCATCGGGAACGATCTCGTTGATCAATCGCTGCACATGAAAGAACATCTTTCCTCCTACGATGACTAAATTTCAGAGCGGAACGAGGGCGTTTCGAACGAAGCGAAGCGAAGCGGGTAACGGTCCTGAGCCGTCGGCAAGTTCAGACCACGTCGGTATCGCGGCGACCCGAAGGCGTGGACACATTGCGCCTGTGGCGTCTCCCGTCTATGGCCGTGAGCCTCCCTCCTGGACGGCTTGCGTCGCGTCGACGGTCTGGTCCTTCAGATCTGTGACGGCGGATGTCGCTTCCGACTTCACTGCGTCGACCCCTTCGATGGCTGTCTCCTTCACGGCCTCGGCAGCCTCCTCGGCAGGCTCGCGCAGGTCGTCAGTTATGTCCATCGCCGCGCGTTGCACTTCTTTGATGAGGGGCTCGGCGGCGTCTGTGAGCGACTCTGCGATCTCCTTTTCCATTGTGCTGGCCGGGACCAGCGACGCGGCGAGCCAGCCCACTCCGAATGCGATCAGGCCCACAGCCAGCGGATTTCCCTTGGCCTTCTCGACCGCCTTGTGCGGGGCATCGGCGAGAGCATCGACCACATCAGATCCCGCTTCACGAACATCTGCCGTTGACCCCATCACGCGTTCCGTCACCCTGCCGATGGCGCTCTTCACCTTCTCCGTCTGGCGGTGGGCAATCTTCGAGGGGGTCACCTTGTCCGCCAAGGCGTCCACATCACTTCCGAGTTCGGACCGCGTGCGCTCGATGTCGGCACGAATCTGGTCCGGGTCGCTGTTCGTCATCGGTTTTCCTCATTTCTTCTGAGTGTTTCGGGAATTTCTTTGAGTGTGTCGACCGTCTGGGGGGCACCCTTGACGGTCTTCATCTTGCGTTGGGCCGACAGGAACAGGACGAGGGCCACGACGGCCCACACCACCGCGATCACGACGGCTGACCAGGCGTTGCCGATGAGGTAGCCCAGGCCCCACCAGGCAGCGATCGACAGGAACAACACCGTCATCGTGCCGCCGTATGCCGCGGCACCATACATTCCGGCGGCCTTGCCGGTGCGAGTGGCAGATTCACGCAGCTCCGCCTTGGCGAGTTCGAGTTCCTGCCGGATCAGCGTGGAAACATCACGCGTGACCTCGCCGAGCAAGTCGCCCAGAGAGTTCTTCGCGGCCTGTTCCTCCGAAGGGGTAGGGGCGTCAGTCATCGCCGTTCGCCACCTTCGGTCGACTGGACACCGGCGTGCTGACCGTGCGCGAGGGACGCCCCGTCGTAGATCGGTGTAGCCGAACCCGCTTGAATATCTGGGTCGATGTTGACCGATGAGTACCTGGGACCCCGGGTGCCGACCGAGCCTGCCGTGGTCGAGCCGGGAGTGACGCCGGCCGGCGCCACGGCGTCCGTGGAGAGGGTCTGACCCGCTGCGCTCGCTTGCGACTCAGCGGATCCACTGGCAACCGACCGAGTAAGCCGACCAGCCAGCACGCCCGCAGCAGCGGCGATCGCGATAAAGGTACCGGGCTTCTCCCGGGCAAACCTGCGCACTTCCTCAAGGAGCGAGCCTGGATCACGATCACCGAGCCACAACGCAACGCTTCCGGTCTTTGCCGCAGCCTGCCGCACAAGGTCGGTAGCCATGCCGTCCTTTTCGGAGTTGTCAGCCATGCGCTGGAGCTCGTCGCTGATCGAAACCAGGCCAGCCGCGACACGTTCCTGCTGGGTGCTTGCCTGCTCGTAGAGCTCCTCCTTGGCTTCGGAGAAGAGGTCGCTGACCTGTACCTTCACTTCGGAGGCGACCTTCGCGGCCTCATCTTTGGCAACCCCCGCAACTCTCTGTCCCGACTCCGCCGCCTGCTCGCCAAGATGAGCTGCCTCGTCCTTGACGAGAGAAGAACGGTCGCCGGCGCTAGGGGTCGCAACAATCACCGATTCCTCGCCGGCAACCGGCGGTAGGACCTCTTCGCTAGGTAGGCCGGTCACTGCGTCGTCGTCTCGGGGCGGAACCGGCGGGTAAAGATTCGACATGTCATTTCCCTTTCTCTGGATCCGGCTGGCACGCCAAACGGCATGGTTCGTCGGTCGATTTCGCATGGGTATTTGGATTTGCGCATGCGTATTTTTGAAGGAGCGAGGGCCCCTTGAAACGAGGGCGTCAGYTCAGGCCCCGATGGCAAGCATTCGAACCGTCTTGACGGCGACTGTGCGCCTGGTGGTCTATTTGCCCGCTACAGTTGCCCGCTACATGGCCATTTGGACTTACTCGCTACGTCAAAACTGTCTGGCTTTTGCTAGACGAAACTGCTGGCAGCAACGCTGAATGAGGCGGTCACGCAGGATGCGCCATGCTCGGACAGCCGTTTATCACGCACCCGCCACGTTCCATCGCCGACCTCCTGCACATGGAGATCACCGAGGCTGCGCGGCCCGCATTCCCTTACTGTCGCTCCAGCGAATGGCCAGGCCTTGAGGAACATCGTGCATCATTCTTCATCCCTCCCATCGGTTGAAAACGTCGATTTCTGACACCCATTGTGGGGGCAAACTTTTTTCTCTGTCAAGAGGTGGAATGCCCAAAATGAGGATGTGAGAATGGCTGACGGCGCTCCGAAACCGAATGCTGTCGGGTGCGTCTTTCGGTCACCCTACTGGCCCAGGATCAGGGCTTTCACCGGGGTTCGCTGCCACCATCTGAAGGCGGGGCAGCCTGCTCCTCCCGTATAGCCCGGCCGCTTTCGACATCCCTTTTCTCCTTCTCGCGTGCCTTCTCACTCTGCTTCGTGTCGCGTGGCGGAAGCTGAATAGTTTCCTCCGCCTCGATCCCGCCCTGGAGTTCCCGGCCTCGTTCCATCTCGGCATTAAACTCGGCTCCGAAAAGGAGCGAGAGGTTTGCCAGCCACAGCCACAGGAGGAGCACGATTACCCCGCCGATGCTGCCGTAAGTGTTGTTGTAGTGGCCGAAGTTCGCCACGTAGAAGAAGAAGGCCAACGACGTCAACGCAAGCACGACGAGGGCGATCACGGAGCCCACGCTGATCCACCGAAATTTGGGCTGCTTGACGTTCGGAGTGCCGTAGTAGAGCACGGCGATCATGACAATGGCGAAGGCGATAAGGATCGGCCATTTGGCAAAATTCCACAGCTGCACTGCAGCATCACCCAGGCCGACGGCATCGCCGATTGCCTTCGTGACGGGCCCTGATATGACGAGCAGGAGTGCCACGACGACTGCCAGCACGAGCATCACCACCGTGATCAGAAACATCACCGGGCGGAGCTTCCACAGCGGACGGCCCTCGTCGACTTCGTAAATGCGGTTCATGGCCTGGGCGAATGCGCCCACGTAGCCCGACGTGGACCAGATCGCCCCGAGCAGGCCGACAGCAAAGGCGAAACCGGCCCCCGGCGCACTGGCCAATTGTTCAATGGGCTGCTGGATAATCCTCACTGTCGACTCATCCGCCACGCTCGCCACAATCTGTAGGACGGCGTCGGTGGCCTGCTTAGCCTGACCGAAAATCCCGAGAAGTGACACGAGCGCCAGTAACGCGGGAAAGAGTGCCAGAAGGCCGTAATACGTGAGAGCGGCAGCGAGCGTGGTGCATCCATCCCGGGAGAATTCGTGCAGGGTGCGCTTGAAAATGTATCTCCAGGCAGGCTTCGCCACTTCCGAAATCGCGTCAGGTTTGCGATTGTCCTCAGCGTCGGGAGCGCGTTGCTCCTTTGCGACGCTGTCGTGGCGACTCTCTCCCTGATTCCTCCGAGCATCATCTGACATGGTCCGCTCCCTTCGCATCAACGTGCCGATATTTCGGGGTGGCCTACGCCCGCGACTCGCCCTGAGCCAATTGGGTCGCTGGCGTAGCGGGTGATGATCCGTTTGGGATTGCCGCCTACGCCAGGCACGCCACGAATCACAACACGATGCTCTCAAGGTGCGCGGGAATTTCAAGGCCGTTCCGATGTTCCAAGGCCAGGCCTACACTTGCGTCGAACGAGGCGAAGCGGCCGACTGACGCAAACAGAACCAGTTTTTCCGCGCAGCAAAAGTGGGCAAGACAGGCACGCTCCGACCGCGACCAACTCAAGCCAAAAACAACCTACACGCGAGGGAGAGGACCGCCATGGCTCAGGCAAGGGACAACGCAAACCCCGTCACGACGTATCGAACTGAGGGTTTTCCCGAACAGCAACAGGATCAGCCGGGACTCACTGGATTGATGGATCCGCGACCTGACCACGGCGAGGAAACCTACGTCGGCTCCGGCCGACTTGTTGGCCGGGTGGCGCTCATTACCGGGGGCGACTCGGGCATTGGGCGTGCGGTAGCCATTGCGTATTCCCGCGAAGGAGCCGATATCGCGATCACCTACTTGCCCGAAGAACAGGCCGATGCAGAAGAGACGGTAGCGCTGGTGCGAGGCGCCGGCCGAGAAGCGCTCCTACTCCCCGGAGATCTCCGCAATGAGGGCTTCAGCCGAGGGCTTCCTGCCACAGTCATCGAAAAGCTGGGCGGACTCGACATCCTGGTGCTCAACGCGGCATACCAGCAGAACAGAGACGGGCTGGAGAATCTCAGTACCGACGAATTCACACGCGTCATGGAAACAAACCTGTACTCCACTCTGTGGATTGCCAGCGAGGCGCTCCCACATTTACGCCCAGGCTCCTCAATCATCACCACCTCGTCGATTCAAGCATTCAACCCGTCCCCGAACCTGATCGACTATGCAATGACGAAGGCGGCCCTTGTGGCGTTCACCAAAGCATTGGCGCTGCAGGTCGGGTCTCGAGGAATTCGGGTGAACGCGGTCGCTCCTGGCCCAATCTGGACACCGCTCATTCCAGCCACATCGTGGCCGAGCAAGCTACCCACGTTTGGCCAAGACACGCCGCTCGGCCGGGCAGGACAGCCCGCAGAATTGGCCCACACCTACGTGTACCTGGCATCCACCGACGCATCCTATGTATCGGGAGCGGTCATCCCAGTCACTGGCGGGAAGGGTCTCTGAAGCACCGGTTCGAAGAGAGAAGAATTTACCTATGGGTATACCGCCCCGCTCTTCGCAAGCCGGTGACGGGCGCGAGGAAACTCCAAACGAACGATTCGATCGGAATTGGAACGAAATTCTTCAGGAACTTCGGGTGACACAAACGGGAACCCAGATCATCAGCGGATTCCTTCTGACCGTGGCTTTCCAGCAGCGTTTCGCAGAGTTGGACAACTTCCAGATGACTGTGTATCTCACACTCGTGATCCTCGCCGCTTCGGCGACGGCTGTCGGCCTTGCACCGGTGAGCTTGCATCGAACCCTGTTCAGGCATCACGAGAAAAGGCAGACAGTCGAAATCGGTAATCGGCTCTTGGATGCCACGCTTGTCCTTGTCGCCCTTTTGACCGGCGGCGTCGTCCTGTTCATTTTCGACGTCGTGGCTGGTCTCTTCGCCGGTGTTATCGCCGGCACCGTCATTGTCGTGCTGCTCGCGTTTGTTCTCGTGGTGCTCCCCCGCTCCGCTCGGCATCGCGGTCCGGGGTATTAAGTCTGCCGCAGTACACACACCGCCGCAGCTCGGAGGCACTGCCATGAGTGGGATACCGTCGTGGACGATGTCATGAATCGATGAGCTTCAGCAAGTTCTTGGACGCGGTCGCAATCTCATCGTGATCGTTTTGTGCGGCGCGCGATTCAAGCGAGATGACCGCGCAACGATGCACCCGAGAGAAGTCGCCGAAGGGAAAGCTGTAGCGACCCTTCGTGTGAGCTGGCTTATCGGTATCAATTCCCAAATGCCATCGAGAATACGCACCCCACCCTTCGTTCTGGAGGAAGTCGTTCTGTTCGTCCGTGGAGGGCGCATCCTCGCTCCAGGCGTCGCGCTCGTCACGAACAACCTTGCCATTGCTGACGAGTTTGCGGGCAAAGGTGAGCGCGGCGCCATTCAGTTTCACCGTCATCATTTCTCCTCAGGGTGAGGGGACGGCGCGCGGTTCCTTACCGATTCGCATAGAGGTGCAATGCGAGAGCCGCGATTTGAGCTGCGAATGAACACCCACACTGTCCCGGCCGTCCAGATTCACGGCGACTATACGCCGCGCTTAGCCCAACCGAAAGACACTTGCCCAGGGCATATCCGAGGGCTTTGCCAGAGGGGTTGCTAGCAAGGGCGAAGGTCCGTCTCGAAGGCATGCTGCCGCGCTCAAACGAAGGGATGGGTCACCCCGACCATGGCCCACCCCCGGGGGTTGCGCGGTTATCGCCCGCGTCCAGATCTCCTCAACGAGATCTATGGGACGACCTTCGGGACGCTTCCCCCGGCTATGACCCAGTTTACGACCGCAAATAGCCCAACGAAAGGAAGCGAGGCACAGCGCTGCGGTCCAGAGACCGGAGCTGGGCGTGAAGGCCGCTCTACGAGGTCTTCATTAGCTTTCGTCGTCCTCATCGTCGAAGTCGTCGTCTGTGCCTTCGGGGCCGTCTCCGACTTCATCGAGATCAGGGATGGGGTTGCCGAGAGCGTCGCCCTTCATTTCTTCTGCCCGGTTGCGTTCCGGCGTCGTGCCTTCCTCCTCGTCAGGAGGGTTCTCATTCATCGGGTCGCTCATGTGCTCAACCTCCTCATTGCTTCTTAATCTACGGATCAGGCTAGGCAGGCTTTCCACCGCCGGCAAGAGTGTCGCAACCCCTCGCGCCCGCGCGGAGGTCCGGCCGCGGAGCCTCCAGACCTACCCAAATCACCCCTCGTCAGATCTGACAGGCGCGCGTACCGTGGAAGCATCCTCGTCGCAGCATCGACGGGGACTACTGATCGTTTCATCGTTCGTTCCACTGGTCCGGCCATGGGAGGTCGTTATGCAACTACGCAGCGTCATTCTGTGGAGCGCACTCGTTGGTTTCATCGCTGGCGTCCGGGTCAGCCGCCCGAAGGGCGAATCCGTCGGTCACCAGCTTGTCCGTCTCTTCACTGACCCGAAAGCCAAGCGGCAACGGACCGCATTGCGCCGCCGAGCCAAAGCTCGAGCCCGCAGAGCCTCGGCAAGATTCGCTCACCAAATCGCGAAGTAGGAGGCATCATGAGTTCAACCGGCGACAACCCGCTCGACCCACCTACAGGCGGGCCTGCCCGCCTTGCCCACGAAACAGCGGAGAAGCTGAAGGGAATGGCCGGCAACGTCGCGGAAGCTGTTGGGGATGTCGCGTCCCGCACCGGGGAGTCGGCGCCCGACGTCGGCTCACTCGTTCAGGGTTCTCTYGACGAGTCGGCAGGCTTTTTACGCCGACAATTGCGCGAACGACCTGCTGTCGTCGTGGCCGCCACGGCACTGGCCGCCTTTGTGGTCGGCCTCGCTCTCGGCCGCAAGTCGATGCGATGACCGAGCGAAGGCAAAAGACGGATCCGTCAGTTTTCGCAATTCGAGGTTTCACTGACCAGGTGCTTGGCACCGACGATGACCTACCCCGACCGAAACAGAGAGCGAAACAGAAAGAAGGTGTCCTGATGCCCAAGGACAAGACTTCCCGGCTCAAAGACCCGGAACTGTATGAGGCCCTTCGTGACGACGGAGCCTCCAAAGAGAAAGCCGCCCGAATCTCCAACGCTGCCGCCAAGCAAGGACGATCGGCTATCGGGCGCAAGGGCGGAACCGCCATCGACTATGACGAGCAGACCGTCCCAGAACTGAGGAAGCGGGCCAGCGAGCTCGGCTTGAGCGGCTACTCGCGAATGCGCAAGAGTGAACTCATCGATCTGCTGAGAAACCATTGAGCGTTGGTTCTACTGCGGCGCGCCTGAGCCTGTCGACCGTTGGTCCCCAGATGGTCGGTCAACCCCAGATAGGTCGACCGTCGCAAAGGCCATTCGCTTTCGCGCTAGCGATCTCCGCCACTTGTGATATCCGTCTGCGGATAATCTTCACCAGGATCAGTTTGCCCGGTTCTCGGATGCCCTGGGTAGTCACCGTTGGCCTGGGGCGACGTGCCCGGGTAATCTCCGCGAGGTCGATCGTCGGCTGTCGGGTCCAGTGTTTCCGCTTTCTTGGCCTGATCATATGAGTCGACGCGTTGGCCCTGGGCATCCGCCTCGCGCTGGGCGGACTCCCGGCGCAGTCGCTCGGCGTCGACCTCAGCCTGCTCCGCGTCTGCGCGGGCGCGGGCAGCTTTCGCCTCATTCTCACGCGCATCCAACTCAACCTTTTGGGCATTCTGACGCAGATTAGCGGCCTTCTGCCTATCAGCAGCACGCTGTTGCTCCTGCTTACGTTGGCGTGCAAAGTAGACGATCAATCCGACAATGATCACGACAACAACAATTCCGACGATGATCCAAACCAACGACGTTGTGCTCATGATATCCACCACTTTTCGTCTCCGGAGGAAGGATGCTCCCAGTAAACTCCGCTGGTAGCCGGGCGACTAGGGCGCAGAAACTCCAACGAGGTTACGTGCCGCTTCGACGATGTGGCGCGCGGAGATACCCGCGGCGTTGAGAAGCTCAGCAGGCTCGCCCGACGCGGGAAGGCCGTTGACGGCCAAAATTCTGACGTGCAAAGCTGGCAGGTCGGCGTCGGCGAGGGCTTCCACGACCGCACCGCCCAGACCGCCCTCCGGATAGTGGTCTTCGACGGTGATCAGGCGACCACCAGTTGCTCTGCATGCGTCAACGAGAGTGTCCCGATCGAGCGGTTTGATCGAGTACAAGTCGATGACCCGAGCCGCCACATCCTCTTTCGCCAGTTCCTCGGCCGCAGCAAGGCATTCATGCACGGTCACGCCCGCACCGATGAGGGTCACGTCGTCGTTCGGTGCGGCCCGATGAACCTTGCATCCGCCGATCGGGAATTGTTCATCTGACGGGTAGATCACGGGGTACGCCCCACGCGTCGCCCGCAGATAGACGATCCCGTCGGTATCAGCCATGGTGCGCACGAGGGAGGCCGTCGACGGGGCATCGCAGGGATACAGAACCACCGAAGAGTGGATGGCGCGCATCGCTGCAATATCCTCCAACGCCATCTGGGACGGCCCATCCTGCCCAATCTCAACTCCGGCATGGGTGCCCACCAGCCGAATGCTCACCTCGGAGACGCCGGCCATTCTGATGAAGTCGTATGGTCGCGCAATGAGAAACGCGGCGAAACTCGCGGCGAAGGGGATGTAGCCGCGCACGGCCAAGCCCACTGCAGATGCCATGAGTTGCTGCTCGGCGATGAACATCTCGAAATAGCGCTCCGGGCATACGTCGCGAAATTCGCCAGCATGGGTCGAGTTGCCGACTTCGCCGTCGAGCACGACCACCGTCGGTCGTGCGGCGAGGGCCGAAAGCGCGGCACCAAACGCTGCCCGTGTCGCCACCTTCTCTCCGACGTCCCAAGTAGGCACGGTCACCGGAGCATCAGGGCTCGGGGTGATGGCCGACGTGCCGGCTTCGGGGAGGGCCGTAGCGATTCTGAGGTGAGTCACCCCGCCCAACCCGGAAATGGCGCGATCAGCCAGGTCCGGTGGCAGCGCTTTCCCGTGCCAGCCGTTCTTGTCTTCGATCTCCGGAGCACCTTTTCCCTTGATAGTGCGGGCCAACACGACGGTGGGTTGATCGGGATTGGATCGGGCTTGGGTCAGAGCGCCATCGATCGCGTTCAGATCGTGACCGTCGATGACGATGGCACGTGCGCCGAAGGCCTCGACCCGTCGGGCATAACGGTCCATCTCCCACTGCAACTCGGTGGGTCCGTTTTGGCCGAGCCTGTTGACGTCGACGATGGCGGTGAGGTTGCCAAGCTTGTAGAAGCTCGCCTTGTCCAGCGCCTCCCAGACCGACCCCTCCGCCGTTTCACTATCACCGCAGAGCACCCACGTGTGGAAATCAAGCTTGTCCAAGTACTTTCCGGCCAAGGAGATACCGACCGCATCCGGCAGTCCCTGCCCCAGCGACCCGGTGGCGACATCCACCCACGGCAAGCGGGGCGTCGGATGACCCTCTAGACGAGAATTGAACTGGCGATAGCTGTAAACCAACTCCTTCTCATTGACGACACCAACGGCCCGGTACATCGAGTAGAGCAACGGGGAGGCGTGCCCCTTCGAAAAGATCAGGTGGTCGTTGTTGGGCCCCTCGGGTGCCGCCCAGTCGTACCGAAGATGACCGACCAGGAGCACCGCCATCAGGTCGCCCGCCGACAATGAGGATGTCGGGTGCCCGGAACCCGCTTGGGTGCTGCACCGGATCGAATCCACGCGAAGTTGGATAGCCAGGTGCCGAGCGAGGGCCAGCTGCTCGCTGGTCATTGCCGTCATTGCCGTCATTTCAATCGGTCCTTTCCGAGAGAGCAAAAATGTTGAAGCGCGCCCCCGCGCCATCGGCAGTCATTGCCGACAGGCCGCGTTCCCCATGAGTCGCGGTCGATACCGTCCAGCGGATTTTGCGCCGAGGTGGATTTGCGCGACGGGAGTAGGCGTTCCAGATTGAGGTCGGATCACTGATCCTCCTGGTCGCGCACGAGGACACACTCGACGCGACGCTTTCATGTTGCGCCTGGTGAAACGGGCGGACAAGCAATTCCCAGAAAGATACAGGAACCACGACCCCGGCCCATTTGGTACCCCACGGTGGCAGGATGACGATCGTTGACCGCCGACACAGCGCTGCGTAGTGTGAACAACGCAATTGGCGGATCTACGTCAGGAGTGGCTATGGGGAAGGACACCGAACCGGCCGGGGGCATTCAGCCCGACGGACGCCCTGAGAAGGACGAGGAGCCGAACGAGTCCAGCGAGAAGAAGCGTTCTCCGATCGTTCGTTTCTTCGCAGTTCTCGGGCCAGGAATTGTCACCGGAGCATCGGACGATGACCCGTCTGGCATTGCAACGTATGCGCAGGCCGGTGCGACGTACTCCTATGGTCTCCTTTGGACGGTCCCGGTCACTCTGCCGATGATGATGGCCGTGCAGGAAATTTGCGACCGAACAGCAGTTGCCACCGGTAAGAGTCTCGGCGCTCTCATGCGTGAGAAGTTCGATCGCAGAGCTCGAATCGTGCTCGCCATCCTCCTTGCAGCTCTCATCCTGGCGAATGTCCTCAACATCGCCGCCGACCTCATGGCTGTCGGAGAGGGAATGAACTTGGTCGGGGCCGGTCCTGCCCAGGTCTGGAGTGCCCTCGCCGGAATCGCAATTGGGCTCACACTGATTTTTGGATCGTTCGAGTTCATCTCGAAGATCTTCAAATGGTTGTGCCTAGCCCTGTTGGTATATGTCGCCGTCTTGTTCGTATCCCACGTGGACTGGGCGGACGTTCTTTCCGGATTGTTGGGTTTGCAGATCAGCCTCGAACCCGCCTACGTTGTTCTGGTCGTCGCCATCCTGGGCACGACGATTTCGCCTTACTTGTTCTTCTGGCAGAGCGCAAACCGAATTGAGGAAATGCGCGCAGAGGACCTCAAGGGGAGCCAAGCACCAGCGCTGGACGATCGAAGTTCTCTGGGAGCCGTCCAGAAGCTCCGCAACAGTCGGATCGATGTCTTCACCGGAATGGCGTTCTCGGCCCTCATCATGTTCGCCATTATCGTGGCGACGGGAGCGACGCTTGGTGTCAATGGCAAGACCGTGCAGAGCGCGGCCGATGCCGCGAAAGCTCTTGAACCAATCGCAGGGAGCGCGTCGACGTATCTATTCGCCGCTGGCTTCATCGGATCCGGCGTCCTAGCGGTGCCGGTTCTTGCCGCGTCGGGATCCGCAGGGATGGCTGGCCTTCTCGGCAAGAACTGGGGACTCGAACGCTCCCCGCGAAGAGCGCCCGTCTTCTACACGCTCCTCGGTACCGGAACGCTTCTCGGCACGCTCCTTAGCGTGTTCCGTGTGGACCCGATCGGTCTCCTCGTACTCAGCGCAGTGGTCAACGGGATTGCGGCGGGCCCGTTTCTGATCGTGACAATGCTGATAGCACGCGACGCGAAGATCATGGGCAAGTATCGCAACGGAAGGCTCGCCAGTACGCTCGGATGGGGAATCACCCTCATCATGTGCGTCGCCGGGATCGCCGGAATCTGGTTCACAATCTCCGGTAAGTAGCCGAGGGGGCGAATATCGCCGATCTACCTCGAAACAACGAATGCGCGCGTCTCAGTTCACGCTTCCTGCACAGCCAAATCCACCGGGTTGGGGCGCTCACCCTTGACAGAGACACAGTTCCCTTTTGTAATAGGAGCATTCAAACCGATTGTTCTGTACTGCATTCGAGAAACGTCTTTCGAGACGTCAACGGGGCTCCAGCGATGTGGAGATCAGGATCTTTCGAGCGCGATGGAATCTCTCAGCTGCTGCCGTTACAGGATCGTCGTATCCGAGGATTGGGGAGTGACTGAAATGACTACATTGGTTGTCATCGTCGCGATCGTCGCGATTGTTCTCATCTTTTTCGGCGGGTTTGTCCAAGCCGTTCAATGGTTGATCTGGGTCGGAATCATCCTTCTCGTCATCGCTGTCATCCTGTGGCTGCTCCGATACATCTCAGGGCGAAGCAACACCAGCGTTTGACGCCGATCGGCCATGTGTTGATATTGCTGATCGATGGAGATGCACTATGCGTAACGCTTTCTATGGCATCGACGGCGGGCGCAATTCAATGCCTCCCGTGTCCGCGACCGCGTCTGAAAATGACATTCTCGTCCAGTCCATCTCGGATTCTCAGTGGCGAGTTTGCGATAGACGATTCCCCGAACATGACGCGCATCATCTGCTCGGCTTCATTGAAAGAGTGGTCGATCGATTCGAGGTGATGCAGGTCGGAACGGGCTTCGAATGGTTTCAATTTGACACTTTGAACTCGGCGATCGCCCATTTCACGGGCGATTCAACGAGCTCCGTTAAACCAACGTGAACCGTGCGCATTCCCGTTCTGCCGTTACCGAATTTCCCCATTTTGTTCCTAGCACCGCAAAACTGGAGCTCGATAGATGGTCCTATCAAATGATGTTCAAAAGTACTTGACCGGCATCGACTACCCCGCAGATCGCGATGACCTTGTACGAGTCGCAAGTGGAGACGGAGCGCCGACGGATATTGTCCAGCTGCTTCGCGATCTCCCGGCTCGTAGCTTCAATGGCCTGAGAGATGTTGACGTGGCCTTGGCGGAGTAGACGAGAGTGAGGTGGCCGTCGCACCTGAAAGTCACGAAGGCGGAAGGCTGAGTTTATTGATCGGCTCGGGAACTACGAGAGGAGGTGGGAAACCATGAGCAAGGCGGACAAGGTTAAGAACGCGGCCGACGAGGTAACCGGCAAGGCGAAGGAAGCGGTGGGCGACGTAACCAATAACGACGAACTCCGTGCAGAAGGCAAGACTGACCAAGTGAAGGCCGACTTGAAACAGGCCGGTGAAAAGGTGAAGGACGCGTTCAAACACTGAGTGAATGGAAGAACCCCGCCGATCATGATCGGCGGGGTTCCCGTTGTTATCGACCTGCTGGCATCGGAGCCTACACAGATTCGATCAGGTCAAGTGAGGTCCTCATCCTCGCTGTCGTCGTTGGCCATACTCTCGGCCATTTCGTGTGCGCGGTCGGTTTCTCGAGCCTCATCCTCTTCAGGCTTCTCGGCCGAGGGCACGACGAGATCCTCCTCAGTGACTTCGTTCTGTTCTTTCGGGTCGCTCATTTCATTCCTTCCATGTGAAGTGGCTAACCAGGTCCATGCGATGCCCTAACGGGGTGGAATCTCCCGGGCGATGCCCTCCGAGGAGATCATCTCCGCGGCTTTCAACAACTTCTCGCTTGCTGCGACCTCTTGGTCGTAGTTCTGCTTCAACAGAACTAGGACTTCATCGGCGCCGCGGGCCTTGGCGTTGATCATGAGAGTTTCGTAGACGGCCATTTCATATCGTTCAGTCTCTAGGCCGCCTGCGAGTAGAACCGCGTCGACGATACTGGGCTCGGTTTTCGCGATTGACGCTTTGCCTTCTTTTGCGAGGCCTTTCGTGGTCGGAGAGGGAAAGTCGTTGATCTCCTCGCCCAGAAGCGCGAAGCACCTCTCAAGGTTCTCAATTTGGTGGCGCGTTTCTGCAGCGTGTGTGTTGAAAAGCTCCTTCAATCTCACACGCGGAGTCGTCGTCTCGAGCGTTTCGAGCATCTCCAGGGAGTCCCGTTCCATCGTCAGCGCCGAGCCAAGCTTGTAGCTGAAGAGCTCTTCCGGAGTATTGAAATGTTCAAACATTGATCTTCCCTTCGTCTCGAATGCGTTACGAGGTGGCAGGGAGCATGGGATGCGATCACGCTGTGGGCTAGGCACTGGGGGCTCCGTACAGTAATCGAACCGCACGTTGAATTGCCCCACGCGATACGGCTTCACCCAGCCGTCCCACCTTGTTTTTGTCGGTATGCGCACTAGTCAACCTCGGAAGATCCGAACCAGAAAGGGGTAGTAGAAGGCGCGGCCCCCGCGTACCATCCGTCGCTGCTGTCGCCGAAATCTAGCCCCGCCCGAAATAGATCGAGCACTGTGCTGTCTACGTGGGCTACGCCATCGCCAGCATAGAGAGATGGCAGGACGCATATCGTGGCGCAACCGCGCGTCGCGTTGCGTCTCGATGACTTCGATACCTGGCTTCGGCTCACGGCAAGTTTTCGCTAAATCTGATTACCCCTGCGTGCTCTGCGCCTGCAGTCTAAGAAGGCTTGTTACGACCGTGGCCGCTACCAGGCTCGCAGACAACAGGCTTTCGGCCCCAGAGTGATGACACTGATGATGTCAGTCGTCGGATGGTCCGAGTCAACGCCAATGAAAGACAGCACGATCATGAGGAGCCCGCGCGCGATACCGGACACGAGTCCGACTGTCGCCCAACGCTGCGCGAAAACAACTGCACCTGCGACGACGACGAGCGAGAGCAAGAGACCAAGGCATCGGATGTCCGGAATGGCGAAAAGTAGACCTGATAGGCCGGAGAGTCCAAAAATCACCGGCAAGAACCCCTATCAGAAACGCAAGATCGTCCCGTTGACGTTCGCGTCGTGTGCATCAATAGAAGCCGTGTTCGTCGGCTGATTGTCGTCCATGCCGCCAAAGCTAGGTGCAACCTGTGAGCGATAGCCAGGAATTAGGATGGCGGTTCGTTAGGGGATCCCCGTGCGGGATGCCCTAGAGATCACCGCCCTGCAAAGCGAGGCGCAATGCACTGCATGCGCGGCTGTAGCGGCTACGTATAGTCCCAGAGGGCCGGCCGAGGTGCCGCGCGATCTCAGCCAAGTTGAATCCGTCCCAGTGCAGCAGTCGGATGATCTCGGCATCGAGTGGCGCGAGGGCCGCGAGAGCCGTGTTCAGTTCGTCGTCGCGCGCCGGCGCGAACGGCGCACTACTGAGTGCGTCATCTCGCAAACGGTCAACGAGCGCTTGCCGCCGCGCGCGGCCCCTTCGGCTTGTGCCGAGTACCCGCCGGGCAATCCCGAAGAGCCACATGCGCGCTTCTACATCGTCGCCAGGCATGGCGTCCGCGCGTCTCCACGCTACGAGCAATGTTTCCCCGAGGAGGTCCGGTGCCTCCGCGTAGGGGCAGCGTCGCTCGAAGTAAGCGAGGAGCGCCGGTGCTTCTCGCCGCACCACGGACTCGACCCGGCCTCGAATGAGTGTGCTTTGCGTGGCATCGGCGGTCATCCGGCTAGTCCGAATGAATCCAGATCGTCTTCGCATACGCGGCTGACGGAGACGAGGTGCGGCTCACCCTGGCTGAACGGCTTGCTGGGGGCTGCGGCACCCCAGGTGATTCCGGGCACGAGCGGGTCGAGGTCCTCAAGGATTTGGTCTTGGATCGCCTGCCATTCCTCGTCATCAGTTGTCGGGATAACGCCGAGTCGGCTCTCGATGCCGGCCGCGAAAACCTCGGGGTCTGCTGATGCCCAGTAGTCACTCACCGCAGTGAATTCTTCGTCGGAGAGCCCGCCGAGGTCGATGTAGAGCGCGCACTGTTCGCCGCGATCAGTCTCGCCTTGAGATACATAGGGCAGTCCCGACACCGGCTGGACCGTTCCCTCTGCGAGCGTTGAGAACGGCGGAACCGACAGCAGATATGCATCGATGTCAGTCGCGGCCGCAAGCCCACCTGCCAGGACGAGCGCACTGCCCGTCGCAACCACGGGCAGCCACCAGCGACGTCGACGAGTAGTCGGCTGGGAGGCGAGCTCGTCGATCACCGCATTGAGCGAGACCGGAGTCGGTCGGGCGGGGTCGGCTGACTTCAGCCGGCGATGCAGTTCTTGGTCCAATAGGTTCTCCTTGCTCTCAGACAGAACATGGCCGGCAGCCGTCAAAGTGTTGCATTCGTTCGCCAAGTGAGCACATCCGATCGACGCCCGAAAGCCGAACGCTCAGGGCGACGCTTGGGACGGGCCGTGCTCGGTAATGCCTGCAACGCCGCGACCCGACTTGCTCGCTCGGTTCTGCTAGGGCAGGCCGATTACGTCGCTGAGCGCTGCGCCGGTCCTGCTGGCGACCTGGTCTCGGCAGAGTTCAACATCGTCCATAAAGGACACCTGTTCGTAGCCAGAGACTGAGAAATGAACAGTATCTGCGGAGCCGTCCGCCCAAGGGGTGCTAGCCGCGGGGGCCACCCATACATTCCACGATCCATTTTGGAGGCATTCGCTGACGGCCATCACGTACTCGGGGCCAGCGCCAATCTCGCCTTTCGCCTGCGGAGGAAGAAGGGTTGATGCAGCAGCGACACCCGCGAGTCCGAGAAAGGCGATGCCGCTGGCCAGCGCTAGATGCTTCGTGCGCTTGGCGCGCCTGATTCGAGTCGAGACACTGCGGTGCACGCGATCGGCGGCAGCAGAAAGGTCAGTTTCCGTCCAAGTGTGGTTGGGCATGGTATTCCTACTTCCTAGTTCTCAGTCTGAAGACCTGTTGGAGTTGAGCGGTGTGCCACGAGGCGCTGTCGGATCCGTTGAATGCGTTTGCGGGCGGCGGGAGGAGATAGCCCCAAGTCTGACGATGCGTCGTCGAATGACCTCCCCTCCACGAAGCACAGCTCGACCAGCTTCTGGTCGGTCTCACTGAGGCCTCCGATGAGGTCGCGCACTTCGGCCAGTTCGTCGGCGGCATCTCTTTGTGCTTGGCCTTGCGCCCATGCCTGGAGCGGAGGGACTGCGTCAAGGGATTCCGCTGCGTCCCGAGCGCGACGACGGTTCGCCGCGAGAGCGATATTCCGAGTGGTTACGAGCAGCCACGGAAGCATCGAACGTTCCGGTGAGAATCCGGCGCGACGCCTCCACGCAATCAGAAGAACCTCCTGTGCGACGTCCTCTACATCAGAACGGACCCGTGTTACCACGGACGCATATTTCAGCACAGAACGAATATGGAGCCTCGTAAGACCTTCGAAGGCGGCAACGTCACCGCCCTGCACCTTCGCCAGCAGTTCTTGTTCCGCGTCTGCGTAGCCTGCTCTTCGGTTCATGCACCCAACCCCGATCATTTCGCCGTCACTAGGGAAGTGCGTTCTGAAGTGCTGTTTGTGACATTTCTCGGCAAATAGAGTTTTCTTTGGGTGCCAGAAACGGCGTCAACCTAAGCTCGCTTCAGTGCCTTCGTCGACCCTAGTCTGTCGTGGACAGCAGTACTCCGGGGCAGGCCGACTCGGTAGTAGCCCCTTCGGCATTCTTTCGGTCTCGATGTGTGCCACTGGATTCCGGCGCCGTACATTCCATGCCCTATTCGAGGCAACGATGGCGCACGGCCCAAAATTGACCGACTTGGACGAAAACGAGGCGGGTGAGAGCGTAGCGGCAATTGCAACGCCTTCCTCCGGCGTCTCTGCTTTTGCTATCACGCCAGTGGGACCAGTGCTCCTCGACTAGCGCCTGCATGTATCCCGGCAACGGGTACAAAGGGCCAGGCGTCCTTCCCATCAACGTTTCTGGATTCAAGACCCGCGCCGGTGACCGAGGAATGACCTTCTGGGTTGGGAATTCGGCCATGTTCGCCGTGACACTTGAGTCCCCCTCCAGGCGGACCTTCACAAGGATCAATCGCGTCTAAGGACAGGATCCGCAAGAAGATTAGCTGGAGGCGACCCTGTGAGGGTCGCCTCCTTCGGTTGCGCCCATGCGATGGGTTCTACAACCGACTAGAGCAACTCACGAAGGACAGCCGAAGGAAGACACAACTCACAACGACAAGCTCCGTGCCGAAGGCAAGACCGGCCAGGTGAGGGTCAACATCGATCAAGTTTCCAAGATCGTCCCGATATGCGCAGGCAACTAGCTAGCACTTCTCGACAACAGCTCGGGTGGTTGAGTCAGGCCCATCCTGGAAAGCAACCTTGGGCCACTTTAGATGTGTGAATTGGCCGCCAACAGGCTGTAATCACCCAGGGCCTTGCTCTTCATCGCGTTCGCGTTCGCCGTGATGGCAGACCCGGTCTCATCCGTCGCCAACGGCGAAGCTGGTGACCGAGTCTCTGGGTATGGTACGACTCATCGCACCGTGGAACACCCCATCCAGCATACGATCGCGCCCTGATCGGCGCGATCGCCGCCGGCAACACCGTGATCCTCAAGCCGAGCGAATTGGCGCCGCGAACCTCTGCAGCACTGGCGGAGCCCATCCCTCGATACCTCGACCCGCAGGCTGCGGGCGGCTGAGGCGACTCACTGCCGGCGGAGCAAGATTTCTCTTGCGCCCTCGGCGTCTCCGTCGTTCCCAAAACCGCTGAGCAACGAAGTCGTGCAAGCAGCCGATGTCGTCATCACCGCGGACTGCGGAGATGCCTGCCCCATCTACCCCGGCGCCGCTAAATGGACTAGCCCCATCGACGCCCCAACGGGAATACACCCGCAGAAGTACGCGCCATCCGAGATGACATCCCACGTCGCGTGGAAGACCAGCTTCGCGGGTTGGGCCCGGAACTTACGCATTAGGACCGCGCGCATTGCCACACTCCGTATCCCCGACGAGCCGGCCCAAGAAATCGGCCGGCGAGGACCTTGAAGATTCCCTACTTGGTAATTACTATTACCAGTGATTGACTTCGGAGCTTGGAGGGAATCGGCATGAGTGACGACTATGGCAACCGGGATCCGATGAGTGGCCCGTGGTCAGGGTGCAACGTGGTGCAGACGCGCAGCGGATCTCGTTACTTCGTTGATCTCGATCTGATGTTGTTGCAGCGCATGCCCGCGCGGAGTGGCACATAAATCAGCCTGACGCTCAGCCCGGGTAGAACCACCACAAACCAGGTCGACCGAAGGGTGCCGGACAACGCGTCCCGAACCAAGGCAGGCCGCTCAGGCCATTTCAGGAAGGGCAAATCATGATAGAACACAGTCTCGAAACCACTGACGAGCTGCCGACCGGCGCTTCGGGCACCTGGCGTGTTTACACTCGTGACAGCTGTCATGTCTTCAATTTCGAGCAGGGCACTGTCACCCGTGAACCCGGCCCGAATACATACGGGATGTTCAACGACCAGCCCCTCCCGCTTCGATCCATCGATATCTGCAGGGTCGGGGAACGCGGGCGTTGGACCATGCACACCATTGGTTGGTCAGACGACATCGATTGGTATTGGGTCGACACGTCTGTCGTCAGGGAAATCGTCAAGGACGATGCATCCGAATCGCCGGAGACTAATCATGAGCTTGAACAGTGAGATTCGTCAAAGCCGCCACCTAATCTGTTGCGCTCAAGGGCTCGCTCTACCGATTTCGAGCGACGCACGGGCTGAGCCGCCTTCCACCTCGCCCAGCTGATGACTGTTCCTGACCTCCGGCTCCGCCGACGGGCCAGAACCCGTTCAACCCCTCCGCTGACGCGAAGGCGGCTATCACGTAGTCGACTGCAGTTATTGGCTCGACGGCGTCCTAATCTGTCTGCCGGGCTGTGCAAGTTCGCTGATCTCACCGAGCACCAAGTCGGCCCAAGCCAGATCATCCAGACGCATTACAACCTCCCCGCGAAGGCATCGCAGGAGCCTGGCGTAACTTGTACCCATCTTTTCCGCGAGCAACGCAAGCGGGGCCTTCGCCTTCTTCATCGGAACTGCGGCCAGTGGAAACCCTTTATGCGGTTTGACCTGACCTTTCGCGATTGCCTTCGCTCGGGACCGAATCCGGACGGCATACGAATGCTGGATCTGCGCAGCACGCGTCAGCGCGAAAGATCGCTCGTCCTTTGGCGGATGCCATCGCAACACCGCGGCCTTGCCGAACGCCTCCGGCTCAGCACAATACTCACGGGGTTCATATCGGGGCTCGGCCATGCACTTGACGGTACTCGAATAACTCTTAAAAGTGTTACTTCTCGGCTGTTGATGCCGACTCTCCCCCCTATTGGTCTGAATCGCGATTCACGCCGCGCACTCAATCTTCATGAACGAAGAACTCATGGAACTGATCGTTGACGAATCGCTGCGGTTCAGTGGCAACGCCCTGGTGCGGTGGGCGCCCACCGCCAAAACGACGAGCGAAGCGCCGGCCGACCGGCCTTTGCTGAGCCGCCACCTTTACCTTGCGGAACCATTCCGCAAACCGACGTCCTATCCACGGCAGCGGAACTACTACGGGCTCTATTTCTTCTCCCAGACCGGTTCCCACGTGTGGCACGAGTCGCTGAACGAAGCGAACATGATGATGTACCTCGACCACGTTGAGTCAATTTCGGCGATTGCATCTCAGCCGATGGAGATGGTCTTCGCCGATGGCGGACGCCACATCCCTGATCTGATCGCTCTCCATAGTGATTACCGTCAGGTTGTGTACGACATCAAGCCCGCCTCGAAGATCTCTTCCAAAGCATTGGAACAGTTCGCAAAGACTCAGGCGGTCTGCGCTGCGGTCGGGTGGGACTACCAGGTTCTTGCTGGCTTGCCCGATCAAGTGCAGTCCAACCTGACCTGGCTCAGCTACTTCAAACACCCGCTTTTCAGCCCAGTCGAAGATGCCACTTCTGAGTTGCTCGTGACATTGACGCCGTCAACACGGTTCGACGATGCCGCTCTGACGCTGTCCCCGGGTTCCCTCGCCGATGGCCGATCTGCACTGTTTCATCTTTTGTGGCTTCGCGTCGTGCACGTCGATATGACAACACCGATTGACGGCAACACCCTGATTGAACGGAGCCCTCATGCCCACGCTTGACATCACCGCACCAATCCAGCTCGATGACGGCGAATACACCGTGGTCGAACAGAGCGCAGCACTAGTGAAACTTCGATCCAGTGCGACAGGGCAATACGTGACTATGCACTTGGCCGAACTCTCCCAGAGAGTCGTCGGCTTGGAACCGACGACAATCGCCAGCGCACGATTGATCGATTCACTCTCTGACACTCAGCAGCGGCGCACCTTGACTCTCTCTGATCACCTGAGAGAAATCACTACCGGCGAACATCCCGGTCTCCGCCGGCCTCGTCCGCAATTCGACCCGGCGAGTACAACTCAGGAGCAACGCGTCCAAGCCAAGCTCGCCGAACTCGAAGCCACCGATCTGAAGATGGCCCGCTCGACGCTCATGGCCAAACTGGCTGCCTTCAAGAAGAACGGCGAAACCGCGATCATCGACGGCCGCGCGCTGAACAGCAAATCATCAGCGACAGCGGACCGCGCCAAGGTGATCGAGGCTCTGTGTGACGTCATTGCGGCCCAGCGCGGAGAATCAACCGGCACCGCCGAACGACTCATCCACCTGACCGGAAAGGAGCTTCTCCTCCAACACGGCAGCGAAGCCCCGGCCCTGCCTTCGAATCGCACGATGTACCGGCTGATCGACCTGTACACCCACAACAAGCACACCACCGGAAGCGCGAAAAACCGCCGCTCCCTCGCAGACCGCCCCAACCGACCATTTTCTAAGCACGTCCAGGTGCTGCCCGGCGCTGAGGTGCAGCTGGACTCCACCCCACTGGATGTACTGGTCAAAGTTCCCAACGGAAAGCCGCAACGTCCGACGCTGACGATCATGATCGATGTCGCCACCCGCAGCATCCTCGCCTATTCGTTTCGACTCGTCGCCGCCAAAAGCGTTGACCATGTCGGCCTCATCGCCCAGGCGTTGACACCGATACAGAACCAGCCCGACCGCACCCGGTTCCGCGAAATGGTGCAGAAGCAGAACTCCAACTGCGCCCTTCTCGGAGCCGACGAACTCGCACGCCTCGCTCACCACCGCCCCTACGTCTATCCGCGCATCCTGGTAATCGACAACGGAAAGGACTTCAAGTCGACTCCAACGATTCGCGCAGCGGAAGCATTCAAGATGCGCGTCATTTTCTCTCCCCCGCGAACCCCGACGACTAAGTCGATCGTGGAACGCATGTTCAAGACCATCAGCACGATGTTCACGCAGAACCTGCCCGGGTACGTGGGCCGGTCGGTGGAATTCCGTGGCGAGGACATCGACAAGCGCGACGACCTCCTGGACATTTACGCCGTACAGGAACTCTTCCACGACTGGGTGCTAAACGTATGGCAGAACCGCCCGCACAGCTCGCTGCGAGACCCCATGCACCCCAACGTGTTCTACTCGCCCAACCAGATGGCCGCGGCGGCCGCATCTGCCGTCGGCTCCATCGACATCCCGCTCAGCCGGAACCAATACCTCGAGTTGCTCCCCTCCACGAGGAAGGCGCTCACTGCTACCGGTCTGCGACACGCAAACCACTTCTATGACTCACCGGAACTACACCAATTCCGCGGCCGCGAAAAGTCACTCGTTCTCCATTACGACCCCTACAACCCATCAGCGATCTGGGCGAAAGCCCCCGACGGCTCCTTCATCGAATGCACCATTCGCGACTGGAACGCCCGCAACAGCCCCTTCTTCGCCTCCTTCCAACCCGACGGCACCGAACCCACAGAAGGGGATGCCCGCCTCACACAGCGAGCAGAAGTTGCCCTCGTCGGTGCAACCCTCGCCGGCACACCGCTCCACCAGCTCCCCACGCCCACACAACCCGCCCTCGTACCGACCGACTTCGATGACGACGACACCGAAGAAGAACTCCCCGAATTCGACCCAGAAGGAAACCACTCATGAGCACGCTCCTGTTCCACAACGCCGACCGCCCGACGTCCCTCCACGACCGCGACGGCCTGACCGCGTTCCTCGGCCGGCGCATCCCCCGCCCCGACATGCTCAGCGAGACCGACTACGCAGCACAATCCGATACCGCACGCACCGAGTACGATCGCTCCCGCATCGTGTACGCCTCGGGCGGGATCGTCATCGCCACCCCACATGTGACCGACGCCACCCGGCTACTCACGCAAGCGTTCGCCGTCAACGTCGGCCGCAACTCCGGCCACGCCGGACTGATGCTCAACGGCGACTCAACCGTCGGGAAGACCGAGACCGCGAAAACCCTCATGCGCACCGTGTTCTCCCAATACACCCGGATGTTTCCGGACTACCAAGAACACGGCCGGCTTCCCATCGTGTACGTGTCCGTTCCCGCAGCCTCCACCGGGAAATTGCTCATGAAGACATTCGCGGATTTTCTCGGGCTCCCCGTGACCGGCCGCGAGTCCATGGGTGAGATCCGCAGCCGCGTCGTACAGGCTCTGGTCGCCGCCGGCACCCAACTCATTGTCGTCGACGAACTGCAGAACCTCGTCGGGCGCAGCGTGGGGCTTGGCGAGTCCGTAGACGTTCTGAAAAACCTGCACAACGAAGTTCCAGCCACCTTCGTCTACGCCGGCTTCGGGCTCACCAACGGCGACCTTCTCTCCGGGCCGAAAGGGCAGCAGCTCCGCGGCCGCTTCACGATCCTCGACATGGAACGACTCAACCTCGGCGACATCACCGACCGGAAAACCTGGACCGGTCTCATTGCCGCATTCGAGAAGAAACTGCCCCTCCGCCACCAGGAGACCGGAACCCTCCGTGAGCTTCGCGACTACCTCTACCTCCGCACCTCTGGGTCCATCGGAAGCCTCGCAAAACTCCTCACTGGCGCAACCATCGAGCTGATCAGCAACCCGAAGTACACGCAAGAGCGCCTCACCGAGGAAGTCATGGACACCGTAAAACTCGACCAGTTCGCTGAGGAGAACTACAAAATCAAGAGGGCCGCTCTCAGCAAGGGCAGCAAAGCCCTGCGCTACCCCATGTCAGGGCTGGTCAGCGCATGAGCGCCGTCATCAAGCGACTTCCTTTCGACGTTCGCCCCGTTCACCGAGAAACCGTCGAAAGCTACAGCAACCGTCTCCTCGCCAAAAACTTCTGCAATGGCACCCACCGCACCGACCTAACCCGCACCTTCGCTGCCGACCAGGACGCGAAAGCGCAACGGGAAGGGTGGATGCGTGCGCTCACGACGGTCACAAAACGCGGCACTTTGTACCTGAAACCGCACCCCACCGGATGGCTCACCGACGGGTTCCAAGACTGCCAGCACTTCCATGAGACTCTCCCTCGACGGTTCGCGTGTACGCACTGCACATTCGGCGACACCGTGGAACAGAACCCCCATTTCGATGACATCGTCTGCGCCCGACACCAGCGATGGATCGGCCTCTGGGGCCACGCCGACGACCAGCACCGCGTCAGCCCCGAAACCGTCAACGCCCAACGAGTATTCGAGAAGCTGCGCCRCAAAGTCCTCATCGACGTACGCCTGTACCTGCTCGTCACCAAAGCCCTAGCCGAGGCCCAACACCCCGATCTTTCCCTTGAGGAGGCAGAATCCCACGTTTTCGCCGCTGCGATCACAACCATCCAGGCCATCACCACCGGCGACTTCGCCCTGCGATTCTTCGACCCCTCGGCGAGCTTCGCCGATGCGTTCGCCCACCTAAGCGCAGTCGTGAATGCGAGCGTCGGAGGAGCGCACCCCTCAGTGGTGCGAACACTATGGATCTACTTGCGCCCCACCGTCCTGGCGCTGCAAAACGCCATCAACCTGGAAGCCCCGTTCAGCCCCGATTGGTGCCACGACTACCCCCTCCAAATACACACCGCAGCGACCCTAACCGCGTACCGTGGAGAGCTGGAACCGGCCGGGAACTACCCGGCTGTCACGGGCGACACTGCGGTGACAGGCGCGATCGCCACCGCGGACTCGATCACGCTCCACGCTGGCGTACACAACACTGCCCCACGTGAATTCACCTGTCCCAACGGGCATACCTTCGCATACCTCCCTCCGGTGAATCTGCCGGGTACCACGACACCCACAATGTACGCTCCGACCTGCGGGCTCTGCATGGTTCGACGCGTCCGTGCCGGCGACAACGACCTCTGGACCAAGTCGCCCGCAGCGGCAGCCCAATTCGACATTTACCGCAACGGCGGGCTGAGCGCCGCCGACGTCGCGGCCAGCTCCAGTGCGAGGCACTGGTGGGTGTGCGCGAGAGGGCACAGCCACCAGGTCAGTCCCTCAAAGAAGACGCTTCCGACCTACAACTGCCCCGTCTGCTCCAACCGGCTGGTCCACTATCAGGTCAACTGTCTACTCACCACCCACCCCGATATCGCGGCGATGTGGGCAAATGGTTGGGCCGAGGGCCACTCCCCCATCGTTGTCAGCGCCGGCGCCAAAATGCTCGTCAGGTGGCGATGCAAAGACGGACATATATTCTGGGCCCGCCCATGGGAACTTGTCTCTGGAAGACGGGGCTGCAACATCTGTGTCCGCGAACGAACCGTCCCCTACGAAAAGAGCCTCGCTGCCACCCACCCCGCCCATGCCGCCCGTCTACATCCGAGCATGAACGGCAACCTCACCGCCGAGCACATCACTCACGGAGAACGCCGGGAAATGTGGTGGGAGTGCGAGAAAGGACATGACTACTCAGCTCGAATCGACAAGGTCACCCTCGGCCTCAGATGCAGCATCTGCGTCAGTCGCAAACTCCGACCAGGCGAGAACGACCTCGGCACCGTGGAACCAATACTCTCTCTCGAGCTCCACCCGTACTTGAACATGAAGCGCGCCAACGAGATCTTCCCGAGCGACCACAAACTCTGGTGGAAATGTTTGGCAAATGGACACGTCCACGACCAGACCACGCAAAACCGGCGCCAGTCAAAAGGGTGCCCGAAATGCGATTCGTCAGAGCGTATCCTCACGGATCGCCGCTAAGCGCTGTGATACCGATATCGGCCGACTTGCAGTTCCGCCCCCGGGAAACTCGCGGCGGGATCCATACTGCGAGCACGGCACAGCAACTGCAATTTCCGCATTTCTCAGCGGCCAACTCGCCGTTGCCGCAAATGACGGGTCCGAGTACCAAGGGGCAGCGCTAAATATCTGAAATCTTCAATTTGAGCGCATCAAGCAGGACCAGAAGGAAAAGCACTTCGATAACCATGTTGTCGCACCGCTGAGGGTGTGGCGCTTTAGATTTAGAAGTTTTTAGACTCTTTAGATTTATCTGCGCTCTCGAACGGACCATCGCCCAGAAAGAGAACCTCGCCACGACCCACCCGGACGAAGCAGCGCGCTGGCACCCCACACTAAACGGGGACCTCACCCCGCACACGTCACCCACTGAGAACGCCGGGACGTGTGGTGGATCTGCCAGCGTGAGCGGGGAGACGCCCACGCTTACAGAGCCCGTATCGACAAGATCAATGCCGCGCAAGGCTGCAGCGTGTGCTCCAGTCGCGAACTCGCCCGTGGAGAAAATGACCTCGGCACGGTGGAGCCCATGCTTTCAATCGAGCTGCATCTCACTCGGAACCACAAAGACGCCGACGAGATTTTCCCGGGCGACACCAAACCTTGGTTGCAATGCCTGGTCAACAAACACGTGCACGCTCAGACCATCCAGAACCGTCGCCAATCAAAAGGTTTCCCGAAGTGCAGGCTCAAAGATCGGATCCTTGTCTACTAACCGCAGCCATTGACGTCCGCCACTCAGCTCCAGCAGGAGTCACACCGTGCGGACCATTGCGCCGGCCGCTAATTAACTTTGAAGCCTAAAGTTAATTAGTCGCGCTGGGATTGAAAGGTTCCGACCAGGCGACACGGCGGCCGGAGACCGATTTCCATGTCGTACACCCAGGGAACAGATAGATTCCGGAGCAATGACCGAAGCGCACCCTGCCATAGCAATTGCTCCTATCGCAAATGCGCACGTTGTAGTTCACGAGCCCCGTGAAGTCGCTTCACTTGGTCGAGCCGGCGCGCATTGTGCTTCCGTTCAACGTCAGCAGTCCGTGGTCACGGGAACGACCCGAGCGGCGCGCAGGAACAGAACTCATTCCCCTGCGCTTCGGTCGCAGATCGAGCAGATCGGACTCCTCAACCATCGTTGCTCCGACAATGACCGGAGCAACGATGCCCTGGCGGGCCGAAGCAAGAGCGCATTATTCACGCCGCAAGTTCGCCACGGGTGTTCTGTGCAGAGGTCAGCTTCCCCACACAGAGGAAGACGCTGCCAGTTCCATGTTGCTGACACCCCGTTCTCTTCTTTCGCGGGCAAGCTCGCCCGGCAACGAATAGCGAGGCGCGGCGGCGGTCGAACGGGTGGCGTGAGCGACGATTGAGTTAGTGAGCGACTTGGCCATGTCGAGCCGCGGGTACCGTGCGTGAATGTGCCGCTGCTGTGACATGACGATGTCGGCCTTGTGGCCAAAGTCGATCCCAACCCCCTCCGTTGTCAAGTAGGCGAGGAGCCCTCGACGCTCGGCGATGCCCGGCGAACTGTGCAAGGCGATCGCTTCCCACACCCGGTCAACGTCCACCGCCGCCACACCATGCTCGGTCAAGATCTCGGCTGCCAGATCTGCACCTTCCACCTCGAACCGCTGCTCACCGGGTGCTTTGGTGCCAATACCCAGGTCGTGCATGACGCAGGCAGCAAAGAGAAGATCCCGGTCATACGCCGCATCGTCCAACGCCCCCTCGTGCCTCGCCAGGAGTTCCGCAAACAGGAAGCTCCGAATGCTGTGATTGGCTACCGACGTACTCTCTGAAGTCTGTGCTGCAATGACCGCCGCACGGGCAAGGGCGGTGGCTGGCAGGTCGATTGAAAATGTCATGGCCCCACGCTAAGGATTGGAGCTCGGTATTGGAATGGCAGAAGTGACAGCTCGGGACGAGATACTGCCAATCCATTAAGGCGTTTGCTCACCAGTTGAAGTGCCAGCACGCGCAAATGACCGCTGATACTGAACTCAAGGACATCACTGGGGTGCGCCGACGGGTCGGCTGCGGTAGGAATCAACCCCATGAAGACAGCGGTGACGATGGGAACGAAGGTGCCTTCCCCCCAGGCAATGCTGGGAGATCGCCATTCCAGAGATCACGGATGGTGCCTGCCCGGCCGAGCATCTGCTCAGACTCCGCGGTCGCTGAGTCGCCGTTCACGGTCGCCGGATTAACGATTGTCCACGGAACCGCCAGCCTTGAGGCGGTCGTCTGAACCACCGCGTCCGACTCGCCCTGGGAAGCCCCGTAGGCGCCTAGCCGCGAGTACTCGAATCGCCCCGTCTAACGGACCAGGGGACGTAGGCGGTTATCGAAGACCCCTGGTTTCCAAGGAAACCAGGGGTCAAGGTCGGGAGCTCAACTCGGGCGCGCGGTCGCATAAAGGCGACATGCGGTCTTCTTGCCAGCAAGAGCCCGGGTCATGGAGCCACGCCGCGGATATGCGCCCAGCGGCAGGCCCGACCGGATCGGTCATTTCATCAGGGGCGGATATACGCGCCAGACTCGATCGGCAGACCCGCTCCTACCCAATCCTGAATACCCTCGCTGTACTTGCGAATATTGGTGTACCCAGCTGCCGTGAGCATGATTGCGACGTTCTGGCTGTTCGGGCAGGAAGCATTCGAACAGTAGGTGATGATCGCGGCGTCTTTGTCCGGAAGCAAGCTCGAAGCCTGCTCCACGACATCCGCTCCCACGAGTGGCAGCGCTCCTGGAAGGTGCTGCTGCTCGTAGTACATGCCTCCCAGCGCGTCGATCACGGTGACAGTTCGGGAGTCGATGGCTGCCTTGAGGTCGTCGCGGGTGATGAGTTTGGTCATGATGCCCTTTCGTGGTTTATGTGCGTGCGCACACAACAATAGCTATGCGTGCGTGCGCACGCAACTCCGCTACATTTAGGGGATGCCGTCTCGCAAGAAGCTCGCCGCCGATGCCTGGGGCGCACTGCTCCAAGTGCACGCCGCCCTAGTCCCCGCGCTGGACAAGGAAGTCCAAAGGCAAACTGGCCTGCCCCTGTCGTGGTACGACGTGCTGCTCGAGCTAGCAGCGGAACCTGCCGGCCGACTGCGGATGACCGACCTCGCGGAACGGGTCGTCCTTAGCCGATCCAGGGTCAGCCGTCTCGTCGATGAGCTGGCGAGCCGAGGCATGATCACTAAGGAGGAGCATCCAGGCGACCGGCGCTCAGCGTACGCAGTAATCACGAAAGCGGGACTCGCCGAATTCCGTTCAACCGCCCCGGTCTATGTACGCGCGATCGAATGCCAGTTCGCGTCCAACCTCACCGACGAGGATTTAGCGCTATTGGGGCGAGTCCTCAACAAGATCCGGAAGCCCGCAGGGTGACCTCACTGTAAATAATGACCGGGAGCTTGGCGTTCACGGAATCATGACCAACGGGGGTCAAGTCCTGAATGCGTTTCCGCGCGAGGATCGCGTGCATGAAGGCGCCCATTCCTTGAAGAGCTCACGGCGACACGCCCATCGCTTCTAGGCCCGGTCTCAGGGGCGTACCGACTATCGGGCGGGCGGGCGGTGTCGTGGTACCTGTTCAAGCAGATCGGCGGTGGTAACGACCGTGCCAAATTCCCCGTGCAGGTTTACCCCGGTCATCCGAGAAAGGGTAGCCGCCGCGACGTTCTCACCGTCCTGAGCGTGGCGGTCAAAGGTATGTGTGGCGTCGAGGGGGAAATACACCCGGTAGCCGAGGTTGCCCCCGACTCGCGCCGTGGTCTCGCAGCAGTGGTTGGTCGTGATTCCACAGACCACCAGTTCCTCGATGGCGTTCTCCTGCAGCCAGGCGTGCAGGTCAGGAGTGCCGTGGAAGCTGGAATTAACACTTTTGGTCACCAGGAGATCCGGGGTGCCCGTAATGATGTCCTTGAACGCGTTTCCAGGGTTGTCCGGGTGGAGAGGCGAAGAGGGCGCGGTTGAGTCATGGCGGACGAAGATGACGGGTCGGCCGGTTTCCCGCCAGTGCGTCAGCAGCGCCTCAATGTTCGCCTCGCACGACGGATTATCTCGCGGACCCCAGTAGGCGGTCTCATCGAAGGCTTGTTGGACGTCGACAATCACAAGAGCAGCGCGCGGATCAAGGGCTCCAGGCGAGGATCGGTGGTCAGTCATGATGCTCCGTTCAGAGAGGTGCTTCGTTCAATGAGGATGGTGTCGCGCTATTGGCTGTGTTCTCGGTGCATCAGGTCATCAGCTGGGGATCCTGTACTGCGCGCTCGCTGTCGCTGCCCAGGCGATCGCTGCAGACACCGGCTTGAGCGTCGTGCTATCACCTCTGCTTCTCAGGCGGACTCAGGTGGTGGCATGAATCGAACCTTTTCGCGTCATTGGGCGGCAAGAACTAGATAAACCGTCGCGAGGGCGAGCGTGGTTGGGGTCATGATGAGGCGTTCAAGTTTGCTGCGGGAGATTCCGTTCATGACGACGCCGAGCACGAAGTATGCCGCCATCACCCACATGGTAATTGCTGTGAAGGATTCGTTGACCATTGGCGGGACAACGCTTGCCTTGGCCAGGGCCGCATAGGCGAAGAGGGCATATATGCCTATGGACATGCCGCTCCCAACCCTTAGCTTGGCAGGGAGGACGCGATGCTGACCGCCCCAAGCCATCCTCCCCAGAGGGGCTCCGGCAATGAGCGCACCTTGGAAAATGGTTAGGCCGGCCAAAACTGCACAGGCAAGTAGCGCAAGAAACTGATCCAACGGCATTACATGTCCATCCTCTTATCCGGCACACAGCGAGCACTCCCCCCGCTGGGGGGGGGGTCGGGACGCGTGAGTGCTGCCCAAAGCACAACTCATCAGCCGAAGTTGCTGGATGAGCGTGCCACAAGGGCATCTTTTCTGTGTCAGGTCTTGCGCTTCTCGGCATTCGCGGCTGCGATACGTTCCCGAGTTGCTGGGTTTTTCGGCGACGCACCCTGTCGCGGCTACGGAGTGGATGCGCGCAAGCGGAGGATCATGGCAACCACCATCCGCGGGATCATTGTCACATAGTTGGGTTTGGCGGCAGGAGGTCACGGGAGCGGGGCCCAGATCATCCGCTCAAAGTCATTCTCAGTCATAACCTGCGGAGGACAAGGCCCGCGCCTAGCCTCACGATGACTGGTCGCTTCCCCCTCTGCGGCGCAGCCCCCACACGCGCCGAGCGCCAGCACGGCCAGTCGAAACAAGACGAAACCGGTCAGGAATGCGGTGCCGACAAGGAGGGTGCCCCAGGCAAAGGGAGAGAATGACCTCGTCACGGGCAGCCCGGGACAAGTGACTCTCTCCGCTGCGATCGTGTGGCTGAGGTCGATCACCCGTCGTGTGTGGCGGTTAGAGGCTAGGGCATCAGTTTTCGTCGCATTCTTTGGCATCAGTTGTTGCCTTTTCAGGGCTTGCGAGTAGTGGGCGGCAGTCGTTAGCAAGCCCGGGGCCTTTCCACAGATCTCGCCTGGGCGACGGGAAGAGGCGCCGTGATGAACTCGAGCACTGCGTCCAGGGTGACGTCCGCCGATAGGATGCGCCGATGCCCGAGCCCCTCGGTGGCGATCAGGTGCGAACGCTCACCGTGGGCGGCGTGCAGTTGCTCCGACTGCTCGATGTCGACAACCGGGTCCACGCGGTCGTGCAGCAGCAGCAGAGCGACCGCGGCCGGAAGTGGGTTCAGGACCCCGGAGAAGCGTGCAAGTTCCTCGGGATCGTTCGCGAACACGCAGCGCACGAACGCCGCGCCCAACTCATCCGTCGCGGCCGGCCCCAGACCAAGTACCTGTCCGAAGTAGCTGAGCAGGTACCCGGGTTCGGCAACCCCCGAAATTCCAACTACTCGGTGCGCGTCAAGGCCATTGGCCACGGCGGATATTGCGCCTAGTACGCCGAACGAGTGGGCGACGACGGCTTCGAAGGGTCCGTGCTGGCGCTGTAGCTGGACCATTGCGTCGACGTACTCGCGCACGTCGGTGTAGCGCCCATCAGAGCTTCCGTTGGCGGGGGCATCGAAGGAGACGACGGTGTAGCCTTCGGCGTGCAGCTCACGGATGAGGCGGGCGAACTGGACGGCGCGGCCGCGCCAACCGTGCACCAGCAGCACTGTGCGGGCGCCGGTGCCCCACTGGTAGGTGACGACGTCCTTGTTGTTCACGGTGATGGTGCCGACGCGAGCGCTGTCGTGGGTTGCGCGTTCGTCGGGGCGCACGGGTATACGGCTGCCCACACGCCGGAAGAGCTTAAGAGCGAGTCGGCCAGCCAGGCGCGGCGAGAGAGTCTCAGCGGCGGAGAAGGCCACTCGGATGACATTGGGCATGCAGGACTCCTCATTAATGAACAATACGAACGGCCGTACTTTTAAACAATACGGATGATCGTACTACTAAACTGGTTTCATGCAACAACTTGACGGTCGAAGGGCCCGCGGCGACGAGTCACGCCGCGCTGTTCTCGCCCGTGCCGTCGACATTGCGTCAGTCAACGGACTTGAGGGACTCACTATCGGGCGCCTGGCAGCAGAGGTCTCCGCGAGTAAGAGCGGCGTGGCCGCACTCTTCGGCACCAAAGAGCAGCTCCAGCTCGCCGCGGTCGAGACTGCACGCGGCATATTCACCGCCTCCGTCATCGACCCGGCACGGATACAAC
This sequence comes from Leifsonia sp. YAF41, assembly GCF_052113185.1. NCBI lineage: Bacteria > Bacillati > Actinomycetota > Actinomycetes > Micrococcales > Microbacteriaceae > Leifsonia > Leifsonia sp. YAF41. Next base: position 326,161 of record NZ_JBFRCS010000009.1, read on the forward strand.
CCCGTGGCCTTCGCCGAGTGTGCGCCCTCCTTCGAAGCTGGATCGATTACTCCGCCGGCCGTGTTTTCGAGGGCGGATGCTTTTTCTTCGCCGTCTCTGCAGAATTCGACTCGCGGCCCGGCGTTGTGCACGACGCAATCCTGCGTGCCGTGGACGAGAGAGACGCGTTCCTCGTCTCCAGCATCGGCCACGCGGTCGACCAGGGCGAGCTTGTCGGCATCACCGACACCCCACAGCTCGCGTTCGAACTCACCGCGCTGATTGAAGCGTCCAACTCATATTCGCTCCTACGCAGATCGGCCGAACCGTACGAATTCGCTCGCCGCGGCATCGTGTCCCGGTTGCAGGCTTACGGTGCCGACACCACAGTTCTCGCTAAGACCGGCTTCATGGACCCGCTGCCCGGGTAACCCCGACCCGGGTAGCACATATGCCCTATTCACCGAGGAATGCGGTCCCCAGCTCACTTCGGAAATAGAGCACAACGCGGCCATGGCGCGTCGAGGTAACGAGGCGTCCGGCGCGGAGTGCCCGCAGGTGCTGATTGACTGCGGACGTGGTAACGCCCATGCGTAGGCCAAGTTCTGTGGACGAGGCCGGCTCACCGAGAACTGCCAGCAGGGCAGCTCGAGTTCGGCCGAGTAGCTGAATGGCCCCTGCATCAGTCGCAGACGTGCTTGTCTCCCACATCGCGCCCTGGCCGCGTGCCGCGTACATAATCATCGGCGGTTCGTTGGGATCACTCGGCGCGCTGGCGCCGCTAGTGAAAATGGTGGGCACGAACGTCATACCGCGCCCTGCCACTGCCTTCGAGGCGGTTAGTTGGCACCTCACCTGAACAGAGACGACGGCGTTAGCGATGGACACCCGGGTGTCGATAGTGTTTATCATCGCCGACAATCCGAACTGGGCGATCTGCCGACCACGATAAGCGATGTCAGCCTCGAGAAGAGTGCGCATCCGAAGCCAATGTGGCTGAAAGCAGCTTTCCCAGTAGCGCTCAAGAACATCGACGGTTCGGTCGAGCGCCATTCCTGGATCGCCCCTGAGCGCGGTCGGTATCTCTCCATGCAATGCCTCGATCTGCCGCATGAATAGCGAAGGATCAGTAGCTCGGAACTGATCCAGTTCGTCGGCGATACGCGTCAGCGGAGATCCCGGTCGCGGATTGAGCAGGTCCGGCGTGCTCAAGCGCGTGTCAATCAGCGCGAACAGCAGCTCAGTGTCCAGGCGTGAGCGCGCCTTTTCGGTGAGTCTCAACCATGGAAGCTGGAGCGGAAACCGGGCCGGATCCTTGAGCGAACGCAGCGAGAGCCCCATCTCGCACAGGGGTGAGATACCGAACCGCACTTCGCCAACGTCTTCCTCGGTCAGCGTGTAGGTCAGCATGAAGCAATAACCTACATGAGTTCTTTTGCGCACTCACCTCTGGCAGAACTGACCTGTGCCTATTACAGCTCCCGCAACCGACAGCATCGAAGTGCAACCCGACGGCCCATCAAGCCAACAGATGCTTCGGATTCTCGCCACTCAGATTTTCTTGAACTCTCTTGGACGCGGTGTCTTCGTTGCGCTCACCGTCCTGTACTTCACGTTGATTGTCGGACTGAGCGTCACGGAGATCGCTGTCATTCTTACTATCTCAAGCGCATTGGGCGTCGTGACGTCGTGGCTCGGCGGCAGCCTTGCCGACAAAGTGAGCGCCAAACGACTCCTTCTCACTCTCTTGGCGGTGGAAGGGCTTGCCCTGCTGTCCTATGCTTTTGCCTCGTCGTTCATAGTCGCACTCGTTATAGCCTGCGTGGTGAACGGGGCCAGCAGTAGCAGCAAGGCCGTAAGAGCGACCATCGTCGGCCGGGCCTTCGAAGGCGAAGTCCGGATCAGGACACGAGCGATTCTACTGACTGTAGGAAACGTCGGAATTGCACTTGGCGGGGCGGCGGCGAGCATCCCGCTGTTGATGAACACCCCAGACGCGTACCGCATGACAATCGGTATCGCAGGTTTCGCGACCTTGATCAGCGCCGCCCGTATCGCCGCCCTGCCACCCCGCGTCGACGCTATTGTGCTTTCCAAGGTCGACCGGGCGGCCTCAGCTCACTTGGTTGGCCGGTCACCGTGGCGGGACCCACGCTATCTGGGGCTGGCAGTGCTCTCCGCTCTGTTCGGAATACAGTTCGGTCTCGCCGAAATCGGTATCCCGTTATGGGTATTGCACCACACCGAGGCCCCGGTGGTCGTCGTCTCCATAGCTCTGATCGTCAACACGGTGTTGGTCGTCGCCTTGCAGATTCCGCTCTCGCGCGGTAGCCATGACATACGACGCGCAGGAAAAGCGGTCTCCTTGGCCGGCATATTCATGGCCATTGCGTGCACCGTCTATGCGGCGTCTGCAGGAATGTCGCCCGTGCTGGCTATTGCGCTGATCCTCGCCGGAACTATTGCCCACACATTCGGCGAAATCCTCTCCTCGGCAGGAATCTGGGGCCTTAGCTATGAGCTCGCCGACCCGCGCAGGGCCGGCGCATACCAGGGACTATTCGCGATGGCGTTCTCAATCGGCACCATGGTGACCCCCTCTGTTATAGCCGCAACCGTCGTAGACAATGGAACAGCAGGTTGGGTCGTACTCGGCACCATCTTCCTTGCGTCATCGGCTGGTATTCGCGCGATCGCCCATCGTGCCCCGTCGGGCGCTTGATCGTGCTACATCGTCACCGCTGATTGCGTCTGAAGGGCAGCCGCAGAAAAAGAGGTGAATACGAATTCACGCCTCTTGAGAGGCGACCCGGGCGTGGCATGGATAGGATCCGCCCATGCGTCTTGACAGGTCGGGCTACGAAACTGATTTTCTCGACACCTTCGAGGGTGACGAACTTGACCGATCACGTTGGGTTCCGTCGCACCTTCAGTGGGTTAGGCGCGCGTTGTCAGCGGCGCGGTATGAGCAGCGGGACGGCAAACTCCGCCTTCAAATCGGATCAGCTTCCTTGGTCGCCGGAGCACAATGGCCGCTTGCGTGTGTCAAACCTGCAAACCGGGGTGTTCGCCGGATTGGTCGGCAGTGAGGTTGGCCAGCACCGCGGCACGGCGGGGCTGCGCGTCCTCGAGGCTCAGGAGGAGCAGCTCTTGTACACACCGCTGTACGGAATCGTCGAAGCGCAGGTTGCGGCGATCGCCGATCCGAACTGCATGGTGGCGCTGTGGATGCTTCGAAGCGCGACCCGACCGTTCGGCGAAGATCTGCATCTTTGAGATCTTCGGCAAGGAAATCGCCGCAGGCCATTGTGGGCATGGGGTTGCATCCGTTCGGTGACAAGCGAATCCGGGACACTTCGTCAAGATTCCAGTGACAATGGATGCCCTCGTGGTCCTCACTTATAGCGTCGAGTGGCTGCCAGCCGAAGTCAGGTTCTTCAGTGACGATGAGCTGGTCGCCTCCATGGAACTGTCTCCGGACTATTCGATGCAGCTCAGGCTGAACGTGTAAGAATTTGAGGCGACGGCCGCAGAAAACTACTCAAAAGTGTTTGAAGTCGAAGGAGTGCGGGACTGGCGACCATTCTCCGATACGACCGGTTCGTGACCACGCAGTGAGCACGCCGCATTCGCGGCCCTCCACTGAGGACCAGCGATAGGCGACGTTTGCAAACGGTGGGCTGTGCTTGAGGGCGACCGAGACACCTGGCGCTCAGGATCGCAACGCTCCGGTGTGGACTGATCAGGCTCACGGAAGCGCCTGGACGCTCCGCTCCGCTGCCGCGGCCCCCCAGCCAGGATCCGACTCAACCTACGTTGGCGTGCCCAGAGGCCAAAAGCGGGGGCAATAGGACGGCGGCCTGCTGGGCTCAGCCAGTCAAACTACCGCCGCCATCCCCGTGGATTCGGGCCGGGTGTGGCCTACCCCGAGCGCCTCAAGCTCTGCCGTACGGCGGTGCCGTTCGGCGGGGAGCGGAAGCTGGACGCCTCGGCAGCCGTCTGGCGCATCGAGAGTTCGGCAACCTGCTCATCGGCAAGCTGGATTGACCGCAGTGCATGTGGGAGCGTCAGCGCGGCTTGGGCGATGATCGCCGCGTCCCGGGCGTCGGTCTTGGCCCGATGAACACGTCAACGGTGCCGTAGTTCTCGATCGTGAATACTCCCGTCGCTCAACCATTTTGTTGGCCAAAACTGCGGCATCAAGTCCCGGCATCCACGTTACAAATGACCTTGGACGAGTCCGATCGGGCCCCTATTAGCGATCACCAGACACCAATCAGGCCCGGTGACAACACCCCCGGATCATGAACGACTGGAGGCAATTGTCATGCCGGGCCCAACAGGCCAACATCCTTAGACAGTCACACTGTCCAAGGACACGAACAAGGTAACGGGGCCGTCATAGAGTTGTTCCATTCAGAGTGCTGCAGCTGTCAGTGAGTGGGGCTCAGGCCCCAAGGTCTCGCGGCACGCCTGGGGTGAGCCACTTGAGGCGATCAGTCAGACCGGCTCCCGCAAATGAAGCCGCGATCTCATCTTCCGTTTCCGTGAAGTGTTCCCACGAGGAGAAATGGATCGGCACCACCATGTCGGCCGCGAGAGAGGCAGTGAACTTGGCTGCGTTCGCGCTGTCCATACTGATCATCTGGTCCCCGAGTATGGCAAACTTCGCCGCGCCGAGATGCAGCACTGCTACTCCGACCGAGAACATTTCGCCGATTTGGTCAAGGTCGCTTTCATAGGTGGTGTCTCCGGAAATGTAAAGGACCTTCTCTTCACCGGGGATCCGGAGGATGAATCCAATCACGTCCCCACCGGGACCGTGATGCGCAGGCGTCGCTGTGATGATCACGGACTTCTCCCCCACAGCGAACGTGTGGCTGCTCCAAGGGGCAATGCCAACCGCTTGGCCGCCCAGCCGCCCTGCGCCGCTTTCTGTGGTCATGACGGGCTTCCCCTCCAGCAACTTCCTGCCGGCCTCATCTAGATTGTCCGGGTGTTCGTCGTGACTGAGCAGCACAGCGTCAATGGGCGGAAGTTCGCTCGCGGATATGGCCGGCTCGATGGTGCTCCGCAGGACTACCGGCCCCGACACATACTCAGTCGGGGCGGGGTCAAACACGGGATCGGTGAGGAACGTCAGTCCCCCGAATTGAACGAGCATTGTTGCGGTGCCGATATGCGTCAGGGTTGTCTGCATGGGTCTTCCTCAAAATCTAGATTCTCAACGCTCGAACCGTTTGATCGGCACGGCATTCATGGTTAGGGGCCAAAGGGCTACATCGCTGACGAGAGGGCCAGCACACGAGCCATAAATAACTATACGCACGATCGTACAGTATGTTGCGAGCTTTTTCTTCCCCTGTCGATATTCGGAGAGCCATCGAGACAGAAGGCTGCATCTCGATTGCAGACTTATATGGCGGCGAAGCGGCACCAGCTCAGATCAGCCCGAGCCTTCGGTCTCCTCTTCACTCCGCATGGGCAGCTTCAGCAGACCAGCTACATCAACTCCACGATTACCGATGACCCCGACCTTGACCTGCTCGTTGCATATCTTCGGCTTCAACCTGTCGGCGAGAACTTCCGGAACGTGCCGCCGTCAGCACGGCGCCGCACGAAGAACCTGTGCGGACGGACTTGCTTGTTTCGGCCGCGGAAGTTAGAGAACAACGACGTGAGTAGCTCCAATTTGAATGTGCTGGTTGATTGGCGGCCGCGCGAACGCCCGAACCCGAGCTAACCCATCTCGGCACGAAGCACCGGTGCCTGGCGCATCGGTAGTAACGGCGTCGCCATCTACGATGGGAGGCATGAGCGGGGACAGATCAGGGCATCGAGTGACACTTCCGTCTGTCTTCATCGGTACCTCATCCGAAGGCTTGGACATCGGCCGGCATCTTCAACAAGCCCTCGAGGGGACTCGCGCCTGCACTGTTACGAGATGGGATCAAGGTGTATTTGAAGCGTCGAATTACACGATGGAATCCCTGACGAAAGCCGCCAAGCAAGCGGATTTCGCCGTCCTCATCGCAACAGCCGATGACACTGTCGAGTCACGTGGCGATTTGAGGGCGGTCGCCCGTGACAATGTGATCTTCGAGCTCGGCTTGTTCATTGGTGCGCTCGGAAGAGAGCGCACGTACATTGTCGCCGATCGCACTCGCGATCTGCAGCTTCCCTCGGACCTTCAGGGATTGACATGGTTGCCGTATGAACCACGTGAGGACGGTAACCAGAGCGCCGCTGTGAATAACGCAGTTTTGGGCATCACCGCGCGCATTCGTTCGCTCGGACCGCGCACGTCATTCCAAAGCGGATCACCTTCTCGGGAATCTCAAGACCAACGACACGCGCTTGACATCGAGATAGAACGAGTCTGCTCCGCAGCTCGAGCACAGGGTTGGCGTGTCAAAACAAACTCAGACACTGCACTGCGGCTACAAAACCGCACGGGTCTACGCTTCACCTTCCCCATCGGCGAATCGGCAGCATCCCGCGTAGCGTTCCGAAGTTTCGCTGCCCAACTCCGCGCGAACGGATTGCGGATCAGCCAAAGCGTGCGACGACCAGTAGGAGACGCTCCTCTACCGCGATAGGTGAGGTTCTCCCGTGGCCCCATTGCGGCGCCACGGGAGAACGGCGCTCCAACCCAGTCGCTACTGAGAACCCGTTGAGGACGCCGCGCCTTGGCCGTCAGTCGTGACCCGTCTGCGCCCGAATGTGTAGCCTTTGCATCACGCGCGGGCTTGCGGAGGCGCCTGGCCGCCGCCACTCGTGTCGCATTTGAAGTCACCACTCACGACTCCAGAATGATATCGGACCCGACGATCACCCTCGTCCCACCAAACCCTCGCACCGTGAAGCCGCAGCGTGCACCGCGTCAGCTACTGGGAGCTCCTTCCCGAAGACCGATCGCCAGCCCGTGTCCGGACAGCCAAGTGCTGCAGCGTCGCGACCGGAGACCCACTTTGAACGTCCGACTCGACCAGCCCCGTCTCCCATCGGCCCCGTTCCCTTGCACTTCAACCGAGGCCCCGGGTTCACATCAGTTGGTACCGTCAAAGGGAGTGGTCTCTGCCGCTTCGAAGGAGGCCTCATGAACGATCCCGATAAGAAGAAGAACGGTACCGGCAAGAAGAAGAAGGTGCGCGCGCTAATGGCCGAGATGGGAACGAACTACACGACGGCGCTTCGCGTGTATGAAGCGGCCGTCGCCAATCTGCACGCCGATGTGGATGCGGCCGCCGCGGTGAACCTATCTGGCAACGCTGGCCAGGGCCGCCGCCCGGAGTCGGCGCCTCCGTCAGCAGCCGCCAATGCGCTGAATCTCCAGTTCTCCGGCACCCCCGACGCCGAGGCGGATCGACGGGAGTGAGCCAGGGTGATCCGGCGGCGCACCGCTGGCGCCCCTAGCGTTGTAGTACGTCAGACCCGCGTGGAATCCCCGTCAAGGCCCAGACCCAGGCCGGTCCGGAAGTCCGCGAACGTTCCCCGGTCGACGTCATCCATTGACGTGGCCAGCCCGAGCATTGAGCACCACCGGTCGACGGCGTGCTCGACCTCGTCGGGCACCAGTCCAGGGATGAGTCGAGCGAGTTCCTCCGCTCGGCGCTTCCGGCGCTCGTCATCGATGAGGTCACTGGGCGTCTTGTAGTCGAAGCTCATGCGCACAGACTAGCCAAGGACCGGTCAGTGTGTGATTGATTGGTGGCGCCCGGGGCCGTAAACGCCGGTCAGGTGTCTGTTGAACACCAAAACCCATCACCCGAGACCCGAGACCCGAGACCCGAGACCCGAGACCCGAGACCCGAGACCCGAGACCCGAGAAATCATCCGCCTCGCGGATGAAGTTCGTTCCCGTTCACTTGATGGTATGAGATCAACCAACTCGTGACAGGTCGTGGTCAGGAGTACGCGGTCGATGGACTCTGGCTAGCCCATGTGGCGCGACCTCACAAGTTTTGCTGATCCTTCCCAGCAACCACGGCGTGGCGTTTGTGAAAGAGGAGTCTGCACCGTGGGACTCTTCCTCTAACTGACAGCGAGAGGAGGTGAATCAAATGACGACACAGAATCCAAGACATGTTGTGCCAAACCCTGGTGGTGGATGGGATGTGAAGGCGCCCGGAGCAACCCGAGCATCCTCACACCACGACACTCAGGCGGACGCGATCAACCGTGGACGCGAGATTGTCGGCAACGCCGGTGGTGGAGAACTCAACATCCATGGCCGCGACGGCTCAATCCGAGCGAAGGACACGATCCCGAAAGGGAACGACCCGCGGAACAGCAAGGGCTAGCTGACTCGTGGAGGCCGGTCATTCTCGGAGAAGAGAGTTGGCCGGCTTTCTACCAACTCCGATCAGGCGAACAGCGGGTTTGAATTTGTTCCTCAATTTCAATAAGCACGCATCAACAAAGTTACCCTCGGCCGCGGATGCGCGGCCTGCTGCAGCCTCGCCCTCATCCCCGGCAGGAATGACCTCGGTACCTGCGAGCCAATCCTCGAGCTCCACCCCTATCCGAACATGATGAAGGCCAACGAGATCTTCCCCAGCAACCACCTCCTTCACTGGCGGTGTCTGTTAATTGACCACTGCCAGGAAATGGGATGAACTCGTCGTGCAGCAGCGGAAGACCAGCCGTGCGGAACAGAACCTTTTTGGAAAGAGTGTTTTCAAGCCGGTGAGGCCACGGGCGACTATTCTTCACGGGTGACGGTTGTAATTCTTGACACCAACTCTTTGCCTCATGGGCACTACAGCGAGCGTGCTCTAGTGCGGCTGATCGAAATCGCCGGTCGAGGCGCATCGATCGTGGTTCCCGAGGTCGTGCTCTGGGAATGGGCCGAGCACGCGCGCGCGTCGCAGATGGAGTTTGCTGAGACAGTTCGGCAGCATCGAGTGGACGCGCAGCTTGTTACAAAGCCGAAAATTCCCGAGATCCCGTCCATCGATGGTGTCATCGCCAGTATCCGGAATCTTCTGAATGGGCGAGCAACGATCTGGTCCCCCGCACAAGACGTATGGCGTGAAGCTGTTCGTCAGCAGGTGCTTCAGATCGGTTCCGGGGAGACGAAGAAGGACGTGAAAACCGGAGCAGCCGATGCTGTCGTGTTTGCGTGCGTTGCATCGGAACTTGAGACGGCAGAAGGCGCGGTGATCCTTCTTACGAGCGATCAAAAACTGGGCGACAACTGCAAGAAGGTGTTTGACGAGGTGCTCGTAGCGAGCGGCAGCGGCAATCTGCTCACGCAGCTGAACAAGTTCGAGCCTGCAGAAGAGGATCTTTCTCTTCGAACAGAAGAAACTCTCACCGAATACCTAAACGAGAACATCGCCGACTTCGGCGACGCCCTTCCGTTCGAAGACTTCGGCTTCGAATTCCACTCAGGCTCGGAACGCTACAGCAGTGCTACGCCGATTCGAGTAACAGCGATGCAATTGGCACACATTGACATCGTGGAAACCCATGGCTTCCAAATCACGCGAACCGCAGATAGACGTTATGGAATCGCTAACCTGAGGCTATTCGGCGACATCTCTATCCTGTTCAGCGAGCAGTACGAGACCTCTCCAGGCATACACGAATGGTCATCCGAGCGAGTGCCGCTCTCGATGGCCCACATCGACGTCACCGTCACAACACGTTGGAATCACAACTGGCAGCTGGAAGGCGTTGAACCGACGGGGGTCGCCGTAATCGTGACTCCTTCACTTGAGGATGACGATTTCGATGATGAAGTGTCCCTTTTCCGCGCCGCCGAATCGGTACGAGTTGATTGAAAGTGACTCGCCACATATGCGCGTTGCAACCCATCGGTTGCAAGACGCTGACCGCCCGTTCTGGGCCAGCGCCGGTGAGGAATCGTCGTTCGCCCACGCCGCCGGCTACCTGGCAGGTACCTACGCACCGGTTGCAGGCGACAGATTAGGGGTGGGGCAACCCAACGTCTCAGACCCGGATTGAGAATCACATCGGATGATGACCATCTTTGTCATCATGCTCGTCTGCGGGATGCTTCTTGAGGAAGGCAGCGACGAGGCACTCGCCAGGTCCGTAGCCGATGCTTCCTTCGGCGCGCTGGTCTGAGCCATCTCCGTAACCGACGCCGATCGACGGACCCGACCGAGCACGGTCTCACGCTCCGAGGTCGCCGATCCGTCCCATCCAGGTCTATGCGCCGGCGAGCGGGGGAAACCCGAACTTGGCGTAGAGCCCACGGGCATCCTTTGTCGAGAGGGCGATGCGTCGCCGCTTGAAAGGGTCAAAGAACTTGGTGATACCGGCGACGAAGAGTGCGCCGATGCCGATGCCGCAAACCCTCGTTGTCGACATAGACGTCGCAAAGCGAGGTGAAGGTGACCAAGAGGAGATGCCGGGACCAGCACTCTGCACTGAATGTCGGAGCGCTGCGAGATACTGAGACAAACATTGTTGACGAAACGTCGCTGACAACTGGAACCTGATCGCGGAAACGGTATCCCTATGTCTTTCAGTACCGCCGAGCAGGAAGCCCTGCTCTCCTCCTGGATCAAGCCGTCAAGCACGGACGAGAAAACACAGCAAGATCGCGCCGAACGAATGGTAGCCGATGCGCTATCCGCACACCCAGGTCTCGCATCCGCTGGCTATCGGGTCTACGCCAAAGGCAGCTACGCGAACAACACCAACGTCCGACGCGATAGCGACGTCGACATCGCCGTCGAATTCACCGATTGCCAGTACTACGATCCGGCCAGCAACGTCACGCTGGCAGAACCGAAACCAGCCCCGTACGAGGGAGATTGGACACCGGCACGGTGGAGGCAGGAGGTCGTTGCAGCGCTGAAAGAGAAGTTCGGCAGTAGCTCGGTCGACATGTCGGGAAGCGTCGCGATCAACGTGCCTACGGTCATCGGCAGCAGGCCGAGCATCGACATCGTCCCCAGCTTCAAGTACGTGCTCTACGACAATTCCACTAGGACGTCCACGCGGGTCGGCAGCTGTGTCTTCCCGAAATCGGGGGTGAAGATCGTCAACTGGCCCCAGCAGCAGTACGACAACGGTGTGACTAAGAACACGGCCACCGGAGGACGATACAAGTACTACGCCAGAGCGCTCAAGAACGCGGAGAACAAGCTTGCAGCCGACGGCGTGATCACCGCACTGCCGTCCTATTTCATGGAATGCCTTATCTACAACGTAGACGACGAGTCTCTGACGTCTGGAGACCTGAACAAAGGTTTCAAAGCCAGCCTGCTTGCCCTCTACCAACGCCTGCAGAACGAGAGCGCCGACCGCATGCTCGAGCCGAATAGGAACAAGTACCTGTTCAACGGTACTCAGAAGTGGACGCTGGACGACGGGTTGAAACTCGTCGCGGAAACGTGGACGTATATGGGATACGGGAAGTAACAGGCATGGTCCGTCCAACCGCTCTCGTGCGGTTTGTCGTACTCGCCTGCACCGGCGTGTATACCGGCCTGCTTTTCCTCTCAGGGGCAGAACTCAGCACCTTTGCCAGTCGGCTCCTCGCGTCCTTGCCTTTCATCAGCGGAGCAACCGTTCTGCTCTGGGACGCCTGGTTGTGGAAGATCTTCGGACTGCAGCAGCTCACCCACCGGCCGTCAATTCGAGGTCTATGGCGCGTCACGCTGACACCTACCGCTGAGAGCCAAATTCCGCCCGGCGGCAATCGTGGGCCCATCGATGCGTACTTCGTCATCCGCCAGACATTCTGGAGCTTGAGCGTGCGCTCCCTCACGAAAGAAAGCACGAGCGACAGCCAGGCGTTCTTTTGGAACCTTCGCAAGAACACCGATGTGTCAACGCTCACCTATATTTTCGAGAATACGCCCAAGATGTCGCAGTCGAATCGAAGCCCCCGCAGTCTGGGTACGTGCCTGCTAGACCCGACGTCGCTGTCTCCGACGGAGATGGTGGGGTCGTACTTCACGGACAGGTACACCAAAGGCGACATTACCGCCGAGCTCGTCGACCGTTCACGCAGCCACGCGTCATTTGACGCTGCTGACAGGCATTGGGCCCGCAACGTTGGCGAACCGACCGCATAGGTGACGACACTCAACCTCAAGGAACGATCCGCCGTCGGCATGGATCCTGACGAAAGAACTGAGCCTGCCTGCGCTCCTCTCAGCGACGTGATCCGTTGCACGTCAAAGGCTCCCCTTACGGGCAATGACGCGGCCTGGTAGACCAGCCTTGTAGCAATCAGCCGGAACGCCCAAATTGGCGTTGCCTCACTGGAGAGCAGCCCAAAGACGTCAGCGCCGAGGCTCTGGAATTTACCGTCATCTGCCCGGGCTAGCGGCGGATTTCTGCAACGTTGGCAGCGATCGCTCGAAGTGTGTGCAGGAGATTTTTGCTCTGTGTCTCGGGTGATGCGCCCTGAGCAGTAGAGCCGGTGCTTGGCAACGGTATGAGCTTCGGATATTCCGTTAGGTCGTACTGGATCGAGTCTGCGTAGTTACGCACCGGTCGGTCATCACCCGGAGCCCAGTCATAGACGAATGCGATACCGGCGGCGACCGGTGTGCCCATGTGTCCCCGCGGTGATGAGTTCTCGTCAGCGGGAATCTGCCAGAACACCCGGCGACGCGCTCCCGGCGCGAGATCGAAGCTTGTCGCGAACAGTCGCCCCAGCGCTTCACCGATCACGTCACCGTCTGACTGCGCTCGGAAGGTGTCGCCCACCAGGCTCACTCGGATGTTGCGTGCGGTTGTGCGCCCGTGGTTCTCGATGATGATGTCAATTGAGCCTGCACCCGCGATCCCAGGCACTATGTCAATCCCGATGTAGGGACGAGTCTGGGCTTCGCTGTTCTGTGCCTCTTGAATCGCTGTCTCTCGCATCTGCCGCGAGGTGAGCCGCAACTGCACCACGGTGAACACGATCGCTGCGAGGGCGACGATGACACCGACGAGGGTCGCGATCGCCTCGATCCATGACGGAACTAGGTCGGCAGGAGTTTCAGTCGCAATCATCCACATGGACCCAAGCTATCGTCGCGCCCCGACATCGCTGTTCTCGTGGGTTAGCTTCGCACTCGTGAGAAGGCGCATCGTATTCGCAGATGCGATCCCGGCAGATCTGGACGCGCAGCGGACCCTTCAGATGGCAACTGACTACGCCGACCTTACGAGGAGGCGAAAGCAAGCGACCGCGAGCAGGCTCGCGAATGTATCTCCGCGTTGAAGCAGCTCCTGGCCCGATGACGGGGCTTCAGCGCACTACCTGCATTCCGCTCTCGCTGGAGAACGTAGCCGGCATCGCGCGGCCTACTTCTTCGGCGATGACACCCCGGACGGACCAGCCGGCGGCTTGCCGGTGGACGGTGCGGCGGTCCCTGACCCGCTGCCCGTCACTGACCGGGGTCGCGCGCCTTCGCTGGAACGCTGCGGCCGAGCACCCTTACCAACAGGTTCGGGGCCTTGCTTGTCATTGGGGGCCATGTGCATCCGTTCACTCGTCGGCGTCGTGCAGCCATTCAACTAGATACTCATCGGTGACGGCCACCCACACGCCCGCGCTGCTCGGAACCGGTGACAAAAATTCTCCCTGCTTACCCATCGCGTACTGCCCCTCGATGAAGATATCCCGCGGTTCGGGATAGGTACTGAAGTACGAGTTGTTGCCGAAACGACCGCCAACCCACACTTCGTCGCTCATCCTGATTCGCACCCAGTTTGCGTCAGTGGTAGTCGCGGCCAGGTCCCATGCAGTCGGGGTGGCCTCGTACCGGGAATCCGTCAGACGTGCTCGGAGCTTTCTGGCTGCCTGATGGAGCGGCCGCAGTAGCTTGCCGTCGCCGTAGACGGCCCAGGACACGATCGAGGGGGTTACGATTCCAGTCGCGATGAAGAGCCATGCCACTGCCGAAACCTCGTTAGGCGTGATGGGCGCACCCGATTGCAGCCGCTGCACAGCCAACGGACCGAGGATTGCAACGTAGATCGCGTCGAAGATGACACTGACCACGAACGCGAGCAGTATGCGACCGCCCACGGTGCGGTCGACGTCTCGGAATCCACGGAACTGGGCTCGAACCAGGATGAATACAACACCCGGAACGATCAAGGCAAGGTACGAGATGATCCCAAAGCCGTCCGTAGGTACCGTCATCAGCTGCCGCTTCTAGTAGAGGTCACCCAGACAGGCTACTGACCGTTCAGCCAACTCCCCGACGTTGACGCTTGACTCCGAGCGAGTCTTTCACATCCATTTCTCTACTAAGTGATCGGCCTCGATGCCGCGGATGGTGCTCCAAGCGCCAGCGCAGCCCGTCAAGCACGATGCCACTCGCGGCTGCTCCGGGTCCGGCAGTGACGGTCGGGACGGCCCACCGCGCAATGCGATCGAAGGATCCYATCAGCGTGGGAGCCCGCCGTGATCGCGCTGCGGGCCGTAGCTTTTCTTCTTGTTCTTGATCTTGTTCCACTGGCCATCGTGGAGCTCACACCTCGCGTGGTGCTTGGCCTTATCGCTGTCTTCGAGCATGCGGGCTGCTATGGGTGCGATAGGCCCTTGCATTCCAAGCTGTTCGCAGCTTTCGCTGAGGCGCCCCCGGCCAAGGATGACCACACCGACGCGTCGGCGTCCTCAGCCGGGTGTCGCCTGCTCTACTGATCACATGATCCGACCGGGGAAAACTAATGACCATACTGTTCCACAGATGTACCTGCGCCGCTTTGCCGTTGGGACTGGGACAGGGCACCGGCTTTCCGTTTCCCTCGTTTCTGACCTCCGCCATTCGTTCATGCAGGTAACTGAAAACGTTGGTGCCAGCAAGGGGTTCTATTGGGGCACAACGCCAGACGGTATCCCCTTCCATGACATGGAGGACTTCCTATCGCTCATCGAAGGTGATGCAGCTGAAGGTTTCAGAGAAGTTCTGGACAGCGAATCCGGGCCACACTCCAGTGCGCTTCCCCTCCAATGGCCTCCTTCACAAAAGACTCGAGCCGCGCTTTCGTGGTGGCTCGCCGTGCAGGTGCTTCGAACGACACGGCAACGAGAGCGAATCACGGCTGCGGACACTGCCGAAGGAAGAGTTCCTCCAACCGGCATCAGCCGCGCGAATTCTCATCTCCAGTACATAGTGAAATGGGCAGAGCCTATCGCCCGCGGTATCTACAACCGCCCGTGGGGCATCGGATTCAGCGTCGCCTGTCTACTTACCAGCGACGTCCCCGTTCTCGTCCTCAACGGGCAGGACCACGATAATCAGTCCTTAGCCATCGACTTCTGGGATCTATATCTGCCCGTCGGACCACATCGCGCTCTCTATCTACCGGGCCGCGCGCACCGCAACAGAAACCAGATCCACCGTGACCATTGGTTCCAACTACATGCTGGCCACGGGATGGGACTGAACGAATCGATGGTCGAAGTCGCAACCAAGCACGTCTTCTTTCATCCCGACCACGACCCGCGCGAGTTCGTAACACAACGCACCAAACATCCTCGCCCCGGCGAAGCCTTTCCTGCCGCACCACCACGGCTGATCTTGAACTACGAGCCATTCGAATATGGGCTCGGAATCGAACGTCGGTGGCTCACTGAACACCCACCGAGGGCCACGGAGCCATCAGCGCCGAACCATCCATTCGATGTGACCATTGTCGAAGAGCTCGCCGCTCAGCTTGACTCGGAAACGGCCGAGTTCGATCACATGGCGGGCCACTCGTTCGACGTCGGTGACAAGCGCTGAACGCATGCGGACACCGTTACGGGAGCCACTCAGGCTCCTGGCGCCGGACACTTCAACGCTAGACGCGGTGTCTTCCTCGCTTGTCCGAAGTAGCGTGGCAAGAATCGTGGATGGTTTCGACGTGACATCCGCATAATTCCGGGTGTCCGGACTTGGCAAATTGTCCGGACTGACCTGTCACGGGACACATTTGGTCACATGACCTGCTTGATCGGACTTTTGCCACTGTTGAGAACTCAGCGTGTTTGCGATTCATCCCGGCGGGAAGCCGCTTGAGTGGTTCCTTCGATGCTGCCGAGCCGGAGAACACAGATTCCAACAAGCATCTACCACGGCGGCGGTCTATACGAAGTGGCGAGGTTTCGCTGATCGTCACCTCGCCGTAACGCACTCTGGGCGAGCGCGACCCAGCCCCGCCGCTTGGTTTGAACTAGCCACCCGAAAGCGCTCACGGCGCGAACGTGGACCGAGGGCGACTTCGGCGCCGAGGCGACCGAGGTCTGGTTGGCAGAGGAATCGGACATCGTGGTGCTCCTGGCTATACGAGATGCGCTGGGGGGGCTCAGTCTCGACCGAGCCGCGGATGCGCATCGAGGTCATTGTTGAGTAGCCATCCGTTTATCGCGATGGCGCTTGCACTTCCGGCTCCCACCGCGGGACCAACGATGGCAATGCGTTCATACCGTGGGTGCGATGTTCTGGTTCAACCGGAACAGATTGGTGGGGTCGTATTCGTTCTTCAGTTCCACGAGACGTCGGTAGGTGTCCGGCGGGTACGACGCCCTGACCAGCGCCGCATTGGTCTCACCGGTGAAGTTCACGTAGGCCGCAGCGTCCGGGCCGAGAGCGGACGTCACGCCCCGGGCCCATTCAACGACATCCGCAAAGCCTTCCGCCGTCGGCGTGCGGGCAATAACGTTGACGACGAATTCCTGGTCACGCAGCGCGAAGGCCGTTGCGTCGGCCGGAACGCGGCCCACTGCACCGCCCAGGTGGTGCAGGTGAATCTCCGCCAGAGCGTTGGGCAATGCCGCAAACGAGTCCAGCAGCACGCGCACGGACGCGTCGTCGGCGGTGCGGAGGAATGCCGAGCGGAAATAGTTGTGCACACCGCGCGGGTACAGCGGGTCCAGCGCCTGCTGCCACCCCGCATACGGGTTCGCCGCGAAAACATCGGCGATTACCGTGCCCAATGACCGGAAGGGGGCGGTGGCGGCCTCGCCGGCATTGGGATCGCCGGACCAGCACCCTGCCACAGCGATGACTGGCTTGCCGTGCACCGATTCTGGCAGGAACGGGACCGGCGGCGCCGTGGTCATGTTGACCAGCGTCGTCAGCTCATCAGGGGCCGCCGCGCAAGCCGACCGGTAGCCACGCAACACCTGCTCCGCCTCATCGGCGGGGTAGAAAACCAGACCGGAAAGGACGGTGGGACCCACTTCGTGCAATTGATAGTCGAAGGACGTCACCACACCGAAATTGCCGCCGCCGCCGCGCAACCCCCAGAACAAATCGGGGTGCTCCTTGGCACTGGCGTGAACAAACTGCCCGTCAGCGGTGACGACGTCGGCGCCGACCATGTTGTCGGAGGCCAGTCCGTGTTTGCGCATGAGCCAGCCGATGCCGCCCCCGGTGGTGAAGCCGGCGATACCGGTCGAGGACACCAGGCCACCTGTCACCGCAAGCCCGAATTGCTGGGTCTCTGCGTCCACGTCTTTCCAGGTGCAGCCGGCCTGCGCCGCCACGCGGCGGCGTTCAGGGTTGACCCGGATCCCCTTCATCAGCGAGAGGTCCAGCACGATGCCGTCGTCGACGGTGGAAAACCCGGGGATCGAATGGCCGCCGCCGCGAACTGCCAGCGGCAACCCCTCGCTTCGGGCGAAATCGACCGTGCGGATCACATCGGCCACGCCTGCACAGAGTGCGATGAACGCCGGGCGGCGATCGTGGGCCCCGTTCCAGACGCTGCGTTCGTGGTCATAGTCCTCGTCGCCCGGCCGGACGACCCTGCCGCGCAGGCCCGCAGCGAACTCTGCAATGGTGGCCTCCCCGATGCGGGTCGGCCCAGTCTGCGTCGTTGTCATGATGCGTTCCTCCTGTTTGTTTGTCGGATCCATTTGCCAGATCCGGGAGCAACGCTATTGACCGGGCCTCAACGAGAACTCAACACGATCTCAACATCGCCACCCTGGCCCCGCCTGCGCAGTGCGGCCAGTCGCTGACCGGCGATGACGCATCTCGTTCGGTCGAAAATCGCCGCAACGCTGTCAATTTCGCGGGTCGTCCGATGCGGGTCGCCGAGCTCGTTGGACAGCTCGGCGACCATCAACCGCTGCCAGCCGGTGAGCCGTAGCCAAGGGGCCACCTTTTCGGCCGCGCGCCTGTACATTTCCCGCGCTGCCCGGACCTCCCCGGAGATCAGTTCGACGGCCCCCAGAATGGTCAGGGTGGCGCCCAGCCCCACCTGGTCTCCCGCAGACTCGAACATGGAAAGGCAACGCCGAGCGTCTGTCAGGCCATGGTCGATGTCATCGCCCATGGCGCGAAGCAGGGCGAGGTTAAGCTCGGTCAGCAGCTCGCCCCGCCGGTCGCCCAGGCCGTGCCGGAGCTCCCGAGCCAAAGACAGGGCCTCATCGGCCGCGCTGTGGTCGCCACAGTCGCGCTGAATACAGCCCAGCTGGTGAAGCGCCTGCGCCCGGGCCAGGTCATCTCCCAGCCACGCGAAATGTTCGGCTGCCTCCGCGACGACGGATGTCGCCGACTGCGAGTCCGCCGACAGCCGGGCCGCGTAGCCGAGCGCGGACAGCACATAGCCTTTGGCCTGGATGACGCCGACCCGCCTGCCCAACAGCATGGTCTCCTCGACGCAGGGGACCAACCGTCCGGCGATCGGGACCAGTTGCAGGCTCGGCGTGATCACCGGCAGGAAAGGAGGAGCGCTGGTTTCGGACTGGGCGAGCTCGCTCAGGCAGGTGTTCAGATGACGGGCGGCGGACGGTCCGTCCTCACGGGACAACGCGCACTGGCCGAGAAGCCAACTGCTGGCAGCGGCATGTTCGGCCTTGCCCCTCTCGACTGCCTCGGCGTGGATGTCGGCTGCCAGCTGTTCGGCCTCGTCCAGGTCGAAAGTGCCCCAGGCGAGTGAGGTCTCAACGAGCCGGGCCATTACCACCTCGTCGGGTTGGCCGATCTGCTGCACGATCGCCAGGGCCTCCGCGCCGAGGGCCCGATGCCGATCGCTGCGACCCTGCCTACTGTCCAGCCCAGTCAGACCTATCAGGGCGGCCGCGCGAGGCCGGGTCGGGTCGGGTGCCACCGCCAGGGCACGCTCCACCCAGCGCGCTCCTTCGATCGCGTGACCGCGGAGAAACCAGAACCGCCACAGGCTCGCGGCGAGCCGGAGCGAGGTCTCTGGCTCGTGGGCGCACGACCAGCGCAGCGCGGAGCGCAGGTTGTCGTGCTCGCGGTCGAGCAGCTTCGGCTGTTCGATGACCACTCCGGTGGCCCGTTCGGGATTGTGGGCGACGGCGAAGGCAAGGAAATAGGCGCAATGCGCTGCCGACAGCTGAGCCGCCTCACCCGCACGATCGAGATTCTCGATGCAAAACTGGCGGACCGTCTCCAACTGCCGGTATCGGGTCCCAGCGGCTCTTCTTTCACTGATCACCAAAGACTTGTCCACCAACCTGGCCAACAGATCGAGCAGTTCGATTTGCTTGAGGGGCGGGTCAGTGCAGACTGCCTCTACGGCGTCGAGAGTGAATCCACCCGCGAACACCGACAGCCGACGCAACAGAACCTGTTCCGGTTTGGTGAGCAAGCCGTGGCTCCATTCCAGGGTGCTGCGCAGCGTCTGATGCCGCGTAACGCCGTTGGTTGCTGCACCAAGGATGGACAAGGCATCGCCCAGCCGCTGCACGATCTCGGCAGGCTCGAGAACGGCCGTTCTGGCCGCCGCCAATTCCAGGGCCAGCGGCATCCCGTCGAGCCGTCGGCACAATTCGGTCACGCCGTGGACGTTGCGGGGGTCGAGGGCGAAACCCGGCCGCACCTGCGCTGCCCGCTCAACGAAAAGCCGAACAGAGGGCAGAAGGCCCAGCTCGGCCAGGTCGGGAGCGTCGGTCCCGATGGGCGAGGGCACCGTCAATGACGGCACACGGAAGGTGTACTCGCCGTCGACATGGAGCGGCTCCCGACTAGTGGCCATCACTTTAACCCCAGAAGATCCGGCCAGCAACGCGACGACGAGTTGCGCACAGGCCACGAGCAGATGTTCGCAGTTGTCCAGAACGAGGAGCAGCGAACGTCGCCGCAGCTGGTCGACCAGCGCTTGTACGCGGTTTGATGCCGCGCCGGAATCCAACCCGAGCACCTCGGCTACGGCGTCGGCCACCAGTAGCGACTCCCCAACCCCCGCGAGGTCGATGAACCAGACCCCGTCCACGAAACCGGAACGAACGTTCTTCGCGGCCTCCAGCGCCAGCCTGGTCTTGCCGCTGCCGCCGGCCCCGATGAGGGTGAGTAGGCGGGCACGGCCGATCAGCCGCTCGACGTCAACGAGTTCACGCTCGCGCCCGATGAAACTTGTCAACGGGGATGGGAGAGAGCCGAGGGCGTCTTCGTTGCCGGACTGCTCGGCGGGCTGGTGGGGGCGTTCTTCGGGCGGCGACCCGGTCAACAACTCGCGAAACAGTCCAGCCGTGCGGGCATCCGGGTCGGTCCCGAACGCATCGAGGAGGTCCTCGACCAGCCGCTCATAACGGGCCAGTGCCTCCGAGCGCCGGCCCATTCCAGCCAGTACCACCATCTGGGCGCGCACTGCCCCCTCATGGAGCGGATCGGATTCGAGCGCACGGGTGAGGATGGCCAACGCTTCTTCCGGTGCGCGCCGCCCCACCGTAGACCCCAGTTTCACCAGTACTTCCCGATGGGTCTCCCGGAGCTCATTGCGCCGGGTCGTCAGCCAATCCGCATCTGGCAGATCGGGCAAAAGGTCACCCCCGTAAAGGTCGGCCGCTTCGCGCAGGCCTGCCTCGACGCCGGAGGCCAACGCTGCCACGGCCAATCGCTCGAACTGCAGCACATCGACTGCGACCGGTCCCCTGTCATCGAGCACAATTTCTCCACCGCGGATGGCGAGCAAACCGTCGTCTCCGGCTCCCAGCCCCGCGAGTGTTTGACGGGCGACGTACAGGGTCTGATGCAGATTCCGTGCGGCGGCCACCGGCCCCAGGTCAGGCCACAGACGGTCCAGTACCTGTTCGCGACGACGACGCTGACTGGGCGCCAACGCCAGCATCGCCACCAGGGTCTGAGCCTTCCGCAGTCGCCAGTGGCCGTTCTCGACGGTGTTCCCTTTGACTTGAATGGTGAACGAGCCGAGCAGCTGGATACTCAGCCCGCTGTGGGATGGCATCATGATCTTTCAGTATCCGCCCGTCTCCCGGTCTTGTCGAACAAAGAAATTTCCCGCGCACCGCTGCCCCTGACCTCGCGCCGCTCGCAGACAGCCGATGCTCGATGGAAGGTGCGATGCGTTCGTCTGTTCCGATTCCAGGGAACCTCTGAGTCAGCCAATCCAGGTCGTCGCTCCTGTGTGTCCGAAGTAGGTTGGCAAAAGCCGCACTCCTTCTTCACCGCAAGTACCGCGGGATTCCGAGTGTCCGGCCCTGGCAATTTGTCAGGATCAAAGCGGTATGATGAATCCATCAAGTCACCATTTCGCAGGATCACATCGAATTCACGAGGAGACGAATGGTATTCGGCAGCGATGAGCGGCCCCTGTACGAGATCAAGGCGAATCTGTTCAAGGGCCTCGCCCACCCCTACCGCATCCGGGTGCTCGAGATTCTCGCGGGTGTCGTTGAGGTACCTGTCTCAGACCTGCTCGCCGAGACCGGACTAGAGGCTTCGCATCTCTCGCAGCACCTCTCGGTGCTCCGCCGTTACGGGTTAGTGGTGTCCGAACGACGAGCTAGTGTCGTCTACTACCGTCTGGCTTTCCCTCAGGTCGCCGACTTGTTGCGAGTGGCCCGTCTGTTGCTTTCGGAGTTGCTCCAGGATTCGCAGAGACACCAGGCCTCTGCCCTCACTCTGCCCGCGATCTCCCCTGCTCCATGACAGCCTCCTCGCGGTCGATGAGATCGTTGCTACCCAGCCTTCGGGACTACCGGGAGCTTCGCCGGAGCTGGCGCGGCGACCTGGTTGCGGGTGTCACGGTCGGAATCGTGGCACTCCCTCTTGCTTTGGCATTCGGAGTGAGCTCCGGCGTGGGCGCCGAAGCAGGTCTCATCACGGCGATCGTCGCCGGTTTGGTCGCCGCGGTGTTCGGTGGCTCGAATGTTCAGGTGTCGGGACCGACCGGGGCGATGGTGGTGGTGCTCGCCCCGATCGTGGTCAGCCACGGCGCCGGTGCCGTGGTGCTCATCAGCATCCTCGCGGGCGTCATCGTGTTGCTCGCCGGCGCACTTCGTCTGGGGCGAACGGTGAGTTACATTCCTTGGCCGGTGATCGAGGGATTCACCGTCGGAATCGGTGTGATCATCTTTCTCCAGCAGGTCCCTGCCGCAGTCGGCATGAGCGGGGCCGGGCACAGTACCAATGCCGTGATCGCCGCCATCGAATCTGTTCGAGGCGCGGATTGGCCAACCGCTCTCATCCCGCTTGCCACGGTTGCAGCTGTCGCGCTCATCATGCTGCTCCTCGGCCGCATCAGCGGTCGACTTCCGGCATCCTTCATGGCGATCGTGATCGTGACGCTGGGCGCATCCCTCCTCGGTCTGCCATTGGACACGATCGGTGAGTTGCCTCACGCGCTCCCACTCCCGATGTTGCCCACGATGGATGCGGATGGCCTGCTGAGCCTGCTGGGTCCGGCTTTCGCCGTCGCGGCTTTGGCCGCGATCGAATCGCTGTTGTCGGCCAGAGTTGCAGCGTCCATGGCTGACACCGGCCCGGTCAACGCCGATCGTGAACTCGTCGGACAAGGACTCGCCTCGATCGCGTCGGGGTTCTTCGGCGGGATGCCCGCCACCGGCGCCATCGCCCGAACCGCGGTCAACGTGCGATCCGGCGCCAGAACGCGGGCATCGGCGATCGTGCATTCGCTCGCCCTCCTCGCCGTCGTCTATCTGGCCGCGAACGTGGTCTCGGTAATCCCGTTGGCCGCCCTTTCAGGGGTGCTCATGGTCACCGCGGCCAGGATGATCTCGCCCACCATCATCAAGCAGGTGATGCGCTCGACCCGCTCCGACGCGATCGTGTTCGTGCTCACCGCCATCATCACGGTGAGTTTCGACCTCATCATTGCCGTCGGCATCGGTATCGCGGCTGCCGCGTTCTTCGCCCTGCGCGCCCTCAGCACGGCCAGCGGAGTTCACCGCGAGGAGCTTCCGGGCTCCCCCGTGGCCGGCGATGAACGGATCGCACTGTTCCGCATCGACGGCTCGCTCTTCTTCGGAGCCGCCGAACGAATCCTCGACCGCATCAATGCCCACGAAGGTATCGAGGTTGTGATTCTGCGCCTGTCCCAACTGCAACTCATCGACGCCACCGGCGCGCACACCCTCACCGAACTCGTCACCGCTCTGGAACGACGCGGAGTCACGGTGCTCATCAAAGGCATCAGGCCCGAACACCTGCACCTCCTTGAACGACTCGGCGTGATTGGATCACTCCGCCACTCCAACCACCTCTTTGTCGAACTCGAGCCCGCGATCGTCCATGCCCGCTCCCACATCAGTCGAGCGGCCAACGCCACCGTATGAGCGTGAGCAAGAGCGCCGGCGGCAGCGGCAGCGGCAGCGGCAGCGGCAGCGGCAGCGGCAGCGGCCAACAGACACCAACGGATGGTCCACCTCCGATCCGGATCAGCCGTCGAACGTTCCTCGTCGGTCTGGGCACGCTCACTGCCATCGGAGCGGGCGGGTACTGGCTCACCGAGGGACATCCGCAGAACCCAGGGTCATCCTTCGCCACTCCCCTGCGCATCCCGCCGCTGCTGGAGTCGGAAATCGTCGACGGCGAACGGGTCTTCCGGCTGAGCGCCAAGGCCGGCGAAACAGAACTCGTGCCCGGTGTCGTGTTCGCCACGATGGGGTTCAACGGCACCCACCTTGCACCGACGATACGAGCCGCTCGCGGAGAACACGTTCGTATCCAGGTCACGAACGACCTCGAGATGCCGACCACAGCGCACTGGCACGGCATGATTCTGCCCGCCAGCCAGGACGGCACCGCACACCAGAGCATCATGCCCGAAACTACGTGGACTGCGGCCTGGCAGATCGACCAACCAGCGACGACACTCTGGTATCACCCGCATCCGCACGGGCAAACCGAGTTACAGGTCAGCCGAGGCATGGCCGGCCTGTTCCTTATCGACGACGCGTTGTCGGACAGTCCGTCGGGCTTGCCGTCCGACTACGGCGTGGATGACATCCCGCTGATTATTCAGGATGTCACCGTGCAGTCCGGGGGCACGCTTGCAGGGACGCCTGTCACTGCGCCCATCGGTCGGATCGGCAACACCGTGATCGTCAACGGCACCTACCAGCCGCACTTTCAGGCGAGCACGAGCCTCGTGCGCTTTCGCATCCTCAATGCCTCGGCGGCTCGCTGTTACAACGTGGAGCTCGAGGCCCAGCAGACCTTCTACCTCGTCGGCACCGATGGGGGCCTTCTGCCTTCGCCTCAGCCGCTCACCAGTCTGCTGCTCTCCCCCGCCGAACGCGCCGAAATCCTCATTCCGGTGCCACGGAACGCCGATCTGATTCTTCGTTCTGTGCCGCACGATCTCGGCATGAGTCACGGCGACAACATCACCTCCGGCGCCGAAAACACCTTGGATCTTCTCCGCATCACCCGAGCGACCAGCGCGACGACACGAGAGCTTCCGGTCGCGCTGTCCTCGACAGCGCTCCCTCACAAGACGGATGCCGCCACCGAACGTCATTTCACACTCGGCGACACGACGATCAATGGCCGGGCAATGGACATGAACCGTGTCGATACCATGATCGCCGCCAACGCCACCGAGCTGTGGACGGTCTCGAATTCCTCTGACCGTGCCCATAACTTCCATATCCACGGAACTCAGTTCGCGGTCAACGCTATGAATGACGAAGCAGCGGCAGTTCAGAACCGGGGCTGGAAAGACACCGTATTCATACCCGCGGGGCAATCCGTCGAACTCATCGTGCCGTTCAGCTCCTTTGCCGACCCGACGACCCCTTACATGTACCACTGCCACATGCTGTGGCACGAAGACCAAGGCATGATGGCGCAGTATGTGCTCACCGACGGGGAGCACTCAGCTGCATCCCTCCCCCTCGACGACGAAATGCACCATTGAGTCGTCACCAACTCATGAGCTGTCGAGAGCGCGAAGTAGCGTGGCGGGTGGCACAAAGTATGTGGAGCCAGTGTGTGCCGTAGAGAAATCAAGGAGCCTGTCGTGGGTGCCGGGCGGGTCCCCGATGAACATGCGTTCCAGCATCCGTTCGATGACCCACAAATGACGTGAGTAGCCAATGAAGTAGGTGCCAAACTCTGCGCTGCCGGGGCGCCCGAACGGCATGTTGTCACGAAGGATGTCGTGCTCACCTGCGTCATCAGTGATCGTGGCAAGCGTCTTGTGCGACTTCTGCCCCGTTACCGCGTCGTCGAGTTCGACACCGTCGGCTTTGCGCCGTCCAATGATCGCCTCCTGCTGTTCGGTGGTCAGCGATTGCCAGGCCGAGAGCGGATGCAAGTACTTTTGAACGACGACGTAACTGCCGCCAGCGAACGCGGCGTCCTCCTCACCGACAAGGGTCGCGGCCGGGAGACCCGGCCCGACGGGATTGGCCGTGCCGTCGACAAACCCAAGCAAATCGCGGGAATCGAAGTATCGAAATCCGGATACCTCGTCGACAACGGCGACTGCGGCGCCGAGCGACTCGAGCAACAGCCGCTCGAGCTCGAAGCAGAGATCCTGGCGGTCGGATCGGATATGGAAGAGCAGATCTCCCGGCGTGGCAATCGCCGTGTGCGTGACGCCGGCGATCTCACGAAAGGGGTGCAGCTCCAGTGGCTGTTCGCTCCCGGTCAGCGCCGTCCAGACCTGGCTACCGATTCCGACTGTGCAGGAGAGTCGCGCGCGAAGGTCCCGGAACCCGACCGTCTTGACGAGGCCGTCAATATCGGCGAGCACACCGCGCACTGTGCCAATCGCGTCGCCTCCATCGGCAACGCCAAGCACGAGGAAGATTGCGGAGCGCGTCAGGGGCGCATCGACGCTTTGCGGTTCGATCGGCACGCGCTCCGTCGCTGGTTGTCCGGTGGAGTGCGGTTCAATCGGTGTCATGCCGGCCCCTGTCAGCATCGCTCATTCGTCCACGCTATCCGCGGTCAGGCACGCAGGACAACTGATCGGCACTCTTGTGCCGGACGGCAATTCTGTTCGTTCTCGCACACAGTCCCCCTCCTCACGGCGCCGTGCTGGGCGCCGATGGAGCGAGGCGTCGGTCGAGCGAGTGCTACTGCGCAGAAGCCGGCGTCACTTCGGCCAGGAACCGCCGGGTGTCCTCCGCGATCTCCTTCGACAGGGTGTGGTGCAGGTGGTGCAGGCCCTCGAGGATGATTGCCTTGCCGCGGTCAACGCTTGCCGCCTGCTCCTCGTGCAGCTCGACCCAATTCGGAACCCCCGGCGTCTCAGCCTTTGCGAAGAGCAAAACGGGGAGATCCTTCGGGAACGTTGTGCCCCGGGCCGCAGCGAAGTTGGAATTCATCTGACCCATCTCGTTCAGATAAGTCGATGAGAACGAGTTCTTGAACGTAAGGATTCGCATCTGCTCCTTGGCTTTTTCGCTGTGCGGGGAGTCCGCGTAGATGTCGCCGCTGGTCGACAGGAGCAGGCGCAGGAGGCCGAGCGACTTCGCAGCCTTGAGCGCGTCGATCGACAACCCCATGTCAACGTCGGGCTGACCCGGCACGCTGCTGTCAATGCCGACAAAGGCGGTGACCTCGTCGCGGTAGGTGGTGGTGTAGTCGAGTGCATAGATGCCCGCGATCGAGTGGCCCATCAGAATGTACTTGTCGATGTCGAGCGCCTGCAACGCCTTGTGCACCTCATTTCCGATGTTCTGGGTGGTGCGCTCCTTCTCGGTGGGGTCGCTCAGGCCATAGCCGAACGGCTCGATCACGACCACTCGGTAGCTCGACTCGAGCTCCATGATCAGCGGCGAGAAGTCGAGCGAGGGGGATCCGGTGCCAAAACCGGGCAGGAGCACGATCGTCTCGTCGCCCTGGCCGCTGATCATCACGTTCATCTTCTTGCCGTCGACAGGCACGAACTGCCCGTAGGGTTCAAGATTTTCGGCTTCTGCGTTGGTCGCAACAACGTTGATGATCGAGGTGGCGGCCAACGCCAGGGCAACAATCGCGGCGAGGCTGCCGACCGTTGTGAGGGCGATTCTGAGAGGCTTTTTCATGGGGATCCAATTTCTGTGTAATGGGCCGGAACGTTGAAACGAGCCCAGCGGGCGCGCCCGTGGGAGAGATGGGTGTGAGACTCGGCTCGCTCGGTCTGAGATTCGAGCACCGAGAGAGGATGCGCACGCGGGATTCCTTTGGTCAGAACAGTGCAGTGTTCTCACGCTAAAAGCGCGTGCCCGGAGGCGCGTCCCCACGAGTGCCCATGTGTCCGGTTGGCGCATGGACCTTTGGTACGAAATCTTCCGGTGATCGGCCCGGCGATCAGCCCCGTACGCTGCTCGGCACTCGCCAGCGATGTCGAGGCGCATGCTCCAGCCGCACTTCTCTTTGTCGCAATTGGCGCATCTGCGTGAGAATCCTCATCGGGCGGGGCATGCGCAAAAGGCGCACAAGTTGGAGGCTTGCTTCGCTTGTTCTGCGCGCCGATGACCGTTTGGCCTCCATCTTGCGGGCACCACTGAAACCGCGTATGAGTGGTCGCGAGGTCGACAACGGTGTCCCATTCGGGGTCCGGTATTCGGGCGCTTCAATATGCCCCTGGGCATGGCATCGTAAACCTGCGTGAGAGCATGAGCGATATGCATGTAAGCAAGTTCGGCCCCGAAGACGGTTCTCCAGTGCTTCTTCTGCACGGCGGCGGAGTAGCCGGGTGGATGTGGAACTCACTTCGCGGGCGACTCGAATCGAAGTACAAAGTGCTCGTACCCGATCTTCCCGGCCATGGCCAGAGCGCCGATGAACCGTACCGATCCCACATCGAAACAGTCGATGTTCTCAGCCAGGTGCTGTTGCGTGGCGGCTCGGCTCCCGCTGCGGTAGTCGGATTCTCGTTGGGTGCACAGCTCACTGTCGAACTTGCGTCCACGTACCCCGATCTCGTAGACCGGGCGATGGTTGTCAGTGCACAGGCAAAAGCGATGCCCTTTGCCGGACTCACCCTTCGCGCGCTCGGGGCCGCCGCACCCCTGGCACGAAATCGAAGGTTCGCCCGACTGCAGGCTCGGGAGTTGTTTGTGCCTCCGGAGTTGATGGAAGATTACATCGACACAAGTGCCCATATTACGAAAGCCACGCTGCTCGCAGCCGTCGGGGACAACATGAGATTCGAGTTACCGGCAGCATGGTCAGAGTTTCGCGGTCGAGCACTCGTGATGGTCGGACGGCGGGAACGCGTCTTGATGCGTGACTCCGCTGTGGCCATTCACACGGCCCTCCCTGGTAGCGAGATTGAGATTGTCGATGGCTGTGGCCACGGGATCCCGCTGCAACGCCCAGACTGGTTCAACGGCCGTGTTGCCGCTTGGCTCTCTCGGCAATAGCTAAAACTAAACCTCAGTAGAGGTTGGGCTTTCGGGCGAGTCTCGTGGTCATCGCTCCGATGGCTGATCCAGTCATTTCGGCGCCCGTACGACGTCCGGCTTGCCGGCGCTAGAGCGCTTCTGTATCAGCGAGCTCCCGTAGCGCTGCAATGTGCCCGTCGAACGCCGCTCGTCCTCGAGAGGTGAGTGAGACGGTCGTGATACGACGCGAGTCCGCTCGTTCGGGCGATGTCTGCTTCGAGGTGTGCACGTAGCCGAGTTCGATGAGGTTGCGGATGGTTTTGGAAAGGTTCGCTTCGCTCACTTCGAGGGTATTGACGAGGGTGCCGAAGTCGGCGGCGTCCAGCGGCCGGAGCAGCGCGCAGAGCCGCAGCCGTGTCAATGCGTGGATCGCCTCATCAAAGCGCGGGTCAGCGGACACGCCGCAGGTCCCGAGCATAGGCCCTGTCGTAGATCGCGACGCCGACGAGCATGACTATGAACCCGGCGGACGTCGAGGCGATGATCCAGGAGCGTTCGCCCATCGTTGCGAGGACGAGGGAGATGATGAAGGCAGCAACGATCATGGTGCACAGCACGATCAGTACTGCCAGACTTGCCGGGCCGGCCGGGCGGTTGGTCGAGATCCCGGTCCGCTTGCGAAAGCGGTGCTCGATGCCGACGAGGGCGATAGTGGCAAGCGCGGCTACGACGCTCATTGGGCCGGCGACGCCCGCGGCCGGCGCGGCGACTACCGCGGCGACCGCGAGAGCCTGTGCCGGAGCAGCCCACCAGGTCTCAGCCGTGAACCGAACAGCCAGCCGACGGCGATCGACGGCGATCGTGTCAAGCGCCTCGCGAGCGAACGCGGCGTCATGCGGGCCGAAATGGGCACTATCCATGCGATCAAGTGAATCACTTGCCTCCCAGTTAAGCAACACAATTCGGGTCCGAGTCTCGCGTTGAAACCTGCGCTGTAGCCGTTCCCGCTTGCGGGCATCTCTCGGGGTCATCGCACCTATGGACGTTTCAATCGTTTGGGCGCCTGCACGGCGTCCGACTTACGGGCGGTGCGACGATGGCCTTATGACTGAAGCATTCGAACCGGCGCTTGTCCCCGAACTCTTGATCGTCGACATTGATCGCAGCCTCGTCTTTTGGCGCGATCTGTGCGGTTTCGAAGTTCGCTACTCGCGGCCCGAAGAGCGTTTCGCTTACATCGCGCTCGGCTCCGCCCACCTCATGCTGGAGCAGATCGGCGTCGGTCGAAACTGGATCACTGGCCCGCTTGAGGCTCCGCTTGGGCGCGGAATCAACTTCCAGATCAATGTCCCCACCACCACGCGCCTGGCCTCAGTCCTCGAGCATGCCGGTATCGAGCTCCTTATGCAGCCAGAGACGAAGTGGTACCGCATCGGCGACGAAGAGGCCGGGGTGGACCAATTTCTTGTAACAGACCCCGACGGGTACCTCATCCGCTTCCAATCGTCTCGCGGTCGCCGACCCGTATCCAGGTAGTCCAGCTACTGCTTCTGGCTCACAAGCTCGTTCGGCGGCGATCAGGCGCCCGGTTGAACACCATCTACTTATGGACACCTCCGATGACCGGCTGAGGGTTCCCGTTGCGGCACGGAGACAAGCAGGGTCGGTGCGATTACTCTCATTCTTCCGCAGGGGGCATCAGACGGCGGCGCTTCTGAATCGCCAATGACACCAGTCCGCCGACGATGACGGTCGCAACCTGCAAGACAGCTCCGAGTATGTGCGCCCAAGGCGCATCAACCGTTTCTCGCAGGGTTGTGCCGACCGCGATGAGGACGGCAGCGACGACCGCGAGCATCGCGTATGCCCACCAGACCCACTTTCGAGAATGACGTGTCCGCATGCGTGAAGACTATTCCATCGCCCCGCCGGCGGCCGCCGGAATGGTGCGGCCTGACCACGGGAAGCGCGGCAGCGCGTGGCTTCTGAGCACAGGGCTATGGGTGTCCTGCCCGTCTACTTGTGACGGCGACAACTTCAACCAGAATCCCGATCAGGATAAGAACCCATCCCAAAATACCGAGATTAGTGTTCGTGACGACGACCGCGCCCGCAATTAGGAACGTGATCGAAAGGATCAAGGTCAACAGAGTGACTTTGCTCAGACGCATAACCTCACAATACGGCCCAGCATGTGACCGTGGTCGCGCGGGCCAGCCGGGGCACTGCCCCGCCAGTGGTTGGGCTTTTGGGCGAATCTCGTGGTCATCGCTCCGATGGCTGGTCCAGTCGTTTCGGCGCCCGCACGAAGTCCGCCTTACGCGCGCGCCTTTGACGGTCGCGTGGTTCGTACGCTTGCATTGACCTCATGACTTTCGATTGGTCACTTTCGCGCAGTAAGCAGTCCGATGCCCTCTGGATGGCGGAACTCCGAGCCGAAGTCATGCGCGCCGATCTGGAAAGGTTGGGCCGATGGGATCCATTACGGGTCCGCCAACGTTTTCTGGACGCATTCGAAAGTGCCCACACCTCGGTCATCCAAATAGACGACGAGAAGGCTGGACTCATCGCCGTTCGACCGGAAAGCGACTCGATCTGGATTGAGCACTTCTACCTACAACCGACTCACCAGGGCCGAGGCCTCGGCGGCCAGGTTCTCCGTCAGATCATGGCCGAGCATGAGGACCATCGTCCGTTTCGACTGAACGTGCTTCAAGGGAGCCCTGCGCGACACCTCTACGAGCGCAACGGATTCGTTTTCGAGCGCGAAGACTCGATCGATGTGTTCTTAGTAGCACCGCCACGCGCCCCCAGCTCTCCGCCTCGGCCCTGATGACTCGATGAGCCTTCCGATTCCGGTCGGTCAGCGAGAAGGCGGGAGCGGACACGTGCGGTCGGCGGCTAGCATGGCCGGCAGTGCTGCGAGACTGGACTTGGCGCTGTTATGCGCGGGAACCAGAAGGCACTCAGCAGTCCAACAAGGAAGAACTCATGAAGACTGAACGTCAGATCAGCACTTCCTCCAGGCGGTTGCTCTCAATTGCGCGCCTGATCGGCCAAGGCGCCTTGACGCTGGTTCTGATCGTTTTTGATGTCGTAAAATCTGCAACTGGCGGAGGCAATTCGTCGTCAGCGTTCATGCCCGTCATTCTTCCAGGTGCGGAATCTGACTCCGCCCCGCTCGGGCCTGACCGAAAAGCGCGCAAGAAACCTCGTCGGACCAAGCGCCGGACGAACTAGTTCTGCTGATGCGCGACCCCGCGTCGCCCTGGCTTTCGATCCGTATCAAGTTCCCAGCTTGACGTCCCCGTTGAAGGTTCGGTTTGCAGTCGCTCGGCTCAGTGCCTCATGCCATAGCCTCCTGCCATGCCACTTTCCGAATATGTCTCGCAGCTGCGACAGCTGATTGGACCCCGACTGCTTGTCCTTCCTGGAGTGACTGCTGTCATCAGAGATGATGCCGATCGCTATCTTCTGGCGCGGCACGTTGCCGGAAATCGCTGGGGGTTTGTCGGCGGGGCCGTGGAACCACTCGAGGCGCCGCGCGTTGCATTGATGCGCGAGGTTCGTGAAGAACTCGGTGTCGAAATCGAGATCTGCGCGGTAATTGACAGCTATGGCGGCGCAAGCCTGATGAACGAGTATCCCAACGGTGACATGGTCAGCTATGTCACGACTGCCTATCTTTGTCGCCTGAAAGAAGAGCCGACGGCCGCCGAAGCTGACGAGGTTTCGGAGGTGGGTTGGTTCTGTCGCGATGAAATCCGGCACTCGAGCGATTTGAGTGGATCGACCTCGTGCTTGACGACGCGCAATACATTCCCGACAGTGACCGGTAGACGTGCCGCTTCCGGACACCAAAACGGCCGCCGCATTTTGCTAGCTAGCGGAGTCAGATCGTTCCGGGAGACGGCAACAGCGGACAATCCCGTTCCCCCACTGACGCGGCAACCGCCGTTTCTGTACCTCGCGTCGACGGTTGAAACCCGTATCAGTGAAGGTCCTCCGCACTGACCAGGGCGTTCTTCTTGGAGGTCACTTCTTGGCGCTACTCGCGAGCACCATTGCGGCGCACCTACGCGACAGTAGTCTGCCTTTGTGGACACGAACAAAACAAGCCCAGCGCTCGGGTTTGAAACCCTCGGCTTAACTGAATCAGTCGAGCCGGTGTCTGCTGTGCGGGGGAACTGGTTCGGGAAGGCAGCAGTGCTGGCCGTCCTAGCCTGCCTGGTAGTTGTCTGTGTCGTGGGGGTGTACTTCCTAGGCCGTGCCGCGCTCTCTCCGCTTGTCTTGGATCTTGACGGGAATCCAAAGGGTCATTGTTTCGTTCTCTCGCCATCAGAATGCTCCGCCCTCGATGTGCGGTACGTCCAGAAACTCTCGGGAATCGACTTCCCTTCCGGAGCAGAAGTTGTCGAGTCTGGCGCAACCAAGTCGCTGAAGTCCGGTTCGGAGTGGGCAACGGTTCGCTGGCCGGAAGGAACGACGATGCCAGAAAATCTGTCAGGTGGATCTGCGTCGCGTGGTGAGTCGTTCGGCGGTTTCGCCCGAATCGATGCCGTCTGGAGTATCGAGGACGGCAGCTACGATACGAGCGTGCAGCTCGGTGTCGGAACGGACAACCGACCCAGACTTCAGCTCCTGCGTGGCTGGGACGGTTGAGCAGCTGATTCTGTTGCGTTCACGGACGCGATTTGCTGGCGGAGGTATGTCCTCCTTTCACGGAAGCACTCGCCTGCTCCGGTAGAGGCGCGCTTCTCATGAAAGCTGACTATTGGATATCTGGATGCCTGCCTTGAGCGCCCAGTTGCTCAGAGATAGCAGGAACCCAGGGATCCACTTCTGTGAACGCCGACGGGAGCCTTCGTTCCTAATTGCTCCGTAGGGGGTTTCCCCAAAGACACGGCACGATGCCGCGCTGGCGTCCGACTTTCGGACATCAGCGACGGTAGCGCCACCTTTATCCATGTTCGTGGGATAGTCAGGCGATGGACGATCATGAGGTCGATGCCGACATGGATGCATTCGAAGCTCACACACGGGCGGTTATGACAGACCTCGCTCAGCTCGCGCGAAATCTCGCCGGCCCGGCTGCGCGAGTCGACGAATCCACCACCGACTCGTGGCTGATGATTGACATCCGCCCTAAGCGACCAGACGCGCTCGCGATATCGCTTGCAGTGGACCAGTGGCTAGCTCTCAGCGCGGGGCACAACGGCGGGACGTGGGAACTCGGCTGGGACAATGAAGCCGATATGGGGCTAGCCCGTGATCTCATTGCCTCAATCATTGCCGGTCGAGTGGAAGAACGCTTTGGCGCGTTTCGTTCCCGAGTAACGGTCTCGCTCCCGAACGGATCAACAGAATCGGAAACGGGCTGGTCTGGTTGTCTGGCGCTTCTCATTCCTCAACCCGGGTGGACGCGATGGGGCCGACACTGCCAATACGCGCCCTATCGTTCAATTGACGCGTAGTCGTAGACCTGAAATCTGATGAGCAGATGCTCAATGTCTTCGTCAACTATCGAGGCAATGTTCCACGGGCAATAGTGCTGCTCGGATAGCGTTCCTCTCGTGTGTACGCGCGAGGATGCTCCGCGGCGCCAGGCCGGCAATACACTCAGGCCCGCTTGGTCGCGCGCCAATCGCGCGCACGACACAGGATCTGTTGGACCACGGCGCTCTTGGCATCCGCGTAGTAGTTCATGTCACTCCACCGCTGCTGTGCCAGCCTTTCCTTTGTGGTGGCATAGAGACCGCGATCGGCACTGTTGATTCGAAGCCAGTCGCGCAGATCGCGGTAGTCGTCGATTTCCTCAGACTCGGGCTCGAGGACATGCACATGAACGTCTTTCTCCGTCGTTCTGAGCATCCGATGCCGCGGTTCTCTGACTCGGAGGAAAAAACCCTTCGACTCGAGTGGCGTGACGTACGCGCTTTCGTCCGTCACATCGGGGACGATGAGCAGCATGTCAATGATCGGTTTCGCGGCGAGCCCCGGAACCGCCGTTGACCCGATGTGTTCAACCGAAAGGGCCCCGTTGCCAAGCGCATTCTTGATCTGATAAGCCAGTTGTTCGAAACGCTTTGGCCATTCGTCGTCAGAATCTACGATCACGATGGGACGCTCTTCTCGCCCGCCAATCAATACCTCGTCAAGTCGCGCGTCCATCTCAGCACTCATGACGCAATTCTCTCAGTTACGCTGCCAATGCAGTGGGTTCGGCCAACGGGCGAGCGACGTGACGGTGGGTCGGGATGCCTGTCAGGTCAGAGCGGACGTCGTGCGAGCAGGAATGCCTGTGGGTACGCCTCAGTCGCGCGCGGCCCGCGGCGTAGTCGGGCGGCAACGGTGAAACCCACGTCCTCGAGCGCATCCTGCACAGCGATGTCGTCATACAACTGAGATTGAAGGGTGACGTCGTGCCCGTATGCGTGCCGAATGATGCGCTCCCCAGTTCCGACGTGAAAGCCGAAAAGCGCGTACCCACCGGGGCGAAGTACGCGGTGCAGCTCGCTGAGCACGGAGGCAAGCTCGACCGTCGGGGTGTGAATGATGGAATACCAGGCGAGCACGCCGTCGAAGTGAGCGTTCTCATAGGGAAGATCCTTCAGATCAGCAATGGAGAACCTTCGAGCGGGGTGAGCTCTCTGTGCCAGCTCGACCATGCGCGACGAGACATCCACGCCCTCGATATCGAAGCTGGCGATCGCGTCGATGAAGGTGATCATCCGTCCCGCTCCGCAGCCGGCGTCGAGGAGCCGGGCTCCACTGGTTTCTCCGAGCTCGGCGACGAAGTGGCGAACCATCGCGAGGTCGAGTGGCGACTCATACGCCGTATCGGCTAACAACTGCGCATATGACTCAGCCACTACGTCGTACGTGTCCCCAACTTCACTCCACGAACTGACATTTGAAGGCATACCTCGAATCTACGGGACCAACGACGCCGGTCAGTAGCGGTGAGCAAGCCGTGCACTCGTCCGATRGGGGTTCCGCTTGCGGGCCCCTGCCGTGGTCACGGCTCCGATAACTGATCAAGTCGTTTGGGCGCCCGCACGACGTCCCTGTTGCGGCACCCTGCGTAGGTTCCACGACGCCAGTAGATTTGTCGTCCCGCTAGGCTCAGCCCATGCTCCGCCTTCGTAAGACGCGTTGGAAAATCGCCTACATTGCCATCGGCGTTGGATCGCTCTTCGTGCTCAACGGCGGAATTCTTTCGCACCTACTTTCTGATCCAATTTACGCAGTGGTTGCAAACCTGCTTACCGTCCTGCTCTATTTCGTAGGGGTGCGATCCTTCCGGGGTGCTGGCGAACCAATTGACCCGCCACGCGCCTCGTGGAGGATGACCTCTCGGCCGCGAGCCGGTTTCGTCATTGGGTCGCTACTCATCCTGAGCTCCGCCAACGGTATGTTCGTGGCGGCCTCAGGACCGAGCGACCTCACATTTGCCGGCGTGCTTGGTGCAATAGTCGATGCGTCATTGGCGTTCTTCTACTTCAGGTCGTCGATCTTGCTGCGACGAGTGCCCCCTCTGACGGTGCAAGAAGCTCCGCGCTGGAAGCCCATCAAGCGCCAACCGCTCCAATGAACGGCCAGGCTTCTCCTCGTAGGGGGTGCGTCTAGCGTGCGTCGGAGCGCCGTCTAGGCTCGCGACAGTTGGGGTCTCACTTGCTCGCGCGGCCGTGCCCTGGCCGGCGTAGGCCGAGCACAATCAGGATGATGCCGACGATGGCGATGATGAGCCCGATGAAAAGCCACATGCGGCTACCTGTCATGACACTTCCCGGGATCAGATTCATGCCCTGCCCGGCCCACACTCCACCAAGGATCAAAGCGATCACGCCGGAGGTGATCAGGGCGATGCGCCCGGTACGACTAGTCACGTTTCCCAACGTACCCGCGACCGACTCATCCGTCGCCGGTACAGGTTCTTTTCCTGGACGGGACTCGCTTTCCTCTGGCGCTGCCGACAGACTCAAGGAATGAACGAGTACGACGATTTGCCCCGCTCTGAATTCGCCTTCCCCGGCCCGTTGCGTGACCAACTTGTTTGCGCGATTCTCGACGGGAGCAAGACGTCGACGACCTCCATGGCTGTGGAGTATGAGTTAGAGAACGAGTCGTTTCCGCAGCTTGGTGCACGGCAAGTTGTTGTCGACTCGGCGGAGAAGGCGGTCGCGGTAATCGAGACCACAGCCGTCGATTACGTTCGCCTGGCCGACGTTCCGTTGGAGCATGCGTGCGACGAGGGCGAGGGACATTCGTCGGTTGCTGACTGGCGCGCTGGACACGAGCGGTTCTGGCACAGCGAGGAGATGCGCAACTTCCTTGGAGATCAATCATTCGCTGTGAATGACGACACGATGGTGGTCCTTGAACGGTTCCGCGTCACCAAGTTGCTTTGAGCCACACCACGTCACACGTCCACTCGCCAATGGCGGCGCGGAGGGTTCCTCCATTGATCTGCAGGGGGCAGGCTGTTTCGTCACAGATAGCCTCTCCCTATGGAAGATGAGTTGACCATTTCAATCGTCACGTTCGCCGACAACGATCTCGCAGAAGAAATTCACAGATTGCTCCCGCAGCTCTCGAAGACAGCGGTGTTCGACCGTGACCTTCTCAATCGGATGGTGGAGAACGAGTCAGTCGATCTCTTCCTTGCGCGTCTCGCTGGTCGGGTTGTGGGCATGGCCACACTCGTCACCTTTCCGATTCCGACGGGGCTCCGAGGGCACATCGATGACGTCGTGGTGGATGAAGCCGCGCGTGGTCGAGGGATCGCCCGCCAGCTGTTGGAGGCCATGATCGTCAGAGCACGGGCAGTGGGTGTGCGGAGCCTGGACCTGACGTCGCGCCCGTCCCGAGAATCCGCGATCCGCCTGTACGAGGCTTCTGGATTCAAGCGGCGTGATTCCGTCCTGTTCAGGTACCAGTCCGTCGATTCAGACAGGATCAGAGCATGACTGAGCCAGTTGTACGGGCAACCCTTCTTGAACAGGCTCTCGACAACAAGGTGACGGCATCCGTCCAGGTGCGTCGCATTACCTTGCTGCCCGACGTTGCTGGCGGCCCCCATCATCACAACGGCCCGGTCTTTGGATCGATCGAAGCTGGCTCTGTCTACTTCCAGGTCGATGGCGGGCCCGAAACAGTGCTGCGCGTGGGAGACGTCTTCTACGAGCCCGCGGGCATCCTGATCGATCGGTTTGATGCGACTTCCGAGGGCGTCACGTTCCTGGGCTATTTCCTGTCTAGTCCCGGAGAAGAACCAGTGCTTACGCCGGTGGCCCAAGAACACTGAGCTGTTCTGTTTGTGCACGCGGCACCATCCGCTTGCGCCGCTCGATCTCGCGTCGCTCAGACGATTTGCGTGGCCCGCCTCGTCTCAGCCCACCGCAATCCGAACGTTTACCCCACGGCCGCCAGGTACTCACCCAATGTTCCTCAGCCATCCAGGGCGTCATGAGGCAATGTGTGGTGCCCGATCCCGGCTAATCGATGGAGTTTGCATGCGCCGTCTCGTGATGTTCATCATCGCCTTCGTTGTCCTGTTCGGCCCAGCCACGGCAGCCCAGGCCCATCCGGTTGGTACAACCGGCGTGCTGATCGATGTCAAGGCTGAGAGCGTGGGGCTGACGCTGCAGCTTCAACTCGACCAGCTGAACAAGGCCACCGGCCTTGGCCTGGCGCCCGGAGGGTCCATCCCCACGGAAGACATTGCACGACTCATCGACGACAAAGTTGCGCTCACCGCGGGCGACCGCACCTACACCACCACGATTGCGGGCCTCGATTACGGCAGTATCAACGGAACCGATGCCCTCATCGTCAACCTGACCGCCGTGCTTCCGTCTGGGCCGGGCTCATTCACTCTGAACTATTCGCTGCTGACAGATGTTCTGACAGACCACAAGGTCTACGTTTCGCGTGTCGTCGACGGAAGTGAACCCGAACTGCTCGGCGTCATCTCCGCGACGCAATCGACCCTGGACATCGCCGTGGACTCCCCCAAGGCAAGTGTCGGGGCAATGATCGGGCAGGGGATGCACCATATTGCGGATGGCTATGACCACTTGATGTTTCTCGCGGTGCTGCTGCTGTCGGCTCCACTTGTGGCCAAACGGAGCGCTGCAGGGTGGCGTTGGAGCCCCCGCGCAGACAGTCTCCGCTCATCGCTGAAGCGTATCCTCGCCATCGTCACCGCATTTACTGTCGGGCACTCGATCACGCTGCTGATCGTCAGCCTGGGCTGGTTCACTCCTCCGGTCCGCCTCGTCGAGACATTCGTCGCGCTCTCGATCGCCGCGGCGGCGTGGAACCTGGTCCGACCGATGTTCGCGCATGGTGAGGTGCTGCTGGCCGGTGTCTTCGGGCTCGTGCACGGCATGGCGTTCGCGACGACGATCCTCGAGCTGAACCTCAACGTGACGGACACGCTACTGGCCGTGCTCGGCTTCAACATCGGAATTGAGCTAGCCCAGCTGATTGGCGTGATACTTACTGTCCCGCTCATCCACGTCGCTGCGACCGGAAACTACTACCGCCCGTTCTGTTGGGTGGTCGCCGGTCTCGGCATTGTGGCTTCGGCTGCTTGGACGGTTGGCATCTGGACTGGCACGGACTCAGTGTTGACTCCACTCTTCGACGGCATCGCCACGTATCCGTTGGTTTCCTACGTCCTGTTTGTGACCCTCATGGTCCTCCTCGGATTTGCGACACCGAAGATCACCGGCAAGACCGGAGTCAAGACCAAGGTCAGTACCGCGGTCAATTAGCCGTCAGAAAAGGGTCGGTGAGTGCCTGCACCCTGCGGTGAGCATGCCATTCCGCCGTCGTCGGCAAATTTACAGATGGTCGTACCCCCATAACCGGGGGTATACCGAGTCGTCACATTGGCCACTTACGTTTGCCAGCATGAAACAGCTCTTCGCACGCAGCGGGTCCCCTTCCTGTCGAACTATGATCGCCATCCTGATAGCGACGATGGCGGCCCTACTACTTTCTGCAAGTCCCGCCTCGGCCCATACGAGCCGTGACCACGGCGAACTTGTGGTGACCACAGATAACGGAAGCACCAGCGGGCGACTCATGGTCAGCAGCGACGTCGTACCCGTCAAGCAGGCCGGCGAGTGGGTCGAGGGGCTGCTGTCGGCTGGCTGCCCCCTCACCGCTACCGGGGTGGATGGTGCGAGCGGCGGCGCACCCGGAACCGTCGTCGTCGAACTGGCATGGGGCTGCACACTCAGCCAATTGGACGTCTCCTCCCTACTGACGGCTTCTGGCGTGCCCAACCTGGTCGTCGAATTCGATGGCCACACGGCCGTCGCTAAGGCCTCGACTCCCGTCGTTGACGCAACCGGGGTACACGCCACGACGCCAGCCGGCATGCCGGCAATGCTGCCAATGGCTCTGTTCGCCGCAGCCCTCGGCCTCGCGGCGGCCGCGATTTTGGCCCGCCGCAGGAGTGCCTCGACACCTACTGCCCCGCGGCCAAAGCGGAGCAGCCCGAGCGGGCGCATGCGCGTAGCCATCAGCAGCGGTTTGGCATTCGTTGCGTTGGCACCGGCATTGGTCGTGCTGTCGCCCACCGCGGCACTCGCCGCGACGCCGGGCCTGTCCCTCACCACGGAGAACCCGTCGGTTGGTCAGCAACTGGAATTCCATTACTCCACGGACGCGCCGGCGTCGAACAACTGGGTTGGCATCTACGGCCCGAAAGA
Organism: Leifsonia sp. YAF41; assembly: GCF_052113185.1. Classification (NCBI taxonomy): domain Bacteria; kingdom Bacillati; phylum Actinomycetota; class Actinomycetes; order Micrococcales; family Microbacteriaceae; genus Leifsonia; species Leifsonia sp. YAF41. The sequence continues at coordinate 366,337 of NZ_JBFRCS010000009.1, forward strand.
CGTTCCGGGTCCAGTGGCAGCAAAGACATGGGCCTACACCCCTCAGGCCGACGGATCCGTGACCTTGGGCAGCGGCGGGTTGAGTGCCGGCCCCTGGACCGCACATTTCATGGCCAAGGATGGCTACGAGCCATTGGCCGCGCCCGTCAGCTTCACGCTCACGAAAGTGTCCAGCACGGATCTCGCCATCGTTCAGGGCTCGGTGTTCACCGACCTCAACGCGAACGGCAAGCAGGACGCGGGCGAGTCCGGGATGGCCGGCGTCTCCGTCACGGACGGCGAGAACTGGGCGGAGAGCGGCGCCGACGGCACCTACAGCATCCAAATCGACCGGGTGCGCCGAGAAACGGACCTGGTCACAATCGTCTCGCCCAACGGTTACACCCCTGCACTGCGTGAGGACTCCGTACCGCAGTACTTCCGCACAGTCCCGGCCGGCCCGTCCCCCGTCACCGGATTGGACTTCGCCCTGGTGCCCGACGACAACGCGGCCAACCCAGCCGAAAAGTGGTCCCTCGTCTCCGATGTGGAGGTCAGCAACACCAGCGACAAGGCGGCGGCCTCATCCCTGCCGCAGTGGACCGGGCATGTGCAGGCAATGGCCGAGGCCACGCAAGCAACCATGACAATGACCACCGGCGACCTGACCGTCACGGACTATGCCGCGGAGCCGCGCCGGCAGGCCGGCTACGACATCCTGCGCAACGGGCTGATCGACGGCAAGCTTGGCCACCCCTTCTATCCGGTGGTGGGCAACCACGATATCGGCGGCACCGCGACATCCGTCGGCTACGGCGGCAGCTTGGAGTATTGGCGCAAGAACCTGGGCCCGGAGTGGTACAGCTTCGACCGCAACGGCCGCCACGTCGTGGTCTTGGAGAACAACTACGACTCCGCCGGTCTCGAGCCGCAGCTGCAGTGGCTTCGTGAAGATCTGCGCCGCCACGCCGTCGGCAAGCAGGTGCTGGTCTTCGCGCATCGCTCACTGTTCACCAAGTGGGGTCCCGGTGCTGGGATGCAGCCGACCGTGGACGAGCTGGCCAACTACGACGTTCGCATGTTCGCCGCGGGCCACAACCAGCAGGCCGAGTACCGCCGCGGCGCGTTCGCCCGCTCCGTTGAGATCAACAATATGGGCACCTACGGCCTCGACTCCGCCCGGCCCGACTACAAAATCGTGGACTTCGCCGGCATCACGGACGACCCTGACACGGCGGCCAACGAGGATACGGGCTACGTCGGCGGCACACACCGCCAGTTCGGCGTGAACAACGACGTCGCTCTGGTCAGCCCCGCTGCGGGCAGCACCCATGGCGCCAAGGCCGGCGTGCCGGTACAGATGTTCGTTGAGGACGACGGACGGACGCCCGCAACGGCATCTCTGGTCGTGACGAAGAAGCAAAACGGCAAGGTCGTGTGGCAGGACGGCGCCCTGGAATTCGGGAAGAACACGACGTCGACCGGAACCGTCAATTGCTACACGCCCCCGGGTGGCCAGCCAGAGCCCTGCCCGGCGGCCAAGACCTCCTGGACGCGGGCCGCTGCTCACATCGCCGGATTGACTCCTGGCACATACACAGCGACCATGACGGCCGTTGACACCGCCGGCAAGGAATGGCCGAAGGTCGTCAATGCGTTTGTTGTCCTCGCGGACGCCAGAGTCTCGACGGTCAAGCCAGGACAGGACTGGTTGCGCCAGGGTCGCGACGAGACCGGCGGTTCGGCCAGCGGGGACGATCCCGGTGCCAAACTCGATCTGCGCTGGTCGGCCAACACTGGAGAACAATTCCACCTCAACGGCGCGGCCGTGGCCGACGGCAAGGTGATCGTCGCCTCCCGGGCGTTCGATTCGCCGTACAGCATGATGCTTGCCTACGATGCCCGCACGGGCGCAGAAGCGTGGCGCACCTACCTCGACGGCGACGCCGAGTCCTTCCCCACTATCCATCAGGGCAAGGCGTACCTGACCACCGGCGTCGGACGCGTGTACGCCGTGGATGTGAAGACCGGCGCGGTTGCGTGGGAAACCATCAGCGGCGAGCAGACCCAAGGCTCCACCGTCCGCCGCTATGGCCGGGCGGGAGGGCCGGTGAGCGTGTTCGACCTGCCAGGTCGTCCCGCTGTCGCGGTCTACCAGGAATGGGACCGGATCAAATGCCTCAACGCCGCCACCGGTGAGCAGCTGCCCGGCGGCTTCTCAGCCGCCGCAGGGTGGGGCCAGTTTCACAGCGGTGTGGTTCGCCAGCCTGGTTCCACCTCGGCCTACCTGCACTCCGGCTCCAGCCAGACCCTCATCGAGATGGATTTGAGCACCTGTGGGCTCCTCTCCACGGTGGACACGGCGGGAGACCTGTTCAGTCAGTCCACCCCGACCTTCACGAATCCCACTAGTGGCGACCCGCAATTGGTGACGGCGACGATCTCCGGTGTTCGGGGACACAACCCGAAGACCGGCGGTGCCACGACCTGGCACGCAAAGCTGGGCACCTCCAGCGCCTGCCAGGCGGGGCCGCCGCCAGTGACCGGTCCCGCGGTCTGGGGTGGCATGGCCTACGTGGCCAGCCTGGATGGCGTGGTCCGGGCATACGACACCACATCGGCCGCCCCTGAGGCCCCCCGGTGGGAGACTCCGGTGGGCTACCTGCCGGGCGAAAGTCCGATGGATGACCCATGGAATGTCGCGGCCGGATGCAAAGCTGCCGGGCCGGGGTCCCCGGCCGCAAACGCGCTGGCCACCGAGTCAGTCGTTTATGTCGGTACCCGTGACGGACGCGTCGTGGTGCTGGACCGGGCCACCGGCAAGCGCCTATCGGAATACAACCTCGGCGGTGCGGTCACCTCTGCACTGTCCGTCAGCGGAAACATCGTGTTCGCCCTGACCGATGACGGAACCCTGCACGCCCTCGTCGCCACCAAGTCTTAGGTGTAGTGACGACGCCGCCCGCGTCCCCTTTGGGGGAAGCGGGCGGTATGCGTCGCGGGGATGTACCGCCCATGGGCGGCACCCCGCTTCAGCTGATCTTGCGACGGTAGATGGCGATCGCAAAGCCGTAGGCGACAACGAGAATGCCGACGAGCCAGGCGAGGGCGATCCAGATGTCACTGCCGACGGGCTGCTCGGCGAACAGGGCCCGGATGGTGTTCACGATGGAGGTCACGGGCTGGTTCTCAGCGAACCAGGCGACCGGGGCCGGCATCGAATCGGTGGGTACGAACGCCGAGCTGATGAACGGCAGGAAGATCAACGGGTAGCTGAACGCGCTCGCGCCATCGACGGTCTTCGCCGAGAGCCCGGCAATCACAGCGAGCCAGGTCAGAGCGAGGGTGAACAGCACCAAGATACCGGCGACAGCGAGCCAGGCGCCGACGGATGCTCCGGTGCGAAATCCCATGATCACCGCGACGCCGATGACGATCGCGACGGAGACCATGTTTGCAACGAGCGAGGTGAGCACGTGTGCCCAGAGCACGCTCGACCGGGCGATCGGCATCGACTGGAACCGTTCGAAGATGCCGCCCTGCAAGTCGAGGAACAGCCGGTAGGCGGTGTACGCCACGCCGGACGCGATCGTGATGAGCAGGATGCCGGGGAGCATGTAGTTGATGTACGGCTCGTCGGATCCGGTGTTGATCGCACCGCCCAGCACGTATACGAACAGCAGCATCAACGCGATCGGTGTGACCGCGGTCGTGATGATCGTGTCGGGGCTACGGAGGATGTGGCGCAGTGAGCGACCGGTGAGGACGCGGGTGTCGCCGAGGGCGTAGGTAGTCATCGGAGTTCCTTTCCTGCAGGGACCGTGCCATCGGCGCGGTCGTCGTCGGAATCGAGTTCGCCGGTGTCGCCGACGAGCGCGAGGAAGACATCCTCCAAGGAAGGCTGCTTCTCGACATACTCGACCGCGGTCGGCGGGAGGAGTTTTTTGAGTTCGCTGAGGGTGCCGTTCTGGATAATCGTTCCCTTGTGCAGGATCGCGATCCGGTCGGCGAGCTGCTCCGCTTCGTCGAGGTACTGCGTGGTGAGCAGCACCGTGGTGCCACTGTTGGCGAGTTTCTTGATGGTCTGCCACACCTCGATGCGCGCCTGCGGGTCGAGTCCGGTAGTCGGCTCGTCGAGGAAGATAATCGGCGGGTTGCCGATCAGACTCATCGCGATATCGAGTCGGCGGCGCATCCCGCCCGAGTACTTCGCCGCCGGGCGTTTTCCCGCGTCGGTGAGCGAGAAGCGGGCGAGAAGGTCGTCGGCGATCACGCCCGGGTTCTTGAGGTGGCGCAGCTTGGCGATCAGCACGAGGTTCTCCCGTCCGGAGAGAATTTCATCGACCGCGGCGAACTGGCCAGTGAGGCTGATCGACTCGCGCACCTCGCCGGGCTTCGTCGCAACGTCGAAGCCGTAAACCGTGGCAGTGCCCGCATCGGCCTTCAACAGCGTCGACAGGATGCGCACCAGCGTGGTCTTACCTGCACCGTTCGAGCCGAGCAAGGCGAAGATGCTCCCCGCCTTCACATCGAAGTCGACGCCCCGCAGCACATGGAGGTCTTTGAACGATTTCTCGATGCCCTGCACGCGGATGGCTGCTTCCGAAGTCATGGCCGTTCCTCCTCCTTTGCGTTCTCGATCGCCTTGATCAGGCGAGCGCGCTCCTTGTCAATCCACTGCGTTCCGCCGTAGGCCTGGGTGAACATCTCGGCGAATTCGACCGGGTCGTCGCCGACGATCGCGCTCACGGGCGTTCCGTCAACGACGGCGCGCTCCCAGAGATCGGCGAAGTCGCCGAACATCTTGACGATGGTGTCGCCGTCGGTGATGCCCCCGTAGTACATGAAGTACCGCTCGAATGCCTTCGCGGCGGTGCGGTACGGCTCGGGGAGGGCCTCGATACGGGCCTTGTACTGCTTGTACTGCTTCTTCTGCTCGAGCGAGCCGGTGAGGGTCTCGATCCATTTTGCCGCCATGATTACGCTCCTTCTTCTTGTGGGTGTGCTTCTTCTTGCGGGTGTGCTTCTTGCGGATGCTCGATGTGCTCGCGGATCTGTTCGATCCGTTCTGCGAGAAAGGCCCACGACTTCCAGAACTCGTCGAGGTACTCGCCGCCCAATGCGTTCAGCGAGTAGACCTTGCGCGGCGGCCCCTTCTCAGACGGGACTTTCTCGACGTCGACGAGGCCGCGCTGTTCGATCCTGATCAGCAGTGCATACACGGTGCCCTCGACGATGTCGGAGAATCCTTGGTCGCGCAGTCGCGCCGTGATCTCGTAGCCGTAGGCCGGCTGCACGGCGAGCGTCGCAAGAACGATTCCTTCGAGCGTGCCCTTGAGCATCTCGGTCATTTGCTTACCCATGGCCTCGTCCTTCTAACTACTCAGTCTTGCTGACTACCAGTACATAGTAAGCATGAGTACCGGTAGATAGCAACACTGAATAGCAAAATTCTGGAGAAGACTCTCTCGCCGCTCCGTGGCCACCGATTCACAGTGGTTCATCCATCCGCCGACGTGCGCGAGTAGCCTCTGATGAGTCTGCAAAGCCCGCGCTTTCCACTGCGACAGATTGGAACGAACGCCATGAGCACAACCCCCGGCCCCCTCGATGTCACCTTCACCGGCCCGATTGGGATCGAGATCAAGGGTGACCTGTGGTCCTGCGTGGAGATTCCGGGTTCCGTGGAGCTATTCGGAACGGGCAAGGCCATCAAAGTCGTTGGTCTCGTTGACGACGAGCCGGTGGCGCTTGCGCTGATGCCGACCGGATCCGGCGGCCACATGCTCTCAATCAGCGCCAAGCTGCGCAAGAAGCTCGGCAAGAACGTCGGCGACGACGTCACGGTTCACCTGTCGGAACGAGTCACCTAGATCGGCGTCAACCCGTCAGTTCGCTCAGACGGATGCGCAGATAGCGTCGTTCGGACTCGTTGTCGGTGAGGATCAGCGCCTCCTCGAAGGCGACCCGCGCCTCATCGAGACGGCCCAGTCGGGTCAGAAAGTCGGCGCGGGCGGCGGCAAGATACGGGTAACGCGCGAGTTGCGGTTCGGCACCGAGCGCATCCAGCTCGGCCAAACCTTCCGCATAGCCGACTGCGAAGCCGAGGGCGATGGCCCGGTTGAGTTGAACGACCGGCGACGGCCACGTTTCCAGGAGTAGGTCGTAGAGACCCAGGATCTCCTGCCAGTCAGTGTCTGACCACGACTCGCTCTCGTCATGCACGGCCGCGACCGCCGCCATCAGGGCGAACCGACTCGGCGGCCGTTGCTTCAGAGCCTCCCGCAGCAGCGCCGCCCCTTCATCGATAGCCGATCGATCCCATTTCGTCCGGTCCTGGTTCTCCATCAGCACGAGTTCACGCTGGTCATCGACGCGAGCGTCCCTCCGGGCATCCGTGAGCAACACGAGTGCGAGAAGCCCGGCGACATCGCGGTCACCGGGAAGCAACACGCGCAGCATTCTCGCCAGCTCATGTCCACGCTCGGCGAGATCTCGGCGCATCAGGTTCGCTCCCGAGGGAGCGGTGTGCCCGGTCGTGTAGACCAGGTAGACGACGGTCAGCACACCGTCGATGCGCTCGCGCAGCCCGGATGCCGCCGGCACGCGGTACGGGATGTTCGCGGCCGCGATCTTCTTTTTCGCTCGGGTGATCCGTGCCGCCATCGTCGCCTCCGGCAGCAGAAACGCCCGCGCAACATCGGCCGTCGACAGCCCGCAGAGCAGCCGCAGGGTCAGCGCGACTTGAGCATCGAGCGCGAGGGCGGGGTGGCAGCAGGTGAAGATCAGCCGCAGCCGATCGTCGGAGATGTCCTCGGTGTCGTGACCGGGGCCATCCGCCAAATTCGCCTCGGGATCGAGAAGTTTGGGCAGCGCACGCTGCGCTGTCGCAGCGCGGCGGTGGATGTCCAGCGCACGTCGCCGCGCAGTCACGGTGAGCCATGCGCCCGGGTTCTGTGGGATCCCGCGCGTTCCCCAGGTCGACAACGCGCTGGCGTAGGCATCCTGAACGGCTTCTTCGGCCGTGTCGATATCGCCGGCGACACGCACGGTGGCCGCCAGCACGAAGGCCCACTCCCGACGGTGCGCATCCGCAACCGCAGCAGCGACCTCCGAACCGGCGGCCGGTGACATCAGCTCGCCACGCGTACGGGCCGAACTTCGACGGCGACGCCGGCGGGAATCTCTTTGGCGATCTCCAGCGCCTCGTCAAGGTCGGCGGCCTCGATCAGGTAGTAGCCGCCGAGTGTCTCCTTCGACTCCGCGAAAGGACCGTCGGTCACCGAGAATCCTCCGGAGCCGTCGCGCCGCACGGTCGTTGCCGTCTCCGGCGGCTCGAGCGCGGCACCGTTGAGCAGCGATCCGCCGCGCCGCCGCATGAACTCGAGGTAGTCGGCACTGACCGTCTCGCCGGCTTCCTCTTTCGTCGCCACTTCTTCTTGGAAGATCATGACCAAATACTTCGACATTTCGTACTCCCGTCGTTGGAACCTTGGCTTGCACGATTGATTTTCAATGGGCCGGCGCGTTGGCGTAGGAGGCGACGAGCCAGCGCCCATCCTCTCGAACTAGCACCCAGGTGGCAATGACTTCGCGTTCGGTCGGGAGTTCGGTCTCCCCCGCCAGGAGAATGCCGGCCTTGCTGACCACGATCGCCGTGTCCCCGATGAGGCGGATGCTCAGAGTTTGATCGACCGTGCGGGATCCTTTGAGCGGGCCCCCAAACCCGGCCGCCATAGATCTGCGAATCTCGTCCCTGTCGCGGTGAAACGCGCCAGGCATGACCACAGTGGCATCCTCTCGATATGGGCCCACGAAGGCATCCGCATCGTTGTCGGCCCAGGCGGTGTAGATCTCGTTGAAGAGACTGCGGATCTCGTCGGTCGCCTCGAGCTGAGCGGTGGTGGAAGTGTTGTTCGACATTGGTCTGTACCTTTCGTCGTTGTCGGTGAGCCCTTCTATTTGGGCTCTTACCTCTACGACGCGGAGCAGATGCTCAGATCGACAACTGTGCCCAGGTATTTGAAGCAGTCATGACGTGGCTTTCAACGACCCGCTCGCTCAGGTCCGGCGACCTCTACGGTCTCCCGCATCCCTTGACAAACCCCGCGGCGGAATCAATGATGCGATCCTCACCAGGTTTGCCCTGAACTTCGACGTCGAACCTGGCCGGATGAGTGTCCGACTATTGAAAGAGCGCTGTGACAGTTCTCGTATGGGCGTGTTTTGCGGTCGGAGCGGTCGTGCTGTTTCTCACCTGGATGAGTGTGATCGGAACGCTGATCGTGCCGCGATCCACACGCAGCGCCGTCTCACGGGTGACGGGCCGCGCCACGATGAAGTTCTTTCATGCCATCACGAAGCCGATTTCTTCCTACGTCGTTCGCGACCGGGTTCTGGCCTGGCAGTCCCCGATGTCGTTGTTCGTGCGCCTGCTCGCGTGGGTTGCGATGTTCAATCTCTCGTTCATCTTGCTTTTGCTCCCGTTCGTTGACGGCGACTTCTGGAAAGCCGCCAGCGAGGCCGGCTCCGCAATGTTCACGCTGGGATATGCGGAGCCGACGAATGCCGGCAACACGGTGTTGGTCTATATGGCAGCGATTACCGGTTTGATCGTCATCGCCTTGCAGGTCGGATACTTGCCCACCCTCTACGCCGCATTCAACAGGCGCGAAGCGGAAGTCACACTTCTCGTCTCGAGAGCCGGCTCCCCGTCGTGGGGACCGGAGCTCCTTGTTCGCACACGATTCGGCATGGAGGCCCAGAACACCACCCAGGAGCTGGGCGAGCTCTACCAACGGTGGGAGCGCTGGGCTGCCGAAGTTGCCGAGTCACACACCACCTACCTCACCTTGGTGTGGCTCCGCTCACCTGCGGCGCAGTCGAACTGGCTCATCTCGCTGCTCAGTGTGATGGATGCCGCGGCGTTGCAACTTTCGCTGAGCCCGAAGTCGGCCCCGCACATCCGTGCCCGGCTCGTGCTGAGGATGGGGTTCACCTGCCTCAATCAGGTGGCGCGGGCTGTTCGCATCCCGGTTGACGAGGATCCCGACCCCGACTCCCCCATCGACGTGACGTTTGAGGATTTTCAAACGGCAGTGGAGATTCTGCGAACCGTCGATTTTCCGATTGAGGTGACGCCGGAACAGGCTTGGCCCCATTTCAGAGGATGGCGCGTCAACTACGAAAAGGTGGCCTACGCTCTCGCCTACGCGATCGATGCGCCGCCCGCAATGTGGAGCGGCCCGCGACGGTTCAAGTTCGAACCGGTCTTGCCACACCGGCCCCAGAATCGCACCGCCAAAGAAGTGAAGCCTGATGACCCGCAGATCATCAGCCGACCGCGCCCCGAATGAGAGCGGCCGACGTCAACCGATTTGCTCGGCCAGCGCGACGATGATGCCCGCGGGGCCGCGGAGGTAGCAGAGCCGGTACGTGCTCTCGTACTGCGCGATCTCGTCGAGGAGTTCCGCACCATGGGTGCGCAGGCGGTCGACGGTGTCGTCGATGTCGTCGACAGCGAACATGATGCGATGCAGGCCCAACGTGTTGGGCGGAGGGTTTTCCGATCCAGCCCCAGACAGCGCGGGAGCGTGATACTTGGTCAGCTCTAACCTGCCGTGGCCGTCGGGAGTGCGCAGCATCGTGATTTCGCTTCGGATCCCGTCGAGCCCGACGGTGCGGTCCGCCCACGGGCCTTCGATGTGGGCACTGCCTTCCACCTCCATGCCGAGCTCAGCAAAGAAGGCGACGGCCGCGTCCAAGTCGTCGACGACGATCGCGACGTTGTCCATCCGCTGAATAGTCATGTCTCCCCAATCAATCAACAAATGCACGAGAACGTGACGGCCACTCTCTCGCCCGCGGCGTTCCCGGAATCATCGGAACCTAGCACGACGCTTCAGCGGGTTCAACGAACGTCAGCCCGACCGCGACGGCCAACGAGACCGACACGAAGCGGCGGTACTCAGCCTCGTCGAAAAAGGTCGGCCAGGACCTGCTTCTGAATGTCGATAGCGATCATTGTCAGGCCGGATGGTCGACCAGGAATGGTCCGCGTCGACGAACAGAAGTGCCCAGACGGCGATACCGTCTGGGCACTCACGGTGTATCTGTTCAGCTGATGCGGTCCTCCTATTTTGCGAGCGCTTGCGCCTGCGCCATGACTGCATCGGAAATCGCGAGATTTCCGCCGAGGACCACGATCTTCGTTGGCTTCAACCGCGTCAGCTCGGCGCCGATCGCTGCGGGAATCCCGTTGGGCTGGACGAGGAGCACTGGCCCGCCATTCACGATCGCTGCAGGGCCTCCGGAGAGAGCATCCTGGTATGTAGCCCCAGTCGCGAGGTACACCACCGGAGCCGTTGCAAACGTTCCGGCCGATACGGCCGCTGAGGTGCCGAACGCATCAGGGCCCCATAGCCTGGTCGTCGGTGCGATTCCCGATAGTGCAGCCGCGACACCGTCTGAAACGGCGGCGTTTCCACCGAGCACGACGATGCGTGCAGGACGAAGCCGCGCCAGCTCCGCGGCGATCACGCCCGGAATTGCATTCGGTTGAACCAGTAGAACCGGCCCTTTGTTCACACCCGCCGCCGGCGCACCAGACAGCGCGTCCTGGTAGGTTGTTCCGGTTGCGATGTAGGCAACCGGCACACCAGGGGCAAATGTTCCTGCCGATACTGAGGCCGACGTGCCGTAGGCGTCAGGGCCCCATAGCCTGGTCGTCGGTGCGATTCCCGATAGTGCAGCCGCGACACCGTCTGAAACGGCGGCGTTTCCGCCGAGCACGACGATGCGTGCAGGATGAAGCCGCGCCAGCTCCGCGGCGATCACGCCCGGAATTCCATTCGGTTGAACCAGCAGAACCGGCCCCTTGTTCACACCCGCCGCCGGCGCACCAGACAGCGCGTCCTGATAGGTTGCTCCGGTTGCGATGTAGGCAACCGGCACACCAGGGGCAAACGTTCCTGCCGAAACGGCCGCCGAGGTTCCGTACGCATCGGGCCCCCACAACCGGGTAGCCGTCACTGTAGTCCCCGGTGCGCCGACCGTGTCATAGAGGGCGTAGTCGTCGGTGACCAGAGTGCCGTTCGAGATGAGGTTGAGCCCGAAGCTGAGCCCAGTGGATCCCGCCGGGACCGGAGCTGTGTCCCAAGCCACCTGAGTGTACGTCGCCGAGGGCAAGTACTGAGGACTAGAAGTCCAATAGATCCAGCCACCGACGGAGTTACGGTAGTACACATCGAACTGCGTATTGGCCGTCGATTTGTACCAGGCCCGCAGCGAGTAGGTGCGCCCGGGAGTAGCGGTCGGCGCGCAAGTGCCGAGGTCCTGCGTGAGCGCGAGTTTCGCATCACCCGAGACTAGATTCGTCACTATCAGTTGCTCAGCGGCCGTTCCCGTATGCGCGTCGGTCACGGTACTGAAGGCCCTCGTGCTGACACCGAATCCACCTTGCTGCCAGCACTGCGGGGGCTGTCCAGCCGCTCCGGGCGTCTCGAGGCTCGGGTTGAGAACGCCGTTCACGCCGGGGCCGGGGGCTGGGCGGAAGGAGTTGGTCGAGGTGACGAGGGGCTTGACAGCCCCGCCGACGACCTCTGCGACCGTCTTGACGGTCGTGTTGTTCGTGGCGGCGCGAAGTTTGAGCCAGTCGACGAATTGCTGGAGAAGCGTCGGGGTTACTGTCAGGTTCAGCGGGTCACACGCCGTGGCGCAGATGTGATGCATCGTGAGCTGAACCCAGCCTCCGCCGCTCGATTCCGCATCAGTCACCGTCTTCTGCAGGTCCGCGAGCGTCCACGTGGAGTCGACCTCGTCGGGGGCGCGGGTCTCGAAGGGATTCAGCGGAGGCACGGTCTCTGCGAAGAGACCGGGAGTTCCGCCGAACCGCGTGAACGTGTCACCCAAGTTGCGGGCGCTGTTGTAGCCGCAAGCTTCCACAGCAGCGGAAACGGCCGGGTTCAGACTTGCGTACGGGTAAGCAAAGTCCGTGTTGGGGTAGCCCCAGCCTGCGAGCGTATTCCTCGCCTGACAGATCTGTTTCGTGACCTCATCCGCCGGAATGAGCGTAAGGTCTGGGTGGCTTACGGTGTGTCCGCCGATCTCGTGGCCCCCGGCCTTCAAAGTAGCAAGGTTGGCCTGGGTCATGTAGTCCTGGGCGCCAATCCAGCCGGTCGTGATGAAGAATGTGCCCTTCATGCCGGCGGAGTCGAGAATCGGCAGCGCTGTCATCTGGTCGGCGTTGCCGTCATCAAATGTGAGACTGACTACCGTGGGCGGATCTGTGATCGCGGCCTGCGCGGGCACCGTCCCAATCGCCAGGGCCAGCACCACCCCGGTGAGTGCGGCCATGCTTCGTAGCAGTGTCTTGCCGCGTTTTGAAGGTTCGTTCATGATGATTGCGCTCCCCAATCGTGTTCGGTCACGTGATCGACGGTGACGGGCTATCCCGGGCAGTTGACCTGAGGTGCGATGCCGAAAGGTGCCTGGTGCCTCAGTCTTAGGCCGAACAGGTGCAGGAGGGACGCTTCGTCGGAACTCTGCGGGTTCGCGCGGTCATCGTGTGGTTAACCGAAACATCCACCACTAACGGACTCGTTCGAAGGCGGGTATAACTGCGCCGCACCCTCAAGGTGCGCTTCCGGAACCATGATCCACAACGCGACTTCACGTCGGCACCGCCAAGCCGATCCTCAGAGGGGATGGATCATCCTGTTCAACGAACCTCGGCCCGCCCGCGACGACCACCGCGGCCGAAACACGAGCGGGCCGAGAGGCCAGCGAACACGAACGCGAGTTAGGCCGACACGCTCTCGGCGAGCAGCGCGTCGATCTGGCCGAGGGCGTCGCGCATCCCCTCTTCCATTCCCATCGCCATCACTTGTTCCATCTGATCAAGGGAGGAGAACGTCGACACAATCGTCATGCGTGTCGTGTCGCCGTGCTCCTCCAAGGTGACCACTGCGCTCCCAACCCCCATGGAGGCGTCCGGTTCTCCGTCGTCGCCCGAGAACCCGTCGTCGAACGCGAGCCGGCGCGGAGCGTCGATCTCGGTAAAGGCCCACCAGCCACGGGGCTTCTCGCCCTCCGGACCGGTCATAAAGTAGCGGGAGCTGCCGCCCTCGCGAAACTCATGACGTTCGAATGTGGCAGGAAAGGTGGGCGGTCCCCACCAGCGTTCGAGTTGGCGCGGGTCTTCCCACAGCTGCCAGACCCGGGAGGCGTCGGCGTTGAACTCGGCGACGAACGTGAGCGTCAATGAGTCAAGGTCTTTCTCAGAGCTGAGTACGGTCATGATTTCTGTCCCTTCTCGGATATCGGTTTGTTTTCGGCGAGGATGCCCACCATGCGTTCGGCCCGGTCGTGCCAGATCTGTTCGTAGGCGTCGAGTAGTTGCGCTGCACGCCGCAGCGTCTCCGGATTGGCCTGCACGATCTGTTCTCTTCCGCGTCGTTCCTTGCCGACGAGTGCGGCTCGCTCAAGCACCGCCACATGTTTCTGCACCGCGGCAAAGCTCATCGCATAGCGTGCGGCGAGCGCTGAAACCGACTGCTCACGCACCATCACCTGGGTGATGATGTCGCGCCGCGTCGCATCCGCCATTGCCTGAAAGATGCGATCGATCTCGTGTGCGCTCAGATTTGATACAACCATTTGGTTGCATGTTAGTTCGCGGCGTGGAGGCGCGCAAGGGTTTCCCGAGGGGCTAATTTGCAGGTGCTTGGCGCGTGTTCAGCTTCCCCGCGGCCAGCCGCAGTGGGATCCTCAGTAGGTAGGTACGGCAGCTGAGGAGGCGCGCGATGAATCCAGAAACGGAACCGGTCCCGTTCACGAGTGACGACTATGCAGCACGGATGGAGCGTGTCGTGGCCGATGCTCTCGGCGCCGGGCTGGACGGTGTCATCGTGATGCCCGGACCCGATCTTGTCTGGCTCACCGGCTACCAACCCACCGCCATCACCGAGCGGCTGACCATGTTGACGCTTGCTCCCGGCCAGCCGCCGACCCTGCTGGTCCCGATCTTGGAACGCGCAGACGCCGAAGCGGCTGCCGGTGCACCGAGCGTCGAGATCGTGGATTGGACGGATGGCACGGACCCCTACGAGGTCGCACAACAACTCGTGCGCCCGCACGGCCAGTTCGGCATCTCTGACTCGGCCTGGGCGATGCATCTGCTCGGGCTGCAGGAGACTCTGCCGGAGACCCGCTACCGCTCGCTGAGCCAGAGCCTGCCGATGATGCGCGCGGTCAAAGACGCCGATGAGCTCGCCCGCCTGGCACTCGCGGGCGCCGCAGCGGATGCGACGTTCTACGAGATCGTGAAGGTGCAGTTCGCCGGACGCCGGGAGAACGAGGTCGCCGCCGACCTGGCCCGACTACTACGCGAGTTCGGCCACGAGCAGGTCGACTTCACCGTCGTCGGGTCGGGACCGAACGGGGCGAACCCGCATCACGAGGCCGGCGAGCGCGTGATCCAGGTCGGCGACGCGGTCGTGCTCGACTTCGGCGGCCTGATGCACGGCTACGGGTCGGACACGACTCGCACGGTGTGCGTCGGCGAATCGACCGAGGAGCAGCGGGATGTGCACGAAATCGTGCGGAACGCCCAGCAGGCCGCCTTCGACGCGGTCGCACCCGGCGTCGCCTGCCAGGAGATCGACCGGGTCGCCCGGGCGGTCATCACCGAGGCCGGCTACGGCAAGGAGTTCATCCACCGCACCGGCCACGGCATCGGCGTCACCACGCACGAGCCGCCGTACATGGTCGAGGGCGAAGAGCAGCTGCTGCGACCCGGTATGTGCTTCTCGATCGAACCGGGCATCTACCTCCCCGGGCGCTTCGGGGTGCGCATCGAAGACATCGTCACGGTCACCGAGACCGGCGGCGAGCGCTTCAACAACAGCGACCGGACGCTGCGCCTGGTTGAGTAGGGAACGGTGGCCGGGCGGGGGTGCTGAGGCTCAGTTCAGCTCAGTTCCCTGCGACACCCACACCCGGCCAATGGCTTCGTGGTACTCGGCCAGGCAAGAATCTGCCTGGACGCTGATCGTTGCGACCTGAGCTTCAGTGTCCCGTTCAATGGAATAACTGAAACTCAGGTTATTGCCATTGGCCACGATTTCTGTCGGATCCGCTCCGGCCTCGACCACGCATTGTCGCCAGTCATCGACGGATTGCCGGTACTCAGCTTCGTCGACATAGAGGTCGGCCAGCACCTGCTGCTGGTACTCGCTTGAACTGTTGCGAAGATCGACACGCTGGTCGTCGTTCAGAACGTCGAACGGCGAGACGCTGCAGCCGGCCAATAGAAGGATGCCAACGATCGGCACGACGAATCCCATCCGCATACTTCCCCCTGAGCGTGAGTGGTGCTCGAAAGCTAGCCCATCAGGCAGACCACGTCAACAAATCTGGGCCAGGCATCCGTTGCCTCGCCGGACAGCCGGACCCGAACAGCGGCGAAGCACCCAGCAACACTTTGTAGACTCGAACCGGGCCACATGCCCTCCGGGCCAGCACCAGCTGGCCAGCCACTTCGTCGCGGCACGCGTTGACGCTCGCGGCACGTGTTCTAACACGCGCCACCTACTCAAACACGTGCCACGAACTGCGTACACGAGCTACGTACACGAGCGACGACGGCCAGAGGGATGCCCCGCGAGAGGACACCAGCAATGAGCCTGATCAGGCTGCAAGACATCAACGTCAACTTCGAGAAGACCCAGATTCTGCGCGAGGTGTTCCTCCGCCTCGAAACCGGCGACCGCGTCGGCCTGATCGGCAAGAACGGTTCGGGCAAGTCGACGATCCTCAAGCTGATCCTCGAACAAGTGACCCCGGACACCGGAACCGTCACCGTCGATGCCGGCGTCAAGATCGGCTACTTCTCCCAGTTCTCCGAACTGAACGGCGCATCCACGATTCTTGAAGTTCTCGACGAGCTCTTCGTCGAAATCAAGACAATCGAAGCCGAACTGGCCGGGATCGACGCCGATATCGCCGTCGTAGCGATGGACCCGGACGGCGGCGACGAACTTGACCGGCTCATCCACCGCCAGGCTGAACTGTTCGAAGAGATGGAACGCCTCGGCGGCTGGGACTACAAGCGCAACATCGACACCGCTCTCACCACGCTCGGCTTCGACGAGGCGCACCGCGTCTGCCCGATCGACGATCTGTCGGGCGGCTGGCGCAACCGCGCGGCCCTGGCGAAGATCCTGCTCGAGAACCCAGACGTGCTGCTGCTCGACGAGCCCACCAACTACCTCGATGTGGCCGGTGTCGAGTGGCTCGAGTCATGGTTCCGCGACTTCAAGGGCGCCGCGATCATCGTCTCGCACGACCGCAAGTTTCTCGACGCCGTGGTCACCCGCATCATCGAGGTTGAGAACTTTCACCTACACGAGTACCCGGGCAACTTCGGCGAGTACGTGGTGCAGAAGCAGTTCCGGCTCAAGACGCTCGAGGCGCAGTTCGTGCATGAATCCGAGCTGCTCGCCTTCGAATCCGAGGGCATCGCCGACCGCCGCGAGGCCGCGAAAGCGTCAAGCCGCAAGCTCGGCAGCCAGCTCGCCAGCATCAAGAAGAACCGCGCCCCGCGCCCGGTCGACCAAATCATCACCGAAATCTACAGCGGCCTGCACATCAAGGATGTGCTCTGCCGCGTCGAGTCACTCGACAAGAGCTACGGCGACAAGCTGCTCTTCAGCGACCTCGGCTTCGAGGTGCGCCGCGGCAACCGCATCGTCGTGCTCGGCTCCAACGGCAGCGGCAAGTCCACGCTGCTCAAGGTGCTGAACGGCGAAGAGAAGGCGGATGCCGGCAAGGTCACCTGGGCACCCGGCGCCGGAGTTGTCTCGTACAACCAGGTTCTCGCCGAGCTCGACGAAGACGACACGGTCAGTCATTCGGTCAACGCGATGCCGGGCAGCCTGGCCTTCACCGCGACGCGCAAATCGGTGAACCGGTTTCTGTCGATGTTCCAGTTCAGTGAAGCCGACCTCAAGCAGAAGATCGGCAACCTCTCGGGTGGCCAGCGGGCACGCGTCGCGATGGCGCAGTGTTTGCTGTCGGGCGCATCCGTTCTGCTGCTCGATGAGCCCACTAACCACCTCGACATGTCGAGCACTCAGGTGATGGAACGCGCGCTGCTCCATTTTCCGGGCGCGGTCATCGTGGTCAGCCACGACCGGTTCTTCACCGACAAAATCGCGAACCGGCACCTGGTATTCGGTGGGGAGAATGCCCTGCCGGGCGAGATCGAGTTGCGGGTCGCTTGATTCCACCGGGGGTGGCGCGCCCGGTGTCCCCTCTAATGAGGACTACGCTTTTCGCGTGCCACCTTCTTCTGACCCACTTCGCATTGCCCTCATCTCGCTCCACACCTCCCCCGCAGCTGAGCCGGGTTCCGGCGACGCCGGCGGCATGAACGTCGTGGTGCTGCACCAGGCCGAAGCGCTGGGCGCGCTCGGGCATTCGGTCGAGATTCTGACGCGGCGCTCGTCGCCCGAGCAGCCGAGCGAGATGGAGCTGGCACCGGGAGTGAGACTCCGTTTTCTGACGGCCGGGCCAGCGGCATCCGTGCCGAAGGGCGACCACGAGAATTTCATCGACGAGTTTCGGATGCGCATGGGCACGCTCGGGCCGTATGACGTGATGCATTCGCACCACTGGTTTTCGGGCATGGTTGGGCTGCCGCTCGCGCAGCACTGGGGAACGCCGCACGTGCAGAGTTTTCATAGCATTGCCGCCGATTTGTCGACGCCGCTGTCGGCCGGTGAACGGCCGGAGTCGCCCGGACGGATGGCCGGCGAAGCGTGGCTGGCGAGGGAATCGGATGCGCTCGTGGCGATCAGCCAGGCCGAGGCCGACACCATCGTGACGCGGCTCGGCGGGCCTGAGGCGCGGATTACCGTTGTGCCGCCGGGGGTTGACGGGGTGCTGTTTCACCCTGCGGATGTCGATGCGGGTGCTGGTGCTGCGTCGGTCGGTGCTGGTGCTGCGTCGGTCGGTGCTGGTGCTGGTGAGTTCACTGCGGATCTCATTCACAACCTTGCCGGCCCAGCAGAGGACCGCGGATACGTCGTCGTGGCCGCTCGCCTACAGCCGCTCAAGGGAATCGACCTGGCGATCGAGGCGATTGCGGCGGTTCCCGATGCGCTCCGCCCCGATCTGCTTGTGTCGGGTGATGCTTCCGCCGACTTCGACGGATACATCGACGAGCTGAATGAGCTCGCCACTCAACTCGGCGTGGTGGAGCACGTGCATTTCATCGGCCCGCAGTCCCGAGTGGATTTGGCGCGCCTCTTTCGGGGCGCCCGCATTGTGTTGGTTCCGTCGCACTCAGAGACCTATGGACTCGTCGCCCTCGAAGCGGCGGCCAGCGGGGTTCCGGTCGTGGCGGCGGCGTCCGGTGGGCTGCGCGAAGCTGTCGTGGATGGCGTGACCGGGATGGTGGTGGATTCGCGGGACCCAGCCGTGTGGGCCGCGGCGATGGCTGACATCCTGTCGAATCCCGAGACCGCGCGGCACCTGTCGGTGGCGGCACGGGAGCGAGCCGAGCGCTTCTCCTGGGAAAGCTCGGCCGAGGCCCTTCTTGAGGTGTACCGCGGGTTGCTCGAGTCGGATGCGTCGGCTGGTCCGGACTCGACGCGCCAAGCTCCTGATGCTGGCGACGTGGGTATTGCCGGCGGCGCAGCCTCGTCAACCGGTTCGGCATCGCGTTCGTGAGCATTCTCGACGGGCTTGCATCCGTGCTCTTCGTGCATGCGCATCCGGATGACGAGACCATTTCAACCGGCGYGCTGATCGCCGAACTCGTGGCGCGCGGCGTGCGGGTCACGCTGCTCACCGCGTCACGCGGGGAGCGCGGCGAGGTTGTGCCGGGTCCGCTTTCTGGCCTGGAGGGCACCGAAGCGCTGACCGCCCATCGGGAGTTCGAGTTGCAGCGTGCGACGGAAGAGCTGGGTATCGCCGAGCGGTTCTGGCTCGGCAGTCCCCCGGCGCGGGCCGCCGGGCTGGCCCCGCGGATCTATCGCGATTCGGGCATGCAGTGGATCCGGCCGGGTATTGCCGGCCCCGCGGAGGACTCCGGCCCCGACGCACTGACGACCGCTCCGCTCGCCGAGGTCGCTGCCGATGTTGCGGCGCTGATCGAGGAGCTGCGGCCGTCGCTGGTGATCAGCTACGACGATGAGGGTGGCTACGGGCATCCCGACCATGTGCGGGTGCATGAGGCGACGATCGCGGCGTGCCGAGCGCAGGGCGTGAAGTTCGCAGAGATTCTGCACGCGCCGGTGACGGATACCGAATGGTTTGCGCTCGGCGACCACCTCGACACGGTCACGCGGGCGCTGCGCTGTCATGCCAGCCAACTCACTGTCGACGGCACGCACGTGGTGCATTCCGGTGGGCAGCGGGAGCCGATCGTGACGAGCGTGGGGTTGCGGGTTCTGTAGGGCGGGCCGCTGGCGCACTTCGGAAGCTGTGCACGGCGCGGGCGTTCACAACTGCGGAGATTTTCTGTAGTTCGGAGTTTTTCGGGGCTGAATCGGCGCGATTGAGCAGAATCTCCGCTGTTGTGAACGCCGTCGGTTCAAGAGGCACGGACGCGATGCCTTGAGTCTCGAGTTTGGCTCGCGTGGTTTCGAGACGCGGCCGACTTCGTCGGGCGATCCTCAACCACCGACGGGCGAGGCCAAAATCAGGAGCGGAGGCGTGTCGCGGCTACCGAGGCCAGACTGTTCCGCGGCCGGCTCACTGCCGACACACCTCCGCTCCTGAATTCGGTACCCCCACAAGCGCAGGAGTGACCACCATCGCGGCACGTGTTTGGGATGGCGGCACGCGGTAGAACACGTCCCCGCTTTGCACACACGTGCCGCGAGCCCTGGGGCCGACTCGCGCGATTTCGAGACTCGGCCAGCATTCCGGCGTGGGGAATCCCGCTGGGCGTGTGAGATGGCGCACGCCCAGCGGGGTGTATGAAACCGACCCCTTCGACCACTCGGGCACGCCGCGATCAGCCCACCCTACGCACCGCGAAGCCGTGGCCGCTGGCGCATTGCGCCCCCTTACGGAATGTAACCGCGTGTGTCAGCGCCAGCCGCCCCGCAGCAGCAGCCATCGTGTCGAGTTCAGCCCGACCGCACCAAACGATTAGATTGTTGTCTGCGCTGCAAGACGGCGCACCCCACAACCAGCACACTTCCGGCCGCGCACAAGAGAGGGCCCATGGCAGCAACATCCGCCCCCGGCACCCCGGCGTGGCTCGGCGCCTGGAACGACCGCACCGCCCTCTCCCTTCTTCTTGAGCACGGGCCGCTCGGCCGCGTGCGCATCGCCGAACTCGGCGAAATGTCGAAACCGACCGCATCCCTCGTGGTCACCCGGCTTGAGAAGGCCGGACTCATTCGCGTCGACGGCGAAGCCACTGGCGGTCAAGGCCGCCCCTCGGTCACCTACGCGGCACGCGCCGATCGCGTGCTCGGCGTCGCCATCGACATTGACGCCAAGCGGATGCGCGCCTGCCTGGTCGACGCACTGCGCACCGACCACGAAATCGTTGAAATTGCGCTGCCTGCCCATGCCTCGGAACGCAACGCCGTCGCCGAAGTGCGCGCCGCGATCGAGGCCGCCTGTGCTCCGAGTGGGGCCGACCCGGCGTCGGTGCGCATCGTCTGCCTGGGCGTGCAGGGCTACCTCGACACTCTCGACGACGATCATCTGTTCACCGAAACCCTGCCCGGCTGGCCTCGCATTGGCGTGCGCAAACTCATCGAGGACGAACTCGGACTCGCGGTGCAGATCGACAACGACGTCAATCTCGCCGCGATCGCCGAGCGCGCTTTCGGGGCCGCCGCATCGGCGAGCAACTTTGCTTTGCTCTGGCTCGGCAACGGTCTCGGCGCCGCACTCGACCTCAATGGCGCTATTCACCGCGGCTCGTTCGGCGGCGCCGGGGAGATCGGCTTTCTGCCGGCACCGCAAGCGCTCACCGGCGTCGACGGTCGTCCGGTCAGCGATCTGCAAGACGTCATGGGCGGCAAGGCACTCGTGCGCCTGGCCCGCGAACACGGCATGCGCGGGCGCACCTTGCCCGATATTCTCGACGCCTTGGCCACGAGTCCTGCGCGCACCGCGATTTTGGATGAGCTGGCCTACCGGGTGGCGTTCGGCGTGATTCCGCTGCTTGCCGTCGTCGACCCCGAACTCGTTGTGCTCGGCGGGCCGACCTGCCGCGCCGGCGGCGACGAACTGGCCGAGTTGGTGTCGAAGAAGATTCGTGGCTCGAGTCGGTGGTCGCCGGCAGTTGCCGCGAGCACGGTGACCGGCAACCCGATTTTGGCCGGCGCGCGCGAACTGCTCGTCACCGAGGTGCGCAACGAGCTACTGGAGAGCGTGGCGCGGATCACCGCGTAGGGCATGTCTCGGCGGATGCCTGGCGAGCGTGCCGAGGACCGGTCACGGCGTCGTTGGTCGAGGAGCAGCCGACGCAGGAGGCCGCGTCTCGAGACCCGGCGAGCCGATCCTCGAACCTGAGTTGCTTGGACGTCGGCTCGCGAGGTCTCGAGACACGGGCTCGCTGCGCTCGCTCGCCCTCGACCAACGAAATGGTGAAGCGCTCCTCGATCACCGAGAGGGTCAGGCCGGCGCGGCCACGCGCGCCCGCTGCGAGACACAGAACTCGTTGCCCTCCGGGTCGTGCAACACCGTCCAGAGCGTGTCCCACTCGTCGTGATCGGCGACGCGCGTCGCGCCGAGCGCCAGCAGACGCTCGACCTCGGCATCCCGGTCGTCGGCCTCGAAGTCGACGTGCATCCGGTTCTTCGCCATCTTCGGCTCCGGAACCTTGAAGAACAACCAGCCCTGCTCCCCCGCCTCCCCGTCACCGATGAACGCGGCATCCGCGCTCGCGCCCGGCAGAACATCCCGACCGAGCACGGCCGACCAGAACGAGGCGACCCGGGCCGCGTCGACGCAGTCAAGAACAATGTGATGAAGAGTGAGAGCCATGCGCGGATTTTACCGAACCACACGCCGCGAGACGGCGTCATCCGGCGTTCACACCACATTCCTAGACTGACAATCTCGCGCGCCCTAAGCTCGATTCAACCCCATCCCTCGCGAGAAGGCAGGCACATGCACGCATGGTCGAAGCTCGGCGCCGCACTTCTGGTGAGCGCTCTGGCGGTGGGGGTACCGACGATCGCGTATGCCGAGAGTCCCGTCGATTTCGGCGCAAGCCACATCGTCGACAAGACCGGCGCGCTTGGCAACCGCGAGGGCGAGGTCGCCGCGGCCATCACGAAGCTCGCCGACGAGACCGGCACCGACCTCTTCGTCGCCTATGTCGACAGCTTCACCGGGGTGTCCAACCGCGAGGAATGGGCCGACCAGACGGCCGACCAGAACGGTCTCGGCACCAACGACGTGCTGCTCGCCGTCGCCACTGGCGACCGGCAGTACCAGCTCTCGGTTTCGCCGAACTTCACACTGACGGATGCCCAGCTCAGCGAGATCGAATCGGTCGCCATTGAGCCTCCCCTGCGTCAAAACGACTGGGCCGGCGCGGGCATCGGAGCCGCGAACGGGCTGTCCCAGAGTCTGCAGGGGCAGGCCGTGACGACCCCGCAGATCACTCCGGGAAAGGCAGACCCCGGCAGCGGAGGCGGCGGCTTCGGCGTATTCGTCGGCATCCTGATTGTCGTCGTCGCGGTCGGTGTGATCATCTTTCTGGCGATGCGCCGACGTCGAAAGAACGGCGCGGGAGCCGGTGGCCCCGCCGCCGTGCAGGCGGTGCCGACCCCACAACTCAAGCAGCAGGCCGGCAGTGCTCTGGTGCAGACCGACGACGCCATCAAGACCAGCGGGCAAGAACTCGGCTTCGCCGTCGCCCAGTATGGCGAGGCGGCGACCACGGCGTTCCAGGCGGCGGTGACCGACGCGACGGCGCTGCTGCGCCAGGCTTTCACCCTGCAGCAGAGACTTGATGACTCGGAGCCCGACTCCGAAGAGCAACAGCGCGCCTGGTACTCCCAGATTCTCGACCTCTGCGCCCAGGCGAACGCCGCGCTCGACGAGCAAGCCGCTGATTTCGATGAGTTGCGCCAGCTGGAGAAGAACGCGCCGCAGGCCGCCGCGACCGTCGCCGCTGCGGCCGCCGCGGCCCAGGCACGGATCGCCGCGGCCGAAGCGAGCCTCGCCGATCTCTCGGCGCGGTACACCGCCACGAGCATTGCGACCGTCGCCGATAACCCCGCCCAGGCTCGCGAACGCGTGACCTTCGCCGAATCTGCCGTGGCCGAGGCCAACACCCGGCTGGCGGCGGGCGACACCGGAGCCGCGGCCGTCGGCATCCGTGCGGCCGAAGATTCGGTCGACCAGGCGACCCTTCTTCTCGACGCTGTCGACCGTTTGGGAGCCGACCTGAAGCAGGCCGCCGCCACCGTCGGCCCGGTGATCACCGACCTCGAGACCGACCTGGTCGCCGCGCGGGCGCTTCCGGTGACCGGCGGGGCGTCGGCCAGCCTGCCCTCCGTGATCGCGCAGACCGAACAGACCCTCGCCGCCGTCAAGGCACGCCTGGCCGACGGTGCCATCAACCCGATCGAGCTGGTGCAGACGTTGGAGGCGGCGAACGCGCCAATGGATGCTGCGCTGCACGGCGTGCGGGAAGCCGCAGTTCAGCAGCAACGTGCGCAGGCCGCGCTCAGCCACACCCTCCTCGCCGCGCGCAGCCAGGTCTCGGCCGCCGAGGACTTCATCACCGCGCGGCGCGGGGCCGTCGGCGCGGAGGCACGCACCCGCCTTGCGGAAGCGGGCCGTCTCGTCGTTCAGGCCGATTCGTTGAGCGCGTCGGATCCGGCCACGGCACTCGCCGCAGCACAGCGTGCCGACGCACTGGCGGCCGAAGCCATCCGACTCGCCCAAAACGATGTGAACGGGTTCAACGCGACGAGCGGCGACCCATTCGGCGGACTGTTCGGCGAGCAAGCGAGCAGGAGCAGCGGCTCGGGCGGCGGCAACGGCGCCATGGGCGCCATATTGGGCGGCATCCTGATCAACACGCTTCTCACCGGAGGCGGCGGATCCCGCGGAGGCGGAGGCGGTATGTTCGGCGGCGGAGGCGGTTCGCGCGGCGGCTCCCGCAGCGCCGGCAGTTTCGGCGGCGGGGGTACGCGCTCTCGACGCGGAGGCGGCGGCCGCTTCTAGACCTCGAGGTCATCCGCGAAACCCCGCGCGACATCAGACGCCCGCCGATTTCGACCCCACAGTCTCACCGACCACGCAACACTCGCAACACTTGCAACACACCGGCACGACCCACTCGAAAGGACACCACCAAAATGGCAAAGCAGTCAATCTTTGGCCGCATCTCCCAGCTGGCGAAGGCGAACATCAACGCGCTTCTGGATTCCGCTGAAGACCCCAAGCTCATGCTCGACCAGATGGTGCGCGACTACACGACAAGCATCGCCGATGCGGAAAGCGCGATCGCCGAGACAATCGGCAACCTGCGTCTGCTTGAGGACGACCACCGCGAAGACATCGAAGCCGCCACCGAGTGGGGCGGCAAGGCCCTCGCCGCCAGCCGCAAGGCCGACGAGCTGCGCGCGGGCGGCAACGCCGTTGACGCCGACAAGTTCGACAACCTCGCCAAGGTGGCGCTCGGCCGTCAGCTGCAGTCCGAGAAGGAAGCCAAGGCTGCCGAGCCGCAGATCGCCTCGCAGACTGCGGTTGTCGAGCAGCTCAAGAACGGCCTGAACGCGATGAAGACGAAGCTGGGTCAGCTCGCGTCGAAGCGCGACGAGCTCGTCGCCCGTTCGAAGTCGGCCGCCGCGCAGGCGCAAGTGATGGATGCCGTCAAGAGCATCGACATCATGGACCCGACCAGCGAGGTCAGCCGGTTCGAAGACAAGATCCGTCGCGAAGAGGCCAAGGTGCGCGGCGCCAGTGAGCTCGCGGCATCCAGTCTCGACGCGCAGTTCGAAAGCCTTGAGGACTTGGGCGAGCTGACCGAGGTCGACGCACGGCTCGCCGCGCTCAAGAACGCCGGGTCGACCACCGCGATCGGTTCATAACGCATTTCGTTTGATTCGAACGGCAACGATTTCAGGGTCGGCGGGAACACCCCGCCGGCTCTCGTCGTTAATCCGATCATGACAACTTTGGGAATCGTCGGCGCCGGGCACATCGGCAGCCAGCTCGCACGACTCGGTGTGGCCAGTGGCTACAACGTGGTGCTCAGCAATTCGCGTGGACCCGAGACACTCAGCGGCCTGGTGGCCGAACTGGGTCCGAAGGCGCGCGCGGCCACCTCGGCCGTGGCCGCATCGACAGGCGACCTGGTGATCGTCACCATCCCACTCCGCCGCATCGAGGAACTTCCGTCAGCGGCATTTGCCGGCAAGGTCGTGATCGACACCAACAACTACTACCCTCAGCGCGACGGAGCGATAGCCGCGCTCGACGACGAATCGACAACCAGTTCCGAGCTGCTGCAAGCCCATTTGCCGAACGCGCATGTCGTCAAAGCGTTCAACCATATTTACGCATCTGAACTCCTGACGGATGGCAGCCCGGCCGGCACCCCGAATCGTCGCGCGTTGGTCGTCGCCGGCGACAGTGCTGCCGCCCGTCACGCCGCCTCCGCATTGATCAATGAGTTCGGTTTTGACACGCTCGACCTCGGTTCACTCGCCGAAGGCTGGCGCATTCAGCGGGACACCCCCGGTTACGGGTTGCGGATGAATCTCGACGAGCTGCGCGCCGCCGTCGACGCAGCCGAGCGCTATCGCGACATGTCGTGATGGCGCTTGGAAGCGGTCTGAGAGCATACTGAAGGGGTGTCTCCCACCTTCGTTGTCGTGCCGCAATGGCAAGGTTCAGTTTCTTCGCGCGCGATGCGCCTGGCCGATGGGGCGGAGGCGATTCGAGGCGATCTGCCCGCTTCAGCCACTGTCGCCGTGCCGATTCCGGCCGAGGCGGGTGACTCGGAGGACACCGGCGTCAACCGGTACTCCGCCCTTGCTCTGGTGCGCAGCGCGCAGACAGCAGTACTTCGCGCAAGCGACGACTGGGCGCTGACGATCGGCGGTGACTGCGGGGTGTCGCTGGCCGCCGTCGAACACGCGTCGCGGCAGCATCCGAGCGATCTGGCGGTGGTCTGGCTGGATGCCCACCCCGATTTGCACACGCCGCAATCGTCGCCGTCTGGCGCGTTCACCGGCATGGTGTTGCGCGCGATCACCGGCGGGGGCGCCGACGGCTTGGCGCTCGGCTCCTCGACCTCGATCCCGCTCGACCGGGTGGTGCTCGCCGGAACGCGGGACATCGATGCGGCCGAGGCGGAACTCATCCGCACGCACTCGATCGCGCTGGTCGCCGCCGAGGATCTCGGCACCGCAGATGCCCTCATCGCGGCGGTGCGCCACACCGGGGCCACGCAGGTCTACCTGCACATCGACCTCGACGTGCTCGACCCCTCCGAGATGACCGGACTGGCGAACCTGCTGCCGTTCGGAATTAGCGTGGAGGCCCTCACCGGCGCCATCACCGGGCTGCGCGCCCACTTCGGGCTCGCCGGCGCGACGATTGCCGGGTTCGCTCCGTCATCAGCCGAGGCGGCCTCTGACGACTTGTCGAACGTGCTGCGTGTCATCGGGTCGCTGACGCGCTGACCACCCCGGTGATCGAGCCTGTCGAGATCCGTCGAGCCTGTCGAGAACCGTCGAGGGGCGTATGCTGACCGCGCAGAGCAGCACCTGGGTGGGAAGCATCGAAAGGCGTCAACATGCCGGAACAGATCTATGACCTCATCGTCGTTGGCGGCGGGACATCCGCCGAGAATGTCGCCGACCGTGCGGTGCAGGGCGGTCTGACCGCCGTCATCGTCGAGAGCGATCTGGTCGGAGGCGCCTGTTCGTACTGGGCCTGCATGCCATCGAAGGCTTTGATCAGGGCCGGGACCGCTCTCGCCGCTGCCCGCCGCGTGCAGGGTGCCGCCGAGGCGATCACGGGAGAACTGGATGCGATGGCAGCGTTCGGCCGGCGTGACACGATCGTGCATGACTGGTCAGATCAAGATCAGGTGAGCTGGTTGAATTCGGCCGGTATCGCTCTGGTGCGCGGTCACGGACGGGTCAGCGGGATCCGCGAGGTGACAGTCACCGCTGCCGACGGTTCGACGACGGTTCTGACCGCGAAACATGCTGTGGCGCTCTGCCCCGGCTCGGCCTCGCTGCTGCCCGCAATCCCGGGTCTGGCCGAGGTGAACCCGTGGACGAGCAAGGAGGCGACGTCGGCGCAGACGGTTCCGCGCACACTCGCGATCATCGGCGGCGGCACCGTCGCCACTGAAATGGCGACAGCGTTCACCGCACTCGGCTCGACGGTCACGTTGATCGCCCGCGGAAAACTTCTCGCGAACTTTGAACCGTTCGCCGGTGAGTTCGTGGCCGATGCGCTGCGCCGCGACGGTGCCACCGTGCTCACCGGACTCAGCGTGAACTCGGCAACACGCACCCTCGACGGCGATATCGCCGTGATCCTCAGCGACGGACGCACGGTCACGGCCAGTGAGGTGCTTGTCGCAACCGGGCGGGTTCCGCGCACCGGCGACCTCGGGCTTGAAAGCATCGGCCTGTCGCCCGGCGACTGGCTGCGCGTCGACGACACCCTGCTCGTTCAGGGCGGCTCCCCCGCGCTCGCGGGCGACTGGCTCTACGCGGTCGGCGACGTCACACACCGGGCTCTCCTCACCCACCAGGGCAAGTATCAGGCGCGTGCCGCCGGCGATGTGATCGCTGCGCGGGCGACCGGGCGACGGGTCGACGACGCGCCGTGGGGCGCCCACGTGGCGACGGCCGATCACTCGGCGGTTCCGCAAGTGACGTTCACCGACCCCGAGATCGCCTCGGTGGGGCTGACCGCAGCCGCCGCCGAGAAGGCGGGCCATCGCATCCGGGTGCTCGACTACGACCTCAGTTGGCTGGGCGGCGCGACGGTGCTCGCCGACGGCTATGTCGGGCACGCACGGGCCATCGTCGATGAGGATCGCCGCGTGCTGATCGGCGCGACGTTCGTCGGGCAAGATGTCGCCGAGTTGCTGCATGCCGCAACCATTGCGGTGGTCGGCGAGGTGCCGATCGAGCGGTTGTGGCACGCGGTGCCGAGCTATCCGACGCTGAGCGAAGTGTGGCTGCGATTGCTGGAGGAGTACGGCCGGCCGACGGGCGGCTAAGGCAGACGCCGGTGGGCGGATGTCTGCGGGCGGATGTCTGCGGGCGGATGCCTGCGTGACGGCCGCGAAGTCCGGTTTGCCGCGAATTCGGGTTTGCCGCGAAGTCCGGCTTGCCGCGTCGGGCATCCGAGCTGAGCATCCGCTGCCGAGCACTGGCCCCGACGGCCTACGCTGGGAGCGTGCGCCGCATCTTCTTCGACTCCCCCCTCAGCCGGGCCGGCTACCTCTACGCGACCGCGGTCGGAATCGTCTGGGGTTCGATTTGGAGCACCGGTCGAGTCGAACGACGCAGCGGCATGATCATTTTTCGCGGGATGCCGACCTGGTCGTTCGGCCGCGGCGGCTCGTGCGTCGGCGGCTGCTACCTCACCAATCAGAATGTGTCAGACGACATCCTGGAGCACGAAGCCGTGCACAAACGCCAGTGGCAGCGCTACGGAATGGTGTTTCCGCTGCTCTACCTGATCGCCGGGCGCGACCCGTTGAAGAACCGCTGGGAAATCGAGGCCGGTCTCGAAAAGGGTGGCTACCTGCGCTGAGGCGCCCGCGCCGTTGATCGAGCCTGTCGAGATCTCGTGACCGGGTCTCGAGACAGGGGCACCGGGTCTCGACAGGCTCGACCACCGGGACCGCCTCGACCGCCGAGATTGGGGGCGACCGAAAGCTAGTTCGCTTCGGAACGACCGGCGCGCCAGTACCCCATGAACGCCACCTGTCGACGGTCGATCCCGGTCTCGGAGACGAGGAACCGGCGCAGGGTCTTGATCACGCCGGCCTCACCGGCCAGCCAGGCGTAAAGCGTTGAGTGAGCCGCATTCGCGTCGGCCGCCACCGCGTCCGGAACCTCCCAGAGAATCTCGGTGTCCACGTCGACTTCGTTGAGGTCGGCATCTGCACCGCCACCGGCAGGTGCGCTGCTGATGAAGCCGGATGTCCACTCCCGCACCGCCGCATCGAGGGCCGCACCGTGAGCGCTGCCGGCGGCATCCCGAACGAGCCAGGTCACCTGCATTCCAGCAGGGGCGGCAACGTCGAGGGCGTCGCGGGCGTGCGGCACCTCGATGATGGCCGTGCCGCGCGCGTCGGCGGGAAGGGACCCGAGAATCGAGCAGATCGCCGGCGCCGCTGTCTCATCGCCGGCCAGCAGCAGGGTCGTGGCGTCGCCCGGATTCCATTCCACGCCGGAGCGCGGAAACTCGCCGCCCGCGTTCGGCCCGACGACGACGAGCCGCTCCCCCACGGCCGCCGCGCCGGCCCAGCGCGAGGCCGGTCCGCCGTCGCCGTGCATCACGAAGTCGATGTCGATCTCGCGCGCTGCCGGTCGAACCGCGCGCACCGTGTAGGTGCGAATCGGGTTGCGTTCGGCGTCGGGAAGCCGGCGCCACGCGTCGTACCAGGTGTCATCTTCAGGCAGTGGGGACATCCCGATTCCGGGTAGCGGGAGAATGACTTTGACACGCTGATCGAGCCCGATCGTGCCGAATTCATGCAGGTCGGCGCCGCTGAAGGTCACTCGCGTGAACGAGTCGGAGAGCCGCCGGATGCCGGCGACCGCGACGGAAAAGGGGCGGTAGCTGGGCTTCGGCGGGCGGGGGGCGAGCTCAGGAACCGTCGAAGTAAGCATGCCCTTAGTATGGCATGCCTAACCTAACTTCCCGAACTGGACGACCCGCCTGAGTCAGCCCGCCCGACGCGAACGCCAGAGCAGCCAGACGAAGTAGGGGGCTCCGACGAGCGCGGTGAGCAGCCCGGCCGGCAGCTGTGCCGGAGCGATCACCGTACGCCCGAGCGTATCCGCGACGCAGACCAGGATCGCCCCGAGCAGCGCGGAAACCGGCAGAACGAGCGCATGCCGCGCCCCGACGAGCGCCCGGGCCGCATGCGGGGCGACGAGACCGACGAAGCCGATCACCCCGACGGCTGCAACGGCGGCCGCCGTCAACATCACCGCGGTCGCGAGCAGGCCGAGCCGGGCCCGGCCGACCGCGACACCGAGAATGCGTGGGGTGTCATCGTCGTAGGCGAGCAGATCGAGCTCACGACGACCCGCGATCACAATGGGAATGGCCACGACAATCGCCACGAGCAGCGGCAGCAGCTGCGGCATTGTGCGGCCGTAGGTCGAACCGCTCAGCCAGGTGAGCGCTTTGGCCCCGCTGTACTGATCGGTGGCCACGATGAGCATGCTCACCACCGCGCCGGCCGCGGCGGCGACACCGATTCCGACGAGAATGAGCCGGTTCTGGCCGAACCCGTCCCGGGCGGCCAGGCCGAACACGATGGCGGCTGCGAGCAGCGCTCCGATCAGTCCCCCCGCTGTGACCGCCCAGAAGCTGGCGAGTGGCGCGATCGTGATCACAATCACCGCGCCGACGCCGGCGCCGCCGGTCACACCGAGAATTCCGGGATCGGCCAGCGGGTTGCGCGTCACCGATTGCACAATCGCCCCGGCCACCGCGAGGGCGGCACCGGCGAGAATGGCCGCGAGAACCCGGGGAACCCGCGTGTTCATCACGAAGGTGACCACCGGCCCGGCCTGCCCGGTCGCCCAGTTCACGAGGTCGCCGGCGAGCAGTTTGGCATCACCGAGCAGCAGGGATGCGATCGCCACGATGAGCAGGATCACGACCAGGGCGATGACTGCCGCTCCACGCATCCGTCGCCCACCAAATACTCCATGAGCGGTGTCGGCGCGCGCGCCCGCCGAGCCGGAGCCGGTGAGGCGGCCCGCGAGAACGACCAAGAAGAGGGCGCCGAAGAGGGTGGTCACGACGCCGGTCGGCACATCGACGCCGGCTTGCCCGCCGAAGATGAAGCGCAGCAGCACGTCGGAGCCGAGTACGACGATCACGCCCATCAGCGCCGAGGCGGGGATGAGCATCCGGTGCCGGGCGAGCCCCGGGATGCGCGTGGCCAGCAGCCGAACGATCGCCGGCGCGGCCAGTCCGACAAATCCGATGGGCCCGGCCACCGTCACGGCTGCGGCAGACAGCAGCACGGCCAAGACAATCGCGATCAGCTGGGTCTGGCGCACCTTCACGCCGAGCACGGATGCCGCGTCGTCACCCAGCCCGAGGAGGTCAAGTTTGCGCGAGAGCAGCAGCAGAGCCAGCACGGTGAGCAGCACGACCGGGCCGAGCTGGCTGACTCCGTCGAGACTGGTTTGGCCGAGGGAGCCGGCTCCCCACGCAAAGAGACCGGTGGTCTCCTCGGCGAAGAGCAGCAGCAGCACCGTGGTGAGCGCGGCGAGGGCCAGGGCGATGGCCGAGCCGGCGAGCACGAGCCGCACCGTTCCGCCTCCCCCGCCGGCCGACAGGCCGAGCACGAGGGCGGCGGCGGCAAGCCCGCCGAGGAAGGCGACCGCGCCACCGCCGAGAGCGGGCAGTGAGATCCCAAACGCCGAGACGGCGACGACGGCGAGATAGGCGCCGCCGTTGACCGCGAGGGTGTCGGGCGACGCGAGCACGTTGCGGGCAACCGTCTGCATCACCAGGCCGGCAACGCCGAGCGCGACGCCGACAAGCAGACCGGCGAGGAGCCGCGGCAAACGGGAGGCGACGAGCACGGCCGCCGACTGCTCGTCACCGGTGCCGGTGAGCACGTGCATCAGATCACCGAGACCGACCGCGGACGACCCCTGGGTGAGGTGAACAGCGGAGAGAACGAGGGCGAGCAGCACGCCGCCGACCAGGAACGCCGCGAGCCGGGCGCGCCCGGCACCGGCCGTCACCCCGGTGGGAGTGAGGGCCGGCGGGGCAGTCGTGGTCGCGGTCATGCTAGGCGGTGAGAGTCGAAACAACCGCGTCGATGTAGTCATTCATCGACGACGGGCCACCGAACATCCAGATGCCGTCGGGCAGGCGGTGAACGTTGCCGGCCTGCACGAACGGGAGCGAGTTCCACACCGCGTTGTCGGCGAGATCAACCTGGTAAGCGTCGCTGGCACCGTTGGCGATGTAGAGAAAGTTCACGTCGCCGAGAGCGGTGAGCCCCTCGACGTCGGTCGTGCCGAGGCCGTAGTCGGCGTCGCCTTCGCCGGTCCAGGCGTTGACGAGGCCGAGGCGCTCGGTCAGGTCGGCGAGCAGCGCGCCGTGGGCGAACGGGCGGATGGTGACCTGGCCGCCGCTCGCATAGGAGTCGGTCATCGCGAATTTGGTACCGGCGAGGCCGGCCGCCTTCAGCTCCTCGGCGCCGTCGGCGATCTTCGCCTCGAAGCCGGCGAGCAACGTCTCCGCCTCGTCTTCGGTTCCCGTGGCGGTGGCGATCGTGTTGAGGTTCTTCTCCATCTGCCCGATGCCGTTCGACGCGTCGGCTCCGCGCACGACGATCAGTGGGGCGATCTCTTCGATCTGCGCGATGGCGCTCTCGGAGAGGTCGGTGGTGGTCACCACGAGATCAGGAGCCAGGCCGGCGATCGCGTCGATGCTCGGCTCACCGCGCTGGCCGACATCCGTCACCGAGTCGTCGAGCGACTCGGACTTGACCCAGTCGCCATAGCCCTCGATATCTGCGACGCCGATCGGCATCACGCCGAGCGCAACGAGGTTCTCGACCGTGTTCCACTCCAGGGCGACGACCTTCGTCGCCGGCCCCTCGAGCGTGACCGATTCGCCACGGTCGTCGGTGATGGTGATGGCGGAGGCGCCGTGTGCGGCTGGCGAGCCGGCGTTCTCGGTGGTGCCGCAACCGGCCAAGAGAATGGCGGTTCCTGCAGCGGCGATCGACAGGAGGAGGTGGCGAGCTTTCACGGCATTTTTTCTCATTGGCGTCTTTCTCATGGGTTTCTTTCTGATGGCGCGCGGAAGAGCGCCCGCGCGGAGTGAGGGCGAAACGAGGGGAAGCTGGGTCGGAAGAGGAGTGTCGGGGCAGCAGGTGACGCTAGGCGTTGACCGCCACACTGTGAGCGCTGCTGCGTTGGTCGTGGCGGTGAACGCTGCGTTCGTCGTGGCCGTGGCCGTGGTCGTGGTCGTGGCTTTCGGCGCGGCGGCGATCATGGCGGCCGATCGGCCGTGAGCGAATCAGGCCGCTGTCGGCATCGACATCGACGTCGATCCGGATGCCGTAGGCCGAGCTG
The DNA here is from genome assembly GCF_052113185.1 of Leifsonia sp. YAF41. Lineage (NCBI taxonomy): Bacteria > Bacillati > Actinomycetota > Actinomycetes > Micrococcales > Microbacteriaceae > Leifsonia > Leifsonia sp. YAF41. The sequence continues at coordinate 399,636 of NZ_JBFRCS010000009.1, forward strand.
AGCACGTCGCCGACGAAGACCTCGCCCGGCGTTCCGGCCGCGACGATGCGGCCCGCGTCGAGCAGAATCACCCGGTCGGCGATCAGTGCCGCCTGGTCGAGGTCATGCAGCACGATGCCGATGGTCACGCCGTGGAGTTCGGCCAGGTCGCGAATCAAGTCGAGGAGCTCGACCTGGTAGCGCAGGTCGAGGTAGGTGGTCGGCTCATCGAGAAGCAGTACCGTCGTGTCCTGAGCCAGACAGCTGGCCAACCAGACGCGCTGCAGCTGCCCACCGGAGAGCTGCTCAACCTGCCGGTCGGCAAGGTCGCTGATGCCGGTGACGGTCATCGCGTGCTGCACCGCAGCCGCACCATCGGCATCTCCGCGCACCCAGCGGCCCCGGTGCGGGTGGCGTCCGAAATCGACGACCTCGCGCACGGTCAGTCCGGTCGGGGTGGCCCGGCTCTGCGAAAGCAGGGTGACCCGGCGGGCGAATTCGCGGCTGGTCAAAGTGAGGGCGTCGACGCCGTTGGCCGCGGTGAGAGTGGGCGCGGCATCCGGACTGCTGGAATCGTCGCTCAGAAAGACGGTGCCGGAGTCGGGCGTGTGAAGTCGGGCAAGGGCGCGCAGCAGGGTCGACTTTCCGCTGCCGTTGGCGCCGATCAGCGCGGTGATCTGCCCGGGGGCCAGGTCAATGTGGGCGCTGTGCACGACGGGTGCGCCGTGGTAGGAGAGGGTGAGGTCGTGACCGAGCATGACACTCACTATAACCAACATAGGCAAGCCTTACCTAACTCACCTCTACGAGGTTGCCGCCCCCGCGAGCTTGCAGTTGTCGGAGCCTGGGCGCGCCCGAGGCTCCGACAACTGCGGGCTCGCGGGGCGCACGTGCATGAAACGACGAACGCCCAACCTTCGAAAAGGTCGGGCGTTCGTTGTGGTTCAGAATCAGTGATTCAGAACCGATGCTGCAGGTGCAGAGCTACTCGCCGGCGTTGACCAGGTCGAGTGCCTCGAGGTTCGAGCGCAGTGCTGCGCCGAGCTCTGCGTCAACGCTGGACCAGTACCAGATGGCGCGCTCGCGCACCTCGGGACGGGTGACGCCGCTGACGGCATCCGTGATGGTCGCCAGGAAGCGACCCTTGGCGGCGTCGTCGAAGACCTCGCGGTAGAGCGTTCCGGCCTGGCCGAAGTCGCTGTCCTCCGAGCGGAGCACTGCAGCAGCGCGCAGCAGTTCGCCGTCGTTCTCCCAGCCACCGGTTCCGGCAGCTGCCGGGTCAGCGGCGGGTCCGCCGAGCGAGTTCGGCGCGTAGACCGGGGTGCTCGGCGAGTTGAAGCCGTGGCGGGCGGCGCCATCCTGTGAGTAGTTGTTCACCGGAGCGATCGGCGAGTTCACCGGGATCTGGTTGTAGTTGGCACCGAGGCGGTAGCGCTGTGCGTCGGGGTAGGAGAAGATGCGGGCCATCAGCATCTTGTCGGGGCTGGCGTCGATGCCGGGAACCAGGTTCGCGGGCGACAGTGCAACCTGCTCGATCTGCGCGAAGAAGTTCTCCGGGTTGCGGTCGAGGGTGTGCGTGCCGATCTTGATCAGCGGGTAGTCGGCGTGCGGCCAAACCTTGGTGAGGTCGAACGGGTTGAAACGGTAGGTCTTGCCCTCTTCGTACGGCATGACCTGAACGGAGACATCCCACGACGGGAAGTTGCCGGCTTCGATGGCCTCGTAGAGGTCGCGACGGTAGTAGTCGGCGTCGGCACCGGCGATGAGCTCGGCTTCGGTTCCGTCGATCTCGATGTTGCCCTGGTTCGACGTGAAGTGGTACTTCACCCAGAAGCGCTCGCCCGCAGCGTTGATCCACTGGTAGGTGTGCGAGCCGAAGCCGGGCATTTCACGCCAGGAGCGCGGCAGGCCGCGGTCGCCCATCAGGTACGTGACCTGGTGTGCGGATTCCGGCGACAGGGTCCAGAAGTCCCACTGCATGTCGGCGTCGCGGAGGCCGGAGCCCGGCAGGCGCTTCTGCGAGTGGATGAAGTCGGGGAACTTGATGCCATCGCGGATGAAGAACACCGGGGTGTTGTTTCCGACGATGTCGTAGTTGCCCTCTGTCGTGTAGAACTTGACCGAGAAGCCACGCACGTCGCGCCAGGTGTCGGGCGAACCCTGCTCGCCGGCAACGCTGGAGAAGCGCTGCATGGTCTGGGTGACGGTGCCCGGCTGGAACACTGCGGCGCGGGTGTACGCCGACACGTCGCCGGTGACCTCGAACGTACCGAATGCCCCGCCGCCCTTGGCGTGCACGATGCGCTCCGGGATGCGCTCACGGTTGAACTGCGCGAGCTTCTCGACCAGGTAGCGGTCGTGCAGCGCGGTGACGCCATCGGTGCCGACGGTCAGCGAGTGGTCGTCGCTGGCAACGGGCGCGCCCGTCTGGGTGGTGGTGGGTTCAGTCATTCTGATCCTTATCTCGAAGGGATGGTGATGGGCAGATGAGGCAAAGAAAACTAGTGGGCGTCCGGAGCGGATGCTGTGGGTGCGGGCGCGGATGTTGTCGGCGCGGCCGCGGATGACGCGGGTGCGGCGAGTGCGGCCTCCGCGGCGCCGGTCTGGCACGCAGCGCAGAGGCCCCAGAACGTGACCTCCGCCGTGTGGATGGCGAAACCGCCCGTGTCGGACGGCGTCAGGCACGGCGCTCCCCCGACCACGCAATCGACATCCTGCACCGCGGAACAGTGCGTGCAGACCAGGTGATGGTGGTTGTCACCGATGCGGCACTCGTAGAGGGCAGCCGAGCCGGCCGGTTCGATGCGGCGCACGAGGCCGGCGGCGGTGAAGGCGGTGAGCACTCCGTAGACCGCCTGCAGCGAGGTGCCGGGCAGCTCGGTCACGACCGCGGCGAAGATGGTGTCGGCACTCGTGTGCGGAGCCGCACTCAAGGCAGCCAGCACCGAGCGACGAGTCGCCGTGACTTTGAGCGAAGCCGCGCGGATGCGCTCGCTCAGTTCGTCTGCCCCCGAGGCATCCGTCACGGTGTGTGTCATGACCTCAATCTACCAAGTTGTCTTGAGTTATTCAAAACAACGGGCAAACGGTAATTCGGCACAGTTCGAGGGAAGAGAGATGACGCGCTGTCACGCCCGCGCGACGGCCGGCACCCGGTGCTGCCAGCGCAGGCGCCGCTCCAGTTGCGCGCCGAGCGCGAGCAGGGTCGCCTCGCCCCCCGGACGCCCGATCAGCTGCACCCCCATCGGCAGCCCGTCGGCCGTCTCGGCGACCGGCAGCACGATGGCGGGCAGCCCGCTCACGTTGACCATCGAGGTGAAGGGCGTGTACTGCACCTGCTGAGCGAAGTTCGCCTCGCCGTCGTGGGCGTCGTACCAGCCGATCGGCCGCGGGGCCAACGCCAGAGCGGGAGTCAGTACCGCGTCGAACCGCGACAGCTGTCGGATGAATGACCGTTCGTAGGCCGACAACGCGGCAAGAGCTTCGGCCAGATCGCGCGCCGAGAGCGCCCGCCCCCGGTGCATCAGCCAGCGGGTGAGCGGTTCGAGTAGCTGTTCCTGCTCGTCGCTCTCTGCCGGGATGCTGGCAGCTCCGGCCTGCCAAATCGTGCGGAACGCCGGGGCGTAGCTGTCATCGGGCGCGAGCGCCGTCTGCTCCAGGCCGTGTCCAAGTGCCGCCAATTCGGAGACGGCCAGGTCGAGGGCCGCCCGTGCTTCCGGCGCGATCTCAATGGAATAGGCGTTGTCCCACGCCGACGTCGTCATCACACCGAGCTGAAACCGGCCCTCGCCGCGCACGGCGGCTGCCAGCAGGGGGCCTCCGTCGTCACCCGGCGAACGCAACGTGAAGTGGTGGTCGGGCCGGCCGCCGAGCGGCGCGATCATCGCATCGAGCAACAGCGCGGCATCCGCCACGGTGCGCGCGAGCGGGCCGGCCACGGGAAGCCCGGCCAGCTTGTCGACACCGGATGCGGCGGGCACGCGTCCGCGCGATGGCTTGAGCCCGACCAGCCCACATGCCGCTGCGGGAATACGTACGGAACCGCCGCCGTCCGACCCCGGCGCGAAGGGCAGCATCCGGGCAGCCACGGCGACGGCGGCCCCGCCACTGGAGCCACCGGAACCGAGGGTTGAGTCCCAGGGATTCCGTGCCGGCGGGCCGGCCAGGGTCTCGGTGTACGACGGCATGCCGAACTCGGGTGTCGCGGTCTTGCCGAGGCTCACCGCGCCGGCGTCATCGAGCGCCTGCACGAGGTCGTCCGACTCCGTCGGCACGAAGTCGGCCATCAGTCGCGAACCGTATCGGGCGGGAACCCCCGCCCGTTGCTGCAGATCTTTATCGCCAAACGGCAACCCCCACAGGGACGCCGTGCGGGGCACGTGTGTCGCGACGTCCGCGGCTCTGACCCGCGCCGCCTCATCCGTCACTGTGACGAACGCGCCGAGCGCCGGATTCAGCGTGTTGATTCGGGCGAGGTAATGCTCGGTCAGCTCGACGACGCCGATCTCACCTTTCTGCAGCCCCTGCCACTGCTCAAGCGCGGTTAGATCGTGAAGCTCAGTCATGCGTCGAGCCTACGGCGTGACACGTTCGGGCCGAGGCGCTCGGCTATTCCGCGTCGGAGTCTTCGCTCAGTTCCGCGTCGATCTCGGTCAGCAGCCGGCCGAACGCTGCCGGAGCCCCGGCGACGACCGACCGGCCGGTGAGCGCTCCGGCCCAATGCGCGATCTGTGCGACGTTCAAGATCTCGTGTTCGACACGTGTGCCGTTCCCGTCTTCTTCAGGCAGCACGCGGTACTCGCCGCGATACCACCAGTCGCCCTGCACGACGATGAAACGCTCGGCCGGGTCGGCGAGAAAGTGCCCGCCGTTCTCGTCGCCGGCCGCCAGCTTCTCAAGCAGCAAGTCGAAGACGGCGTCGGGTTCAGCCTCGAGGTGCCCCGCGAAAGAACGCAGCACCGTGTGTTTGGCCGGCAGGTCGAGTGGCGCATTCGTCATGCCTCAATGTTAGGCCGGGCGATGAAGGCCACTCTGTCGCCCGGAAGCGGGGACGACTAGCCTCAGAGCATGGCGCGCGCACATTTCAACCCCATGGGAACCACCGCGCTGGTCACCGGCGCCTCGAGCGGTCTCGGCATCGGCTACGCGCACGCGATGGCCGAGCGTGGCGCCGACCTCGTGCTCGTGGCTCGCCGACAAGACCGGCTGGAAGCGTTGGCCGTCGATCTGGCCGAGAAATACGGTGCCACGTCGACGGTGATCCCGCTCGACCTGTCGCTGCCGGAGTCAGTCCCCCAGCTCGTCGACGACCTCCGCGAGCGCTCGATCACCATCGGCAGCCTGATCAACTCCGCCGGCTTCGGCACCTACGGCAACTTCGTCGATGCGGATGCCGGGCGCGAGATGGACGAAATCGCCGTCAACGTTGTCGCATTGACGGCTCTCACTCACGCGTTCTTGCCCGATCTGCTGACCACTGCCACGACGCATCCCCATGGCGCAGCCCTGGTGAACGTGGCGAGCACGGCCGCCTTCCAACCGGTGCCGCGGATGGCCGTCTATGGGGCGACGAAGGCCTACGTCGTGAGTTTCACGCAGGCAATCTGGTACGAAACCCGGCGCACCGGCCTCAAGGTGACCACCGTCTGCCCCGGCCCGGTCGACACCGAGTTCTTCGATGTGGCGCAGAATCACGACGCGGCATTCGGCAAGTTCCTCACCGTCGATGAAGTGATGGCCACCACCTTCACCGCGCTCGACCGCGCCACCACACCGCTGCACTCAATCAGCGGCGCACAGAACGCGGTGTTCGCTCGGATGGCGACCCTCGCACCGCGTCGCGCCGTCGTGACTGTCACCGGGCGGATGTCGGCGCCGGGTCGCACCGGATAGGCCTGGTCACTTTTCGAGAATCGCCGTTACAGCCGATAGCCGCCGTTGCAGCGGCGATCGTCGGCGCGAACGGCGACACTCGGCGCAGCGGATCGGCAGCCGACCGGTTCGACGCCCTACTTCAGGCTCTTCTGCAGCAACACGGTGCCGAGCCAGCGCTCGAACTTGAAGCCAACCTTGCCCATCCGCCCGATCTCTTCGAAGCCGAAGCTCTCGTGCAGCTTGATCGACGCGTCGGCACCCTGATCGGCGACCACCGCGATGACCTCGCGCAGACCCGCCGCCTTCGAACGGTCGAGCAGCTCGGCGAGCAGCACGCGGCCGAGACCCTTGCCGGTCGACGCCGGGCCGAGGTAGATCGAGTTCTCGACCGTGAATCGGTATGCCTTTTTCTGCTTCCACGGGGTAACGAGCGCATAACCGAGAATTTGCCCGCTCGGTGAGACTGCGGCGATGAACGGCATCCCGAGCCGCGAGAGGTAATAGAACTTGTCGCGCCACTCGGCCAGAGTCATGGGGTCTTCATCGAAGGTGACAGTGCTGTTCGCCACGTAATAGTTGTAAATTTCCCGAATGTACGGCAGATCGGGAGCCTCGACAAGGCGCAGCGTGTAGGCGAACGGCGCCTCGGGCGTGGGCTCAGGTTGCAGGTGCCGGGGCAGTCGGCGACGTGGCTGATATTCCTCTTCAAGCACCGTGCAACACCCTCTCGTTCTTCATCAAGGCTAACCGAGACTCCAGTCGACGCCGACCGCGCCTTGCTCGGCGAGCAGTGCGTTCGTGCGGCTGAACGGTCGGGAACCGAAGAATCCGCGGCGTGCCGACAACGGACTGGGATGCGCCGATTCGATCAATGGCGTCGTTCCGAAGAGCGGGCCAAGTGCCTGAGCATCCTTGCCCCAGAGGATGGCGACGAGCGGGCGTTCCCGATCGACGAGCGCGCGCACGGCCTGGTCGGTGACGGCTTCCCAGCCGCGCTTGCGGTGCGAACCGGCCTCGCCGGCGCCCACGGTCAGCACGCGGTTGAGCAGCAGCACGCCCTGGTCGGCCCAGGCACTGAGATCGCCGTGCGCGGGCGGAGTCAGGCCGAGGTCGTCCTGCAGCTCCCGGTAAATGTTCGACAGGCTTCGCGGCAACGGGCGCACCGCCGGGTCGACGGCGAACGACAGGCCGATCGGATGTCCCGGCGTCGGATAGGGATCTTGGCCGACGATCACGACGCGCACCGCATCGAGCGGTCGGGTGAAGACGCGCAACACGTTCTGCGGTGCCGGCAACACCTCTCGGCCGGCCTCCCGTTCGGCTTGAACGAAGCTCTGCACGGCGTTCAGTTCGAAGGAGACGGGTTCAAGTGCCGCCGCCCAGTCGGCGTCGAGCGCGGGCGGCTCAAGAGCCGCCGGATCGCCTGCAGCCGGATCGGTCTCACGGCCGAAGTCCGAATCGAACAGCATCATGCCGGTTGCTACGCGCCGAAGGTGCTCACGAGCACGCCGCCGTCGGCCTGGCTGACGCGCCAGACGCTGCCCGCTCCGACGACACCGAGGGCGCCTTCACCGACGACCAGCGCCGTGTTCTCGTCGATGGCGAGCCCGCCGTCGACGAGTCCTGCTTCGGTGGCGGCGATCAGCCGGGACAGGTTGCCCCACTGCGCCGCGTGCACCTCAACCGTGACGTCGAGCAGGCCGATTCCCTGCGCGAAGGTCACCTCGTCGAGGCCTTCCGAACCGTCTTCGTTGCTGACCTCGACTCCGCCGATGCGCCAGCCGCCGATGAGGGCACGCTCGGCGGCAATCGCGGCTCCGGCCGAGAAGCCGAGGTACGGGATGCCGGCAGAAACCTGGCGACGGATCTCGCCCGCGATCGGGGTGATAGCCGTGAGGTAGGCGGGGGTGAGTCCTCCGCCGATGACGATGCCATCGACATCCGCAACGTGGATCAGCTCGGCGAGCTGATCGTGTGCCAGCGCCGCGACCTTGGCCTCGATCGGACCGCCGGCGGCGAGTGCGGCGCCCAGCTGTGCAGCGTGCTCTGAGGCGTCGCCGTCGCGCACGGCGATCAGCGCGATCTTGGGCTCGGTGCGACCTGCCGCCACGCCGCGTGCCGTCGCCTCGGCGACGAACTGTTCGAATACTGCTTCAAAATTCTCGGGGGCCCAGCCGCCGCCTACCAGGTGCACACTCATGCTTCAAGAGTAGGCGGTGCAAGCTGTCAGCCCGTCCGGGCCTGTCGTCGCCGTTGCGTTGTAAAGGCAAATCCCGTGAAGCTGTCGTCCATTTCGCTCGCAGGCGTCAGCGCCTCATTCTTCGACAATTGAATCCGAACTCTCAGGCAGGCGGGAAGGATGACGCGAGCGCGCGTTGAACGAGCCGCGCAGTGAAATCGTCAACTGACCCCGGCCTCAAGACGTACTCGGCTGCCTTCCTCGGCCAGAGGACATGGACGTCGGCGATCGTGAAGGCGCCTCCGAAAAGAGGCCAGTCGGCCTCTATGAAACACAGGACTCCACGCACAGGGATTCCCTCAAGGCCGGCGTCTTCGAGCGCAGATCTGACGAGGTGGACCTGATTGCGTACACCGCCGACCAGATTCGTGCGGTCGCGTGATCCGACCATCAGCTTTTCGACCCGAGGGCGGATCAATCCTCCTTCGCCCCGCAGAGTTGGACGATCTCGATACTTCTTTGCGTCGATAACGAAGATTCCAGAGGGGCAGACAACAATGTGATCGATGTTCGCTCTCGTGAGCGGGATGCGACGGTCGTGCAAAACATGAATGCCACCCCCAGCGAGCCTGTCGAGACGCGCGCCCAGAATTTCTTCCCCTCGCGCTCCGGTGTCCCACGCCCTGGTACTTTGCGGGTCATTGCTCACCGCGAGGATGAAATTTCCGAGAAATGGATGTGCGTCACGGACTTTCGCTTCGCGCCGGTGTTTGCGTCGCTCGTGTTCCCGCCTCGCAGAGGCGCCAGCGTTGCCCGTGAAGACTTCGAACGGCTCTGCCTGCAATTCCGCACTTCCAATCACCGAGCGGTCCAATGGCTCAGCTTCGATCGAGCTGGCGAACTCCAAAGCGACAGAGGGAGAATCCGCAGCGCACCGCAGGCAGACCACAGTCTTGGTCTCTCGCTCGTATACCGCCATCGACCCAGCCGGGAGTTCAACCGCGCATGTTCGGCAACGTCCTGAGTACCGAAGTCGCATCTTCTTTGGCGTCAACGCCGCGTCATCGCTCATCAGGGCGATTGCTGGGGTTGCGGAGTGTCGCCAATGAGTCCGCCGGCGGCCCGAGCGATCGACGCATCGCTCAGGAAGCGGGGAATCATGCAATCCAGGTCGATGAGCGCGAGCTCGATCCATCGTGTTGTTTCGTGATCCACCCATTCGATGCGAAGACAATCATGAAGCCGGGTCATGCCATGAGCAGGGCCGATCGTCACCGACGTGATCGACGAACGCGGGATCCGACTGGCTCGACGCGGAGTTCGACCGTCCCAGGCCCACGTCTCCAACGAGGTGTCGCGGATCGACACTCCGGCCTGCCAGATGCTGCGGTTGAGCGAAGGGCTCCGGCGGAAACCAGCGATCGTCGCGGGAGCGGGCGAGGTTCGGGCCAGTTGGCCCAGGACGACTGTCGCACTCGGGTCCTGTCGGAGAATGGCGGTCCGCATCTCACCAAGAATGCGCCGCTGGTAGAGAACCAGGGTCGCGACGATTGCTGCCGCGCCGATTGTCGATATGACAAACCCTCTGCCACCAAAAGGACCCACCGCCACCAGCGCAGCGCCGACGGTGACCAACATGATCAGGATCACGACGAGCGAGAATTGATGTCTGCGCTGGCGGCTGCGCCTGCTCTCGACCGTCTCGCCTGGGTCGCTGACCGTCATGCGTACTCCATCGTCGTATCGCGCATGATCCAGTGAGCGTTCACCCACCGGTCCCGCTCCACCTTCGAGAAAACCGAGAAGCGCCTGCACCGTGAGCCCACCAAACATATCGGTTGACGTGACGGCTGCTGTCTCGACACCCCGACTTCAGACACGCGCAGGGCTAGCGGCCCCTGATTCGTAGAAGGATTCACAATGGCGGTTGACTCTCACACAGTGTGAGGCGGAATCGTCGGAGACATCATGTTCAGCATCGGAGAATTCGCGTCGATCGGCAGGGTGTCCGTGCGGATGCTCAGACACTACGACGAGATCGGCCTGCTCACCCCGGCCCACGTAGACCCCTTCACCGGGTACCGCTGGTACGAAGGTGCACAGTTCGCGGTCCTTGGCTCCATCGTGGCGTTCAAAGACCTCGGATTCCGGCTCGATGAGGTAGCTCAGATTGTGCGTGGCGATTGCGACAACGATGCCCTGCACACGATGCTCACCAACCAGCGCTCGGAGCTCGGCCGGCAGCTCGACCTCGACGCAGCACGCCTGCGCCGACTCGACGCGCGAATCCGTCACATCGAAGGAGAACCATCAATGTCAACGATCACCACCGCACTCAAATCACTGCCCGCACAGCATGTCGCACAAGCGAGCGCCCTCGCTCCGGGCTTCGGGTCGGAGAACATCGGCCCGGTCATCGGACCGCTCTTCGACCGCCTACGCCGCGACCTCACCGCTGCGGGAGTCGGGCTGAGCCCGAATCCCATCGCGAGATACGAGGCTCTTGAGTCTGGTGACGGCGAAGGCGCGCGCGCCAATGCTGCCTACCCGGTGGGCCAGAGCGTCGTTGCGGATGCCGGCTTCAGCATCGTCGACTTGCCGGCGGTCGAACTCGCCGCCACGACAGTTCACTACGGTTCGATGGCGACCATCGGAGACTCCTGGGATGCCCTCCACGCCTGGATCGACGACAACGGCTACCAGCTCGCGGGGGTCTGTCGCGAGGTGTACATCGTGGCGGGACCGGACTCCCAGGAGAACTGGGTGACTGAGCTGCAGCAGCCGGTCGTCCTTTCCTGACGCTGACGCTGACCTGGCCAGGCATCCTGACCGCGGATCCTGGCCAGGCATCGTGACAAAACCGCTCCTCCGAGAATGTCTCCCGATCTGAAACGCCGGTGGTATTTTCCACTTCAATGACAAGTTCGCCGACATGATCCCCCTCGCGTTGGCCTTGAGCGCAGCGCTCACCTACGGTGTCTCCGATTTCACCGCAGGCCTGGCCGCGCGCCGAGCTCATTTTCTGTGGGTAACGCTCGCGTCCATCGTCGTCGCGCTGATCATGGTGGCCGCGACGCTGCCGTGGACAAGCCCGACTCTCCCCAATCCCGACGCCGTCGAGTGGGGCGCCCTCAGCGGGCTGGGCACCGCGATCGGCAGCCTCGCCCTCTATCGCGGCTTCAGTCGAGGCGAGATGTCGGTGGCCGGCCCGATCTCGGCAGTTGGGGCGGCTGTACTTCCGGCCCTGGTTGGAGTCGCCATCGGCGATCGCCTTCCCCCACTCGCGATCGCCGGCGTTATCGTCGCGCTTCCGGCGATCTGGCTGGTCTCGAGAGCCTCGTCACACGACGGGGCTCCATTCCGAGCTGGAGCGCTCGACGGATGCATCGCCGGGCTCGGCTTCGGCGTGCTCTTCATCGGGTTGAACCGAGCCGGCAACCAGGATGGCCTCTGGCCGGTGGCCGCCGGACAAGCCGCAGCATTGCTCGTGATCGGAATCACGATCGCGTTCACGCAGCCGACCCGTCCAACAAGGTCAGCGAAGATCGGCTGGCTGGTTCTGGCAACCGGCGCCCTCGGCGTCGCCGGAACCGTCTCCTACTTCTACGCCAGCCAGCTCGGGATCCTCACCCTTGCCGCTGTTGTCACCTCGTTGTATCCCGCAATCACCGTTCTTCTCGCATTCCTACTGCTCCACGAACGACCGAACCGAACCCAGCTCATTGGGCTGGCACTCTGCGGGGTTGCAGTGGTGGGCATCGCCGCTTCCTGACGGCAGACAACACAGCGGGCCGGAGCGAAATCGCGCCGGCCCGCCGTCAATGCTGACGAGTGCAGTGGCTTAGTCGCGTGCCATCGCCGCTTCGAGCATCCGCTCCATGTCGAGGAAAGCGTCGTCACCGACGTGCACCTGCGCCTTGACGATGGTGCCGCCCCGGTAGTCGAAGCCGTGGTCGTATTCCTTGCTGACCGGGTCACCGCTATCCCGTCCGATGGCCAATCCCTCGCCACAGAGCGAGAAGTGACCGGTCATCGTGGTCAACGGGCCTTCGGCGACCACTTTCTTGTCGAGGTAGAGCTTCGCGGTACCGATCGAGACGCCGTACTCCCCCACCGATTCCTTCGCGAACTCCAGGCCGGCGATATGCTTGCCGACGCCCACCTCGACATCCGAGATGAACTGCGTCTCCGGCGGAATGCCCAAGAAGTTGTAGGCGTAGTACAGCTTGCGGTTCTTGACGAACAGCGAATGCCCGCCGAACCGCGAACCCTGGGCGAAGAGAACGCCCTCGGCGTCGGCCTCCGTCGCCTCGAACTCGACGGCGATCGTGTACGAGACGCCGTGCACGTTGGCCGCCATCCGCTCAGGCACATCGGATGCGCCGGCATAGTAGGTGTAGGTGCCGCCGGGCGGAACAACCGTCGGGATCTCCATCGCGAGGATCTCCTTGGCCGTCAGGTCGTTGAGCGGCAGCACGTTGTACTTACCGGCTTCCTCGAACCAGAGTGCGACGAGTTCGGCGACCTTGTCGGGATATTGATCGGCCAGGTCGACGGCCTCCGAACGGTCTTCGTCGGTGTGGAACAGCTGCCACACATCCTTCTCGAAATGTCCGATGCCCGACGTGGGTCCGTGCAGGGCGACCACCTTCCAGCCCTCATGCCAGAGGGCACGGGTGCCGAGCATCTCGTAGTACTGCACCTGCTTGGTCGTGGGAGCCTCGGGCGAGTCAAAGGTGTACGCCATCGAAACGCCGGGCAACGGCGTCTGGGTGTAGCCGTTGACGACCTCCGGAAACTCGACCCCGAGCGCTTCAAGCAGAGTCGGCACGATGTCGGTGACGTGGTGGTACTGCGTGCGTACCTCGCCGCGCGCCTTGATCCCCTTCGGCCAACTGATCACCAGCGGGTCGGCGACACCACCCTGGTAGCTGTAGCGCTTGAACATGCGGAACGGTGTCGAGAACGCCATCGCCCAACCCGTCGGGTAGTGGTTGTAGGTGTCTGGACTACCGAGCTTGTCGAGCATCGTCAGGTTCTGCGCGATGTCGTCGGGGATCCCGTTGAAGAACTTGCCCTCGTTCACCGAGCCGTCGGGGCTTCCCTCACCGGATGCGCCGTTGTCGGCGGCGAACATCACGATGGTGTTGTCGAGCTGGCCCGACTCTTCGAGATAGTCGATGATGCGGCCGGTTTCGTAGTCGGTGTACGACGAGAATCCGGCGTAGACCTCGGCCATCCGCGCAAACAGTGCTTTCTCATCGGCGGAGAGGGTTTCCCACGGCCGCACCGAGTCGGCCGGCGCGAAGGTACCGTCGGGCATCGGGTTGATTTCGGTGATATCGGTGCCCTCCGGCAGGATGCCGCGCTCGATCATGCGCGGCAGCACCCACTCCCGGTAGGCCTCATAGCCGTCGTCGAACTGCCCTTTGTACTTGTCGATCCACTCCTGCGGTGCGTGGTGCGGAGCGTGGTTGGCCCCGGGGCAGAAGAACATGTACCAGGGCTTTTCCGGCGCGGTCTGCTGCGAGTCGCGGATGAACTCGATCGCCTTGTCGGCGAGGTCCTTCGAGAGGTGATAGCCGTCATCCGGCAGATACGGCTGGTCGACGTTGTGGTTGTCTTCGGTCAGGTCGGGATACCACTGGTTCGTTTCGCCGCCGAGGAAGCCGTAGAAGCGATCGAAGCCACGCGCGAGCGGCCAGTTGCGCTTGGAGGCGCCGGCGTGCCATTCGTCGATCGGCACGTTGTGGTTCTTGCCCACCCAGAACGTGTTCCAGCCCTTTTCACGCAGTACCTCTGCAAGAAAAGCATTCTCCATCGGGATGTGCGAGTTGGCGCCGGGATAGCCGGTCGCGCCCTCCGAGATCGAGGCGAAACCGTTCTGGTGGTGCGTGCGGCCGGTCAGAAAGCTCGACCGCGTCGGTGAGCAGAGCGCCGTCGTGTGCCACTGGGTGTAGGTCAGTCCGGTTGCGGCGAGCTTGTCCATCGTCGGCATCGAAATGCGGCCGCCATAGGGCGACCAGGCCGCCATTCCGGTGTCATCGAACAGAATGATCAGAACATTCGGCGACCCGTCAGGTGCCCGCTCTGCCGTGTATGGCGTCCAGTCCGGAACCGAGTCCCTGATATCCAGATTGATAACGCCGCCGAACTTCTTCGCCATTGTGCTCTCCTCCATCAGTGATTAAGTGCAGATCACGAGGCAAAAGAAGACTCATCGACCCCGGATTCGGCACCATGCTATGCCCGGGCGGAAGAGAGCGGCATCACCCTTTGTAGACGAGTGTGGCGTGAATCCGAGGTGGTCAGACCACCTGCACCGGAGGCAAAGCCGACCAGGGGAAAACGATCCAGCCATCGGTGGTGCGCCAGGTGAAATGGGGCACGTGCACGGTGCGCGGCTTGGTATAGAGAGTTGCCGTGCGCACCTCCATCGCAGTCTCACCGAGCAGCCCGACGACCATCGCCATCGTGTGGCCGGAGTCCGAGACGTCATCGACCAGCAGCACCCGTTTCCCGGCGAGCGCCGGAGCGTCGAGCATCGGCGCAGAGAGCACCGGCTTCGGCAACCGTTCGTCGACGCCGGTGTAGAACTCGACGTTGATGCTGCCGCAGTTCTTGGTGCCGAGCGCGTACGACATCGCGCCGGCGAGCAACAGTCCGCCGCGCGCAATGGCGATCACGACGTCCGGCTTGTATCCGCTCCTCAACACCGCTTCGGCGAGTTCACGGGAGGCGTCGGCGAAATCCGTCCATTGCAGGATCTCTTTAATCGTGCTCGCGTCTGTTGTTGCCGCATCTCCTGCATCAAATGTCATCCCTTATGGTAAATCGGCCCTGTCCAAAATCGAAACGAGAGGTCCGGCGTTCCCCGCTCAGAGGACCGTGCCGCTAACATCCGGGAATGATGTCTTTCTCACGGGGCGCCCGGGCGATGCGGGGTTCGGCCGTTGGTGTGACCGCGAGCCTGGTGGGCTTTCTCTTTCTCGTGGAGATCACCAGTGGAATTCTGCAGGGCTACTACGTTCCGCTGATTCCGGATCTGGTGCAGAATCTCGGCATTCACGACGCCGACTTCAACTGGTTCGAGGCATCCCAGCTTCTACTGTCGGCCATCGTCGTGCCGTTCCTCGCCAAGCTCGGCGACATGTACGGCCACAAACGCATCCTTCTCGCATCGACGGTGCTCACCGCCGGGGCGACCTGGTGGCTTGCGTTCGCCGGGGACTTCTGGAGTTTTCTCTTCGCCTGGGCGCTGCAGGGCTTCTATGTGGTCTGGCTGCCGCTCGAGGTGGCACTGATCTTCGACCGCGGCCGCCGCACCAACACGGGAGCGTCGCAGACCCGGCGTGCGGCAGGCTTGCTCGTCGTCGCCCTGGAGGCCGGGGCCATCATCGGTGCGCTCAGCGCCGGGCGGATCTTCGCCGCACTCGACGAAGACATGACCCTCACCCTGTTTCTTCCGGCGATCGCCGTGACCCTCGTCTTCTTCGCCATTCTGTTCGGCGTCCCGGAGTCCGAACCGGTCGGCGGCCGTTCCCTCGACGCCCGCGGCTTCCTGATGCTCACCATCGGGCTGCTGCTGATCACGTCGGGACTCACTTTCCTGCGTCTGAACGGGCCCGGCACCTGGTGGGTCTGGGCGCTCATCCTGATCGGCGTCGCGAGCTTCATTCCGTTCGGCAAGTTCGAGCTCAAGCAGAAAGACCCGGCGATCGACCTGCGAGTGCTGCGTCAGCCCAATATGTGGCCGGTGCAGCTGACGGCCGGCCTGATCGGCATCAGCCTGCTCGGGGCGCAGGCGCCGCTGGCCACCTACGCAGGAACCGACCGGGCCAACGGTTATGGCCTGGGGCTCGACGCCTCAGACATCTCGACCCTGATCGGCGCCTACCTGATCTCGATGATCGTCGGTGCGCTTCTCTTCCCTCTCGTCTCCAAATGGACGACCCCGCGCATCGCATTGATCATCGCCACCTTCTTGATGGCGCTCGGCTACCTCATGTTCTTGCCGTTCCACCTGGAAACCTGGCAGGTGTTCATGAACATGGCGATCGCCGGCATCGGCTCCGGCGCCCTGGTCGGCGCGCTTCCGGCCGCCGCCGCGGCTGCGGCGCCCCGCGGTCAAACCGGGATCGCGGCGGGTCTCACCAACACCACGAAGACCCTCGGCGGGTCGTTCGCCTCCGCCACCTTCGGTGTCGTGCTGTTGATGGGCGCGGCGACCGCCGTCACCTCGACGGCCGCGAGCCTCTTCGGCTACATGCTGGTCTGGACGATCTGTGGTCTCGGCGCACTCGTCGCCGGGGTGCTGCTGTTCTTCGTGCCGAAGTTGTCATTCGCGGATGTCGCGCCCGACGAGGACCTGCTCGCCGAGCGCTCGGCGGTCGAACCGGTCGAGCGATGTACTGAGCCTGTCGAAGTGATCCCGTAGCGCTAGGCCTCCGGCCGCACCACCAGTGACCCCCGCGCCAGTCGCGATGGCGCTGCCTGCGCCACCGGCTTGATCGTGATCAGGTCCAGATTCACATGCGGAGCACGCTCGACAGCGTCGACGATCGTGTCGGCAACATCCTCAGCGGACAGCGGGTTCGGCACGTTCTCATACGGCGCCGCGGCCTTCACCGCGTCGCCACCGAATCGCACCAGCCCGAACTCCTCGGTCTTGACCATGCCCGGAGCGACCTCGATCACCCGGATCGGTTCGCCGTTCAACTCGAGCCGCAGCACCTCCATCAGCGCATGCGCGGCGAACTTCGCCGCGTTGTATCCGCCGCCACCAAGATAGGCCACATGGCCGGCGATCGAGGTGACGGTGAGAATGGTCGCCGAGCCGCCCTCCGCGGCGATTGTGCGCCGCAGCAGCGGCAGCACCGCGCTAGTCACCCGTTTGACCGCCAGCACGTTGATCTCGAACATCCAGGCCCAGTCGTCAATCGCTGAGTCTTCGACGGTGTCGAGTCCCATCGCTCCGCCGGCGTTGTTCACCAGGGCATGCACCGGGCCGGATGCCGCGAGAAAGTCCCGCAGCGCATCGACGTCGCTCTGCACGGTGAGGTCCGCCGGGAAGACCGTGGCCCCGGTCTCCGCGGCGAGCGCCGCCAGCCGATCGGCCCGGCGGGCCACGCCCACGACATCCCAGCCTCGAAGCCGAAACAGGCGCACCGTTGCCGCACCGATTCCCGAACTTGCACCCGTCACCACAACTCTGCGTGTACCCATGCCTCCCATTCTGCCGGGAGAATAGAGACAATGATCGCCCCACTCCCCGGCACAGCGCCGACACAGCGACGACGCGTTCCTCTCTGGGACAACGCGCGATGGATCGCGATCACCCTGATGGTGATCGGTCACGCCATTTTGAAACTGATCAGCGATTCGGATCTCTCCTACGCGGTCTACCTCTTCATCTACGCCTTCCATGTGCCGGTCTTCGTCGGGGTCAGCGGCTACTTCGCCAAGTCGGGTCCGCCCGGCACCCGCCAGCTTCACCGGCTGCTCACCGACATCGTGTTCCCGTACCTGATCTTCGAAACGATCTGGACGGTTCTGCGGTGGATGCTCGGGGGCAAGTTCTGGCTCGACTACTCCACGGCGTCCTGGACGCTCTGGTTCCTGATCGCCCTGACGATTTGGCGCATCACGCTGCCCTACCTGGTGCTTCTGCGCTATCCGCTGTTGATCAGCGTCATCATCTCGGTCGGAGCCGGCTACATTCCGGCGATCGACAGCACCTTCGCGTTGTCGCGCACCCTCGGGCTCCTCCCCTTCTTCGTGTTCGGTTGGCAGCTGCGGCAATGGCAGATCACCGGCCGCTGGCTGACCCTGCGTTCCGCCATCGTCTGGCGGTGGCGGGCCGGAGCGCTCGCTCTCTTCGGAACCCTGCTGATCGTGATCTTCGCCAACATCGAAACGCTGCGAGCGCTGAAGATCCGCCGTTTCTTGCTCTACGACGGGGCCTACCCGACTTTCGGCTACGACCAGATCTGGGCCGGCGGCATCCGTCTGGGGTTGATCGCACTGGCCTGCGCACTGATGGTGGCATTCCTCGTGCTAATGCCGCGGCGGCAAACCTGGTTCACCGGCCTCGGCGCCGCGACCATGTACATCTATTTGCTTCACTCGTTCTTGCTCTACCCGGTGCGGGAGAGCGGGGTGCTGGCCGGCCCGCAACCGCTCTGGGTGCTGCCGGCAGTGATCGTTGCGAGCATCGGAATATCCATTCTGTTGTCCCAGAAATTCGTGAAACGCGTGTTCCATCCGCTGGTCGAACCGCAGGCGCGCTGGCTGTTTCGCACCGAGGCGGCGACACCCACTGGAACCATCGTTTTGCCGCCGGATGAGTCGGTACCGCCTCGTCCACCGTCCTGAAAATGACCTTGTGTGTCGAAGTGTTTGCGAGCCGCGCGCGCTCTGCCTAGGCTCGCAGCAGAGCGAGGATGGACCGCGCTCCTCGACAGCGAAGCAGGAGATTTTCCCATGAGCGACAACTCGGCATCCTGGAAGTTTGAAACCAAGCAGGTTCACTCCGGAGCACAGCCTGACCCGGTCACCAACGCGCGGGCCACACCGATCTACCAGACCACGTCCTACGTGTTCAACAGCGCTGAGCACGCTCAGAACCTGTTCGCGCTGGCGGAGTTCGGCAACATCTACACGCGCATCCAGAACCCGACCCAGGCGGTCGTCGAAGAGCGTGTCGCAGCGCTCGAAGGCGGAACCGCCGCGTTGCTGCTCGCCTCCGGCCAGTCTGCCTCGACCTTCGCGGTGCTCAACATCGCCCAGGCCGGCGACCACATCGTCTCGTCGAGCTCGATCTACGGCGGAACCTACAACCTGTTCAAGTACACGCTGGCCAAGCTCGGCATCGAGACCACGTTCGTCGAGAACCAGGACGACGCCGAAGAGTGGCGCCGCGCGGTCCGTCCGAACACCAAGTTGTTCTTTGCGGAGACCATCGGCAACCCGAAGATCAACGTGCTCGACATTGCACTCGTTTCGAATGTCGCCCACGACTCCGGCATCCCGCTGATCGTTGACAACACGATCGCGACTCCGTACCTGATCCGCCCGTTCGAGCACGGCGCCGACATCATCATTCACTCCGCCACCAAGTTCCTCGGTGGCCACGGCACCGTCATCGGCGGCATCATCGTCGACGGCGGCAAGTTCGCCTGGTCGAAGAACGTCGAGAAGTTCCCGGGCCTGACC
Organism: Leifsonia sp. YAF41; assembly: GCF_052113185.1. Classification (NCBI taxonomy): domain Bacteria; kingdom Bacillati; phylum Actinomycetota; class Actinomycetes; order Micrococcales; family Microbacteriaceae; genus Leifsonia; species Leifsonia sp. YAF41. The sequence continues at coordinate 418,882 of NZ_JBFRCS010000009.1, forward strand.
GAGCCCGACCCGTCGTACCACGGTGCCAGCTACACGGCCGCGGTCGGCGACGGCATCGCCTACATCATCAAGGCGCGCGTGCAGCTGCTGCGCGACCTCGGCGCATCCATCGCCCCGGCCAGCGCCTGGCAGCTGATTCAGGGCATCGAAACCCTGAGCCTGCGCATCGAGCGCCACGTGCAGAATGCACAGGAGGTAGCCGAGTGGCTCGACAACCACCCCGACATCGCCTCGGTCAACTACGCCGGCCTGCCGTCGAGCCCCTGGTACTCCAACGCAAACAAGTACGCCCCAAAGGGTGTCGGCGCCGTGCTCTCGTTCGAGCTCAAGGGCGGCGTGGATGCCGGCCGTGCGTTGGTCGACAACGTCGAGCTGTTCAGCCACCTGGCCAACATCGGTGACGTGCGCTCGCTCATCATCCACCCAGCCTCGACCACCCACGCTCAGCTCACACCGGAGCAGCAGCTCACCGCTGGTGTGACCCCGGGCCTCGTGCGTCTCTCGGTGGGCATCGAGAACATCGATGACCTCAAGGCCGACCTCGAGCTCGGCCTGGCTGCGGCTCGTGCCGTCGTCGCCGCGTCGCGCGCCAACGCCTAGCAAGCAGTTCACCTGGTCTGATCGCCACGCCCCCGCCGACGTAACAATCGGCGGGGGCGTCGCGTTGCCAGGCAGAATGGGTGCGTATGGAATGGCAATCTTCAGCAGACACGGTCCCGTCGAGCTTCATCACCGAAGCTCAGGCGCGCTCGCTCCTCGGCAAGCCGCCGGCGACCGGTGCCTGGCGAGACGGCGACCCGGTCGGTAACCGTCAGTTCCAGAATCTCGGGCCGTTCACCTTCGAGGCCGGGGGCAGCCTGCCCAACGTGCGGCTCGCCTACGAAACCTGGGGAACGCTCTCACCCGCCGGCGACAACGCGGTGCTGATCCTGCACGCCCTCACCGGAGACAGCCATCTGATCGGCTCGGCCGGTCGCGGGCACGCCACCGGCGGCTGGTGGGGTGGAGTCGTCGGTCCCGGCCTCGCCGTCGACACCGATCGCTGGTTTGTGATCGCGCCGAACATGCTCGGCGGTTGCCAGGGCAGCACCGGCCCCTCGACGCTTGCACCCGACGGCGTCGAATGGGGCATACGGTTTCCCTTCGTCACGATCAGAGACCAGGTCGCCGCGCAGATCGCTCTCGCCGATCGGCTCGGGATAGACCGATGGGCGGCCGTGATCGGTGGTTCGATGGGCGGGATGCATGCTCTCGAATGGGCGATCGCGCAACCGGAACGCGTGGAACGGCTGGCCGTGCTCGCTGCTCCCCCGGTCACCACGGCCGATCAGATCGGGTTGAACTCGGTACAGATTGAGGCGATCCGCACCGATCCGCTGTTTCGCGCTGGCGACTACTACGACGCCGACGATGGCGACGGCCCCACCCGCGGGCTCGCCCTGGCCCGGCGGATGGCCCTGCTGAACTACCGCAGCCCCTCCGAGCTGAACTCCCGGTTCGAGCGCGGCTGGCAGAGCGAAATCAGCCCGCTCGGCAGCAACGGGCGCTACGCGGTGGAGTCCTACCTCGACTTCCACGGCAACAAGTTCACCCGCCGGTTCGACGCGAACAGTTACATCACCCTCGTCGAGGCGATGAATTCCCACGACGTGGGGCGTGGCAGAGGAAGCGTTGCCGCGGCGCTGGCCCAGGTCACCGCGCAGAGCCTGGTGCTCGGAATCGACAGCGACAGATTGTTCCCGTTGTCGGGTCAACAGGAGATCGCGGCGCAGCTTCGAAACAACATCGACGGCACGGATGCGGTATTGCTGGAGTCTGACTACGGTCACGACGGTTTTCTGATCGAATCAGACTTCGTCGGCGATCAACTGCGGCGGCTCCTGCCCAGTTAGCCGGAATCCCGATATGGTGCAAGAGTCCCACTTCACAGAAACGAAGCAAGCACCATGCAACGCATTGTCAAGGAGCGCGACCGGCTTCTGCGAAAGACAGCCCGGCTGATCGGTCTGTCCTGCACGGCTTCAGCGGTACTCTGCTTGATCGTTCCCGGCGGAGTCACCCCGGCCACGCTCGCCGTATGCCTGCCACTTGCCGTCTTTTTGGCCCTCAGCCAGTACTTTCTCGGTCGCAGCGGCTCGCTCGGATGGGTTCTCGGAATCGTCGCCTCCGGCATCGGCATCATCCTCGCCATCGGTTTCGGGGTCGGCGCCGCGAATTCTGACGGACTCAACGTCGTCGAAGAGTCGGTCGTGGGTGTGATCGGCGCGGGGGCGGTCAGCTGTGTGGCCCTGGTGCTTGCTCAGAGCTGGCGCCGCGCGCTGTTGCTCGCCGTCGCTTTTGCGCTCACCCTCAGTGCCGTCGCGCTCGTCACCGTCGCCTCCGGCGGATCCGCGCTCCCGCTCGCTCTTGCCATCTGCGCCTGGCTCGCCAACGGCCTCGGCGGCTGGTGGATGGGGCAGAGCATCCCGAAGGTCATGCAGCGCATCGCCGCGATCGGACGAGCTCACCGCGTCGAACGCCACGCGAGCGAGCTCGAAGCCCAGCGTCGCCACGACGCCCGCCTCTTGCACGACACGGTGCTCGCGACCCTCACTCTGCTGGCACACTCCGGTGTCGGGGTGCGCCCGGAGGCCCTCCGTGCGCAAGCCGGCGATGACGCCCAACTGTTGCGCCAGCTGCGCCTCGGCGGCATGCCGGCCCCGCAGCGGTCCGGCGTCTATACCTTGGAACCGGCGACTGAGTCGACGCTCGGCACCACGCTTGAGTCGGTGAAGCAGCGTTTCGGACGCCTCGGCCTCGATGTCGACTGGCACGGCAGCGGCCAGGTACTTCTGCCGAGCGACGTGCTCGACTCGTTTCTTCTTGCCCTGGCCGAATGTCTCGAGAATGTGCGCCGCCATTYCGGTGTCGCCCGCGCCGACGTGACAATCACCGACGACGACACGACGGTGCGGGCGATGGTCACGGATGCCGGTATCGGCTTCGATCTCACTGCCGTTGACACGGCTCGGCTCGGCTTCGCCGAATCAGTCGTTGCCCGGCTCCGCGATGTGGGCGGCAACGCCCGCCTCTTCTCCTCGCCCAATTCGGGCACAACTGTCGTTCTTGAGGTTCCGAAATGACGAGATCGACCTCGAATGCGACGCACCTCCGGTCATTCACGCCGGCCGTGCACACCGTTCAACCGGTCGCCGAACACCGGCGTGCGGGGCGGCATCAGACCCGCATCGCGCGCGAGGCCCGACTCGAACAGAATGGACTCGGCGGACGCCACCTCGGCGTCGGGCTTGTCTTCAGCGGCGGGTTCATCACGCTGTTTCTGGTCTGGCGATTCGCCGTTCAGTGGTCGTCGTACCCCAACCCTCTCCCGACCCTCGCCGCCTGGATCCTGTTGGCCAGTGCGTCGATTCTCGCCTTGGCCAGCGCCCGAGTTCTCGCCCCGCAGATGCCGCGCTGGGCGTTTATCTCTGTGCTCGGCTGCGGAGCCATCGTCGTCGCCCTCGACCTGGCCGGAACGACGGGGTTGCGAGGCGAAGGCGTCTTCCCGACCGCCGCCGCCGCCGTCGGCCTGCTCCTCAGCACCCTGATCACCGTGCAGAGCGAGCGCAGCCTCCTGATCGCGACTTCCGCGCTGGCTGTCACTCTTGTCACCGCGGCCTTCATCGAACCCCGATCCGACCCGCTCACGCTGGCCCCTGACATCCTCATTTTGAGCTTGGCTTTGCTGGCGCCGGCGATCGGAATCGAGATCGTCCGCGCATTCCGCCGGATGGTTCAGCTCGAGCTCGACCTCGTACTGGTGCAGAGCACGGTTTCTCAGCCGCGTTTCGCAGTGGGGATGCTGGCCTCCGAACGCCTCGCGGCGCTCGACCTCGCAGCAGAGACGCTCCTCGACGACGTCGCAGAGGGCCGCTCGCCGCTGCCGCTGCCCGCCGCCACGGCAAGCACCGCCGCATCCCTCGCGACTCAATTGAGGTTGCATCTGATCGAAGGGCGCACGGAAACCTGGCTCTATCACGCCGTGACCGAGTCGGAGTTTCTCGGCCCGTCGGTGACGGTTGACGATCCCGACGGTCTCGCCGGCCTGCTCTCGCCCTCGCAACGCGATGCGCTCCTCCTCGCGATCTGGCTCCTGATCAGCGATGAGGCCCGTCCGACGGCAACGGTTTCACTCACATTCGGGCCGATTTCTCCGTCAAATCGTGGAATTCTGCATCAAAATGTTCGATTTCCGATCAAATTGCTCACTAAGGGTGTGCCACGACAAAAGGTTGACCCCGAGACATGGCATGCTATCCGTGTAGTCGGCACGCATCTTGACTCTGTTCGAGACGGCAGTCTTCGAGTGGACATCGAGTGCAGTGTTGATAATCCCGCGGATGCTTAATTCAGCCATGACCCGCCGGGCGAGGCAGTAGGGGAATCAGAAATGAATGCGAACAGCCCGATCCGTTTGGCCATCGTGGATGACCACCGGATGCTGCTCGGTGCGCTGACCGAATGGATCAGAAGCGCGGCCGACGACATCAGTATGGTCGCTGCGGTGACAACCTGGCCTGAGCTGCTCACCCATCCCGAGTTCCCGGTCGACGTCGTCTTGCTCGACCTCGACCTCAAAGACAACATTCCGGTCTCACTCAAGATCTCCACGCTGAAGACCACCGGCGTCAAGACCGTGCTCATGAGCACGTACTCTGAGCCGGCTCTCGTGCGCGAGGCTCTCGCCGCGGGTGCGCTCGGCTATCTCGTCAAGAGCGAGGAAGCGAGCATGATCGTTGAGGCGATCCGTGCCGCCTACAACGGCGAGTCCTTCATCTCCGCCGAACTCGACCTTGCCCTCACCGGCGGCAATGAGGGCTCGCCGCGGCTGAGCGCTCAGGAGCGCCGCGTGATGGCACTGTACGGCGCGGGCGAGCCGGTCAAGGCCGTGGCACACCAGCTCGGCATTTCAGAAGAGACCGCGAAGTCCTACCTCAAGCGCATTCGCGAGAAGTACCGCCTGGCCGGTCACGATGTCGGTACCAAGGTGGCACTGCGCAAGCGCGCCATCCGTGACGGCATCCTGCTGCAGAACGACTAGCCGCTTCGTCGCTCGTCGCACGGGCTCGTCGCACCGGCTCGACCCGCTGCACCACCGGGCGATCCTGCTGCGCAAAACACGCTGCACGCACACCTGCCTCACGCTCCGCACACACCTGCCTCACAGAGGCCGACGCCTAGCATTGCAACCATGCCCGACCGCGTCGCATCACCCCCCGCTACCGAGCGCATGCGGGCCGCCGCGCGCTCACGGCGAGCATGGGCACGTGCGATTGCAGTGGTCGCCATCCTCTTCGCGGGGCTCCTCGCCATCCACCCGCTGATTGTCGGCCCGTTCGGTACGGCAATCGCGACAGCTCTTCCCTGGCTCGGCCTGATCATTCCCGTGCTGTTCATCGCCGCGCTCCTGACCGGCCGACGCCGGGCCTGGCTCGTCAGCATGGTCCCGCTCCTGGTCTGGCTGTTTCTCATCGTGCCCCTGGTCGTTCCCCTCAGCGCCGCGTCAGCCTCCGAAGCCGATGCGTCAACACTCACCGTCGCGAGCCAGAACGTGAAAGCGGGGTCGGGGACCGCCGCCGAATCCGCGCAGACTCTGGTCGACGAGGGCGCCGACGTGATTTCTCTCGTCGAACTTGACGGCGCGGCACGCGACGCCGCGAGTGACGCTCTGGAAGCCACACATCCCTACTCCTACGCGGTGGGAACGGTTGGCCTCTGGAGCGTCTATCCGATCGTCAACGAACAGCCACTCGATCTGGGGCTCGGGTGGAAACGCGCTCTCGCGGCCGATATCGACACACCGGATGGCCTCATCAGCGTCTACGTGATTCACGCGGCGTCACTGCGCGTCGGTTTTCAAAGCGACCGCGATGCCATGCTCGCGGCATTGGCCGACATCGTTGCGCGTGACGAAAACGACCGGGTGCTCGTGGTCGGCGACTTCAACGCAGCGGTCACCGATCCGTCGCTGACTGCGCTGCGGCGCGTCGTCTCGGAGCCCAACCAGACCTCGCTGTCGCTCGGCCCGACCTGGCCTGCCGCCAACCCGCTGGTGCGCATCGATCACATTTTCGAGTCGGGACTCACCCCGGTGCACAACGAGGTGGTTCCGGCCGGTGACAGTGACCACCTGGCCGTGGTCACGCGGTTCCTGCTCTGATCCAGACTCCGCGCGGCTACTCCCGGACGCCGGCGCCCACCACGGCGACCGACTGCGTGCCATAGGGCACCGTCAGCCCCTTCATCCGCCGCGACCGGTCGATCCCGAACGTGGCCGCAGCGAGCAGGATTCCGACGGTGCTGAGGCCGGCGCCGATCCAGATCGGCGAGAGATAGCCGAATCCGGCGGCGATGGCGACCCCGCCGAGATAGGCGCCGAGGGCGTTGCCGATGTTCAACGCTGAGTGGTTGAGTGCCGCGGCGATCGACTGGCTGTCGTGGGCGACATCCATCAGCCTGCTCTGAATCGCGGGCGACAAGGCGGATGCCGACGCCCCGACCAGGAACACGCCGAGGAGCAGCCCGACCAAGAACTGTGCGCTGAGCGCCAGCCCGACGAGGGCAACGATCATCAGCAGGAAGAAGCCGTAGATCGTGCGCCGCACGCTCTTGTCGGCAAGCACTCCGCCGACAAAGTTGCCGGCGACCATGCCGAGCCCGACGACCATCAGCACGAGCGGAACCGTGCTGGCCGGCATCCCGGTGATCTCGGTGACCAACGGGGCCACATAGGTGTACACCGCGAACAGCCCGCCGAAACCGATCGCGCCGATGCCGAGCGCGAACCAGACCTGCAGCCGACCGAATGCACGCAATTCGCTGCGCATCGTGGCCTCCGGGTTGCCGGGCTGCAGCGGAACGAAGAGCGCGACGGCGAGGAAGGTGAGTGCGAAGATCACGGCGACCGCCAAATACGCGATGCGCCAGCCCGACTGCTGGCCGAGCCAGGTGATCAGCGGCACACCGATCACGTTGGCGATGGTCAAACCACCCAGCACGAATGCCACACCGCGGGCGCGTTTACCCGGACCCATGAGGTCGGCGGCCACGAGCGACGCGATCCCGAAGTAGGCGCCATGCGGCAGCGCCGCGACGAAACGGGCGATCAGAACCAGGCCGAAGGTCGGCAGCAATGCCGACGCGATAGTTCCGAGCGTGAATGCGGTCAGGAGCACGAGCAGCAACTGCTTGCGTGGCCATCGTGCCGCCGAAGCAGCGATCGTCGGCGCACCGACGACGACGCCGAGCGCATACGCGCTGATCAACCAACCGGCCTGAGCGTTCGCCTCGTCCGGCGAGGTTGCGGCCAGCCCGGGCAGAAGGTCGGCTGCGAGGTTCGGCAGCAGTCCCATGGCCACGAACTCGGTCGCGCCGATTCCGAAGCCACCGAGGGCGAGCGCCACGAGGGCAAGACGAATACGGGCCGGCGACAACAACGTCGGCCCGTCAGAAGAGGGGTGCATCGTTCCACCCTACGGCCTGGTCCGACACTCCCTCGCTGAAGGTCGGGGCAGATGCGCGGCGTTCAGCGCATACTGTGCTCATGACGCGATATGCGATTGACGCCCCCACCGCCATCCGTCTGGTGCGCGAAGGCATCACGGTGTCCGGCGAGCACCAGCTCGTTGCGCCGAGTCGGCTGCGTTCCGACGCGCTCTCGATCCTCTACCGGGCCGTTCGCCGGGGCGAGCTCAGCCACCATGACGCTCAGATCATTCTCGACGGCGTTACGACGCTCCGCATCCGCCTGCTCGGTGACCGCGTCTCTCGCGCCGTCGCCTGGCGGCTCGCCACCGAGCTCGACGGGGACGACACGGCGCCCGCCGAATACGTTGCTATCGCCCAGCTCCAGGCGGATGCCTTCATCACCGAAGACGCCGACCTCGCCCGCGCGGTGGCCGGCGTGGTCACGCTTGCGCGATTCGAGGATCTCGCGCAGCGCGACTAGCGCGACGGGCAGGTCACTCGGCCGCGTCGATCGCCTTCTCGAGACGCTCGACCTTGCCGGTGAGCTCCCCGGTGTGACCGGGACGGATGTCGGCCTTCAGCACCAGGGACACCCGCGGCCCGAACGCGCCGACGGCTTCCGTCGCAGCCTTGATCACCGCGAACACTTCGTCCCACTCGCCTTCCAGCGTCGTGAACATCGAATCAGTGTGGTTCGGAAGACCCGACTCCCGCACAATCTTCACTGCGGCGGCAACAGCGTCGTGCACCGAGGCATTCTCGTTGCCGGCACCGGAGGGGGCGACCGAAAAAGCGACAAGCATTGTTTACTCCTTCACGAGTTCTGGAAAAAAGTCTGCGCCCGGCAGCTGGGTGTCACCCGAGCTATCACGCCGGACGTGCGCGGTCGCGAGCGCCCAGAGCGCCCAACCGAACAGAACGAACTCGAGCACGTTGCGCAGTGTCAACACCAGCACCATGGGCACCGTCGGCACCAGCAGCCCGTCGTAGAAATAGGGGTAGATGAGCTGAGTGAGCGCGGCCAGTACCAAGCCCAGAACCGCGGGGGTCGACCAGCGCGCACCATTCACCACGAGCCCGAGAATGATCGGTGCGGCAACCCAGCTGATGAACTGCGGCGAGCCGACCTTGTTGATCGTGATCATCGCCAACACGAGGGCCAGCACCAACGGCGGCAGAAGCGTGTCGATCGGCGCCCCACGCCGCTGGGCGCGCACACCGAGAACGAGCACTACTGCAGTGCCGAGCACCAGCAACGGGGTCATCAGCTGGGAGGCGATCTCGGTGCCCGGGCCGACCACCTGGAAGGTGAGAATGTCGAAGTCGTAGTAAACGGTGGAGCCCGGCACCCCGAGCGCGGCCAGCCACATCCAGATGGTGCCGACCGGCGACTCGATCTGAATGCCACGCCCCGTCTGCTGGCTGACGAAGCTGAAGACATTGAGACCGCTGCCGAGGATGAGCGCGATCACGACGATCACCGCGCTCGTCACCACGGCGATGAGCGTGATGCGCCAGCGCCGGGGAGACACCACGACCAGCGCGGCGAGCGCCGCAGCCGGCCAGACCTTCACCCAGGTGGCGATCGTGAGCAACACGACACCCCAGAACGGCCGGGTGCGCAACCAGAGCAGGGCGATGATAACGAGTGGAACCGTGACGGAGTCGATCCGGGCCAGAGCAATCGGCCCGAGCAGCAGCAGAAAGGCGAGCCACCACCAGGCAACCCCGGCGATTCGACGACTCGGCGCCTGGCGAATCCCGACCAGAACGGCGAACGCCACGGCGTCGAGCACCGTGACCAGGCCAAGCCAGACCAACGCATAGGAGGCCGGGCCGAACGCCAGCGCGAGCAGCATCGGCACCAGGGCGACGATCGGATAGACGAATGGGGTGTCGATCCCGACGATCGCGGTTCCCGACACGCTGAGTTCGGCCCAGGGCCGGTAGACGCCCTCGATGTCTCCGAGCGGCCAGCCCACCGCGTTCACGCACAGCCAGATCAGCCAGCCGTGCACGAGTACAAAACCCGTCCAGAGCAGCGACCGGCGCATTGGCCACGCCACGGATGCCGCGACGGGCGAGGACTCGAGTTGCTGCACGTTTCACTTTCCCACATCGTGAGGCCCGGAGTGCGTTGCCGACGCCGAAGCCGCATCCGGTGCGGGCCGGTCAACCGGAGCTCTCGCTCCCCTTTCGTCATAATTCGTCGCCTACGAGCGACGAAACCGCGGCTTTGCCATGCTGAATGAAACACCATCTTCCCGAGGAGAACCCCATGCCCCGTCGTCGCACCTTCACCCGCGGCCTCGCCGTCGTTGCAGCCACTGCTGCCGTGTTTGCGCTCAGCGCCTGCGGTGCTGACGCCGGCGCCGGTTCGACGACCGGCAGCGGCGCCGGGCAGGGGTACATCACCGAGGGCAAGCTGACCATCGCCACCGGCGAACCGGCCTACTTCCCCTGGGTCATCGACGACGCCCCCGAGAGCGGTGACGGCTTTGAGTCCGCGGTCGCCTACGCGGTCGCCGACAAGCTCGGCTTCGACGCCGCCGATGTCGTCTGGGTGCGCAGCACCTTCGACCAGGCCATCGCACCGGGTCCGAAGGACTTCGACTTCAATCTGCAGCAGTTCTCGATCACCCCGGAGCGCGCCAAAGCAGTCGACTTCTCCCCCGCCTACTACGAGACCACCCAGGCCGTCATCACGGTCGACTCCTCCGCCGCGGCCAAAGCCGGGTCGCTCGCCGATCTGAAGGGCCTGCTGATCGGCGCCCAGGCCGGAACGACGAGCTTCGTCGAAGCCGAGGAATTCATTGCCCCCACCGCCGGCGTGCAGGTGTTCAACACGAACGATGACGCCAAACTGGCGCTGCAGAACGGCAGCATCGACGCGCTCGTCGTCGACCTTCCGACCGCCTTCTACCTCACCGGCGTCGAACTCGACGGCGGCCACATCGTCGGCCAGCTGCCGAGCAGCAGCGAGAAGGGCGACCAGTACGGCCTCGTCCTGGCCAAGGGCAGCTCGCTCACCCCCGCGGTGACCACTGCCATCGACGAATTGCGCGCCGACGGCACGCTCGACGCACTCGCCGCGAAGTGGTTGGCGGGCAACGCCAACGCTCCCGTGCTCAAGTAGTTTGACGGCGTGACCACCACACTCGGCCGCAGCCGTACCAACGAACCGCTGCCCACCGCGCCGCTTCCCAGCGCCGTTGAGCTGGGCCGACGCGCCTACCGCCAGCGTCAAACCGGGCGCTCAGTTCTGATCAGCGTTGTGAGCACTCTCGTGTTCGCGGCGCTGATCTGGCTGTTCGTCGTCAACACCCCGGGCTGGGACGCCGTGCGGCAGAGTTTCTTCGACCCTGCCGTCGCGGTGAAGGCCTGGCCGCGGGTGTTCCAGGGCCTCGTGCTCAACATCCAGGTGTTGATCTTCGCGGCTCTCGGAGTGCTGGTGTTCAGCCTGATCCTCGCTACCCTGCGCACGCTGCGCGGCCCCGTCTTCTTTCCGCTACGTGCCCTTGCCACCGGTTACACCGATCTGTTTCGCGGCGTGCCGCTGCTCATCGTGCTCTACCTGGTCGGCTTCGGACTGCCGGGACTCGACATCTTCCCCCGGTTTCCGGCAGCGGTCTGGGGAACGATCGCCCTCATCCTCACCTACTCGGCGTACGTCGCCGAGGTCTGGCGGGCGGGAATCGAGGCGGTGCACCCGTCACAGGTGCTCGCCGCGCGCTCGCTCGGCCTCAGCCATGGCCAGGCTCTGCGCAAAGTGGTGCTGCCGCAGGCCCTCCGCAAGGTGACCCCCGCATTGATGAACGACTTCGTCGCCATGCAGAAAGACGTCGGTCTCATCTCGGTGCTCGGTGCCGTCGATGCGGTGCGCGCCGCGCAGATCGAATCCGCGGCCAGTTTCAATTTCACCCCCTACGTGCTCGCCGGGCTGCTCTTCGTGCTGCTCGCCCTGCCGATGATCCGACTGACCGACTGGGTCACGGCACGGATGCGCCGCCGCGAGCAGATCGGAACCCTCGTATGAGCGCGCTCGGCACGGCATCCCCGGCCTCGACCATCCCCGTGTTGCGCCTCGACGGCATCCGCAAGTCGTTTGGCGACAACACCGTGCTCGACGGCATCACGCTCGACGTGCACCGGCACGAGGTGCTCGCGCTCATCGGCTCGAGTGGGTCGGGCAAGTCGACGCTGCTGCGTGTGATCAATCTGCTGGAGCAGGTCGACGACGGCCAAATCTGGCTGAACGAGCAGGACATCAGTGACCCGCGCACCCCGGCCGATGCGGTGCGCGCGCGCATCGGCGTGGTCTTTCAGCATTACAACCTGTTCCCCCACCTCTCGGTGCTCGACAACGTGACGCTCGCCAGCCGCTCCGTGCACAAGCAGTCCCGCGCGGTCGCCGAGAAGCGTGGCCTGGAGCTGCTCGACCAGATCGGTCTGGCTGACAAGGCGCGCGACTTTCCCGACCGGCTCTCCGGCGGCCAGCAGCAACGCACCGCCATCGTGCGCGCCATTGCCACCGATCCGGAACTCCTGCTTCTCGACGAGGTCACCAGCGCGCTCGACCCCGAACTCGTCGGCGAGGTACTCGATCTCGTGCGGCAGCTCAAGCAGACCGGTACGACCATCGTGATGGCCACCCATGAGATGAGCTTTGCCCGGGATGTCGCCGACCGGGTTGCGTTCTTGCATCACGGGCGGGTGCTGGAAATCGGTGCTCCCACTGCAGTGTTCGAGAACCCGCAGGAGGAACGCACCCGCGAATTCCTGGCGCGTATCCCCCGCTAGCCCGCAGCCCCCAGCAACCGAGCGATCGTCGCCGGAAGCACCTCCGCCACATCCAGCGCGGCGATCGGCCCCCCGGCCGAAGCCCGGATCGCCGCCCGTGAATGCAGCAGCGACGCCGTCGCGGCCAACTTCGCCAGTGCATTCGGGTCGTCACGCGCCTGCTCGGCGTGCGTGGCCAGCAGCGCGCCGAGGATGCCGCCGAGCACGTCGCCGGTTCCGGCCGTCGCCAGCCACGGCGTGCTTCCCGCCAGGCGCAGATTCAGCCCGGCCGGAGAGGCGATGTGCGTCACGTTCCCTTTCACGAGCACCGTTACCTGCAGGGCCGCCGCCGCACGAATCGCCCACTCCCCCGGTGCCCGCTGAATCTGCTCGACCGTCGCGACGACTCCGTGCCGGCCCAGCAGCGCCCGGAGTTCCCGAAAATGCGGGGTGACGACAAGCGGTCCGCCGCCCTCGACCAGATCGAGACAGCCCGCGTCGACCACACTGGGCAGCCCCTCGGCGAGCGCCGCGCGAACTGCCTTCGTCGTCTCGTCGGACCGGGTCCCGGCATCCATTCCAGAGCCCAGCAACCAGGCCTGCACTCGGCCGGCAGCGGTCACGACCTCCGGACGGCGGGCAAGCACCAGGTGGGCGGCCCGCTCCGGCCCCCGGTAGCGCACCATGCCGACCCCGGTGCGCACCGCGGCCTCGACGCCGAGCACCGCGGCCCCCGGGTATTCGGCCGAGCCCGTGAGCATCCCGAGAACACCCCGCGAGTACTTGTCGTCGGATGCCTGGGGCACCGCAATCCAGTCACGCGCACGTTCTGCGTTCCAGTCCAGCCAGTCCCCGGCATTCGTCATGCACTCACGATAGGTTGTTTCGTCTACGAAAGGTCGCCCATGACTCCGACAGTCGGTCTCTTCACGCCATTGACCGTGCGCGGGCTCACCTTCCGCAACCGGGTCTGGGTGGCGCCGATGTGCCAGTACTCGATCGAGAAGTCCGACGGCGTTCCCCGCGATTGGCACCTCGTGCATCTCGGCGCTCTGGCGACCGGGGGCGCGGGCCTCGTCATCGCCGAGGCAAGCGGGATCAGCCCGGAGGGCCGCATCTCCCCCGCCGACACCGGCATCTGGAACGACGAACAGGCCGCGGCCTGGCAGCGAATCGTGACGTTCATTCATTCTCAGGGCGCGCACGCCGGCATCCAGCTTGCTCACGCCGGGCGCAAGGCCTCAACCTGGCCGGCTTGGGGTCACGACGTGCACGGCACTGTTCCCGCGGCCGAAGGTGGCTGGCCGACGGTGTCGGCCTCGGCCATCCCCTTTCCGGGCTACGAGGCGCCGATCGCACTCGACCTCGCCGGCATCGAGAAGGTCGTCGCCGATTTCGCCGCCGCGGCCGTGCGAGCGGTTGCCGCCGGCTTCGACCTCGTCGAGATCCATGCCGCCCACGGCTACCTGCTACACCAGTTCCTCTCCCCGCTCAGCAACCGGCGCGACGACGCATACGGCGGTTCACTCTCGAATCGGGCACGGCTGCTGCTCGAGGTGATCGGTGCGATCCGGGATGCCGTCGGCGCGCGTGTGCCGATCTTCGTGCGGTTCTCGGCGACCGACTATGCGCCAGGCGGCTGGAACGAGCATGACACCGTCGAGGTCGTCCGCTGGGCGGCCGAGCGCGGGGCCGATTTCTTCGATATCTCCTCCGGCGGAAACGTGACCGGGGTGACGATCCCGTTGGGGCCCGGCTATCAGGTTCCGTTGGCCGAGTTCGTGAAAACGCGCACCGAGCTTCCGGTGAGCGCCGTCGGCCTTATCACGACGCCGGCCCAGGCCGACGCGATCGTCGCGTCTGGGCAGGCTGACGCCGTTCTCCTCGGCCGGGAGCTGCTCCGAGATCCGCACTTTCCGCTGCGCGCGGCGCACGAACTCGGAGTCAGCCTCGGCTACTGGCCATCGCAGTATCTGCGTGCCCAGTGGCGTGACGAGCGGCCTGGGGCACGGCGTCGCAACACGACGGCGTGACCACACGCATCCGTCTTAGGTGACGCGTTCCGTGACGGCCAGGATGTTTCCCTCGCTGTCGAGGAACCACGCGGTGCGGAGCCCGTCGGTCGTCGCAATGCCGTTCTCGGTCTTCAGACCCGGAAAATCGTACTCGGCGAAGACGACTCCGCGCCCTCTCAAGTCAGCGACTTCTGCGTCAAGATCGTCGGCTTCCCACGCCATCTGGGTGTTCTTCGCCGATCCGGCGTTGTCGGTCTCGTACAGCAGGAAGGCGGTGTCGCCTCCCGTGCGATAGATCAATCCGCCGCTCTCCTCTTCGTCGGGTTCCATCCCCAGAGTGTCCCGGTAGAACGCCCGCGCCCGTTCCAAATCCTTCGCCGGAAGCACGGCCATTGCCTTCATTTTCTTCAACATGAGTGTGCCCTTCCATTTTCCCCGCGGTCAGCGTACGCCTGGGCCGCTGGCCTCGCGACACCCCTGGCGCGCTCGACTAAGACGTCAGTCTCGATGTGGGAGCGCCGCAGCATCCGCGTGCTCACGGGTGTGCCCTGATCAGGTGATTACGCGTGTTCCCCGAGCGCGTGAATGTTTCCCTCGCTGTCGGTGAACCACGCGGAGCGTTCGCCGTCCAGCTCGGCAATGCCGTTCTCAGTCTTCAGGCCCGGAAAATCGTACTCGGCGAAGACGACGCCACGCCCTCGAAGCTCGCCCATTTCCTTCTCGAGATTGTCGGTGGTCCACGAAATCGAGGTGTTTTTCGCCGAGCCGGCATTGTCGGTTTCGTAGAGGAAGAAGGCGCTGCCCTGCGCCGTGCGATAGGTCAGTCCCGCCTCATTTTCTTCCGTTGGTTCCAGCCCGAGAACGTCCCGGTAGAAGTCCCGCGCGCGCTTCAGATCCTTGGCTGGAAGCACAGCCATCACTTCGCATGAATTCAGCATGAGTGTCTCCTTTTGCTTGCCCCGCGGCCAGCGTACGCCTGGGCCAGCGGGCAGGCGAGGCCCCCGGGGCCCGCCTGAGACCCGTCGGGGCGAGACCCTCAAGGCATGCTCAGTGAACCCGCCGCTCAGTCGCGACGCGTCGCATCCTGAACCTCACCGACGAGTTCCTCGATGATGTCCTCCAGGAAGAGCACACCCGTCGTCTCCCCCTCGGCCGTGAACGACCGGGCCAAATGGGCGCCGGATGCCCGCATCGTCGCCAGGGCGTCTTCGAGATCGGTGTTCTCGAAGATCGACACGAGCTGCCGGATGCGCTTGCCAGGGATCGGCGCGAAATAGCCACCGGGTTCGCCGTCTTCGTCGGTCTCGGAGTCGAGGTCGAGCACGTCCTTCAAATGCACATACCCGGTCGGTTCCCCGGCGGGGTTCACCACGACGTAGCGGGAGAAGCCGTGCTTGGCCACTGCGCGCTCGACGTCGGCGGGCGTTGCTTCCGCCGGCAAGCTGATCAGCTTGTCGAGGCGCACCGCGACATCCTTCACCTTGAGCGTGGTGAATTCGAACGCGGCGCTCAATGCGCCGGTTCCGTCGCTGAGCACGCCTTCGCGCGTCGACTGGCTGACGATGGTCGCCACCTCGTCGAGCGTGTACGTGCTCGTCGCCTCATCCTTCGGTTCCACACCGAATAGACGCAGCACGGCGTTGGCGCTGGCGTTCAGCATGATGATCACCGGCTTGAAGATGCGTCCGATGAACACCAATGGCGGTGCAAGCAACAGCACCGCGCGGTCGGGCACCGAGAACGACAGGTTCTTCGGCACCATCTCTCCGAACACGACGTGCAGGTAGGTCACGATCAGCAGAGTGATCGTGAATCCGATCGTCCCGATCGCCTCCTCGCTCAACCCGGTCAGGCCGAGGGGAATCTCCAGCAGGTGGTGGATCGCCGGTTCCGAGACGTTCAGGATGAGGAGCGAGCAGACGGTGATGCCGAGCTGCGTTGTCGCGAGCATCAACGTGGCGTTTTCCATCGCCCAGAGCGCGGTCTTCGCGCTCCGTTTGCCGGCTTCAGCCATCGGTTCGATCTGCGAGCGGCGCGCCGAGATCACGGCGAACTCGGCGCCGACGAAGAAGGCGTTGCCGAGAAGCAGCACGACCAGCCATGCGATTCCAGCCCAGTCGTTCATCGGTTCCCCTCCTTCTTCTGCGTATCGTTCTTCGTCGCGTTGTTCTTCGTCGCGTTGTTCTTCGTCGCGTTGTTCTTGATCGCGTTGTTCTTGATCGCGTTGTTCTCGTCAGGTTCCGGTTCGGGAGCAGGGGTGAACCGCAGTCGGTCGATGCGCCGCCCGTCGAGGCGTTCGACGCGGAGGGTTCCGGCGTCGATTGTGACGACATCGCCCACGACCGGAAGCCGGCCGAGCTCACTCATCACGAATCCGGCGACGGTCTCATAGGGACCGTCGTCGGGAACCGAGAGTCCGGCGCGTTCCAGCACCTCGTCGGGGCGGAGCAGGCCGGGGAACGTCAGGGAGTCCTGCGAGCGCACCACGCCGGCGCGGGTGCGGTCGTGTTCGTCGGCGACCTCGCCGACCAGTTCCTCGACGAGGTCTTCGAGGGTGGCGACTCCGGCAGTTCCGCCGTACTCGTCGACGACGACGGCCATCTGGTAGCCGCGTCCCTTGAGCTCTCCGAGCAGGCTGTCGAGTTTCATGGTCTCCGGCACGCGAATCGCCTCAGACTGCAGGGCGGACACCGGGACATCCGCTCGGCGATGCCGGGGCACGGCCACCGCCTGCTTGATGTGCACGATGCCGACCACGTCGTCGACGCTTTCGTCGATGACCGGAAAGCGGGAGTACCCGGTCTGCCGGGTCAGGTCGATCACGGCCTGCGCCGAGGCGGTGCGATTGATGCTTGCGACGCGAGGGCGCGGGGTCATCACATCGGATGCCGTGTGCCCGGAGAACAGCAGGGTGCGGTGCAGCAGCGTCGCCGTGTCTTTCTCCAGCAGACCCGCGCTGGCCGAGCGGCGCACGAGCGACGACAGCTCCTCAGCCGTGCGGGCACCGGAGAGCTCTTCCTTCGGTTCGATGCCCATCGAGCGCAGGATGCCGTTCGCACTGCCGTTCAGCACGAAGACGACGGGTTTGAACACCGTCGTGAACGCCGTCTGAAACGGCACCACAAGTTTCGCGGTCTGGATCGGCAGAGCCAGGGCGAAGTTCTTCGGCACGAGTTCACCGATGATCATCGAGACGAGAGTCGCGATGACCACGGCAAGTACCGTCGCGGTCACCGGAATGACAACTTCCGGGAGGCCGACGGCGGTCAGCGGCGGTGTGAGCAGGGAGCTCAGAGCCGGCTCCATCGTGTAACCGGCGAGCAGGGTCGTCAGGGTGATGCCGAGCTGTGCGCTCGACAGATGCGTCGAGGTGATCTTGAGCGCGGCGATGGTCATCGACAGCCGGCTCTCACCGCGCGCTTGACGTGCCTCGAGATCGGAACGATCGAGATTGACCAGCGCGAACTCGCTGGCGACAAAAAGGCCCGTGCCCACGGTCAGGATGAGTCCGATGCCGAGCAGAATCCACTCAAACAATGCGCTCACCGCCGCAGCTCACGGGCGAAGGTCTATGACTGGGGGAACTGGCAGAGGGAGGGTCATCCATTGTTCGGCAAGTATATCGACCGGTTCCGCGCAGAACCTGCACGCTTACCGGAGGTCGTGTCCCGTGGCCCCTACCAAGAAACCGGCAGCGCTTTCCCCTCTTCGTACCCCGCTGCCGATTGGATGCCGACCAGCGCTCGCTCGTGAAACTCGGTGAGCGTGCTCGCCCCGGCATAGGTGAAGGAGCTGCGCACCCCCGAGGTGATCATGTCGAGCAGATCTTCGACCGACGGCCGCAGCGGGTCGAGGTAGATCTTCGAACTGGAAATCCCCTCCGCGAACAACGTCTTGCGGGCGAGTTCGTAGGCGTCGAGCCGCTCGAACCTGTCATGCACCGCCTTCGTCGAGGCCATCCCCCAGCTCTCCTTATAGAGGGCGCCGCGGGAATCGGCGTTGAGCGTGCCGGGAGCCTCGATCGTCCCGGCGAACCATGAGCCGATCATGACCGAGGATGCCCCGGCCGCCAGGGCGAGGGCAACATCACGCGGGTAGCGCACCCCGCCATCGGCCCAGACATGCGCCCCGGCGTCGCGCGCCGCCGCCGCCGTCTCCAGAACCGCCGAAAACTGTGGGCGTCCAACGGCCGTCATCATGCGTGTCGTGCACATGGCACCGGGGCCGACACCCACTTTCAGGATGTTCGCACCTGCGTTGACCAAATCCGCCACCGCGTCGGCGGTCACCACGTTTCCGGCCACAATTGGCAGGCCGAGATCGAGGTCGGCGACAATGCTGAGTGCCCTGAGCATCCCTTGCTGATGCCCGTGGGCGGTGTCCAGCACGAGCACGTCGACTCCGGCAGCGGCCAACGCCTTCGCCTTCGACGCCACATCTCCGTTGATCCCGACGGCCGCCGCCACCTTGAGCCGGCCCGCGGAGTCGACGGCGCTTTCGTACAGCGTCGCCCGCAGGGCGCTCTTCCGGCTCAGGGTTCCGATCACCGCTCCGTGATGCATCACCGGCATGAAGTCCAGGTCGGCCTCGGTCATCAGGTCGAACGCGCGGCGGGGTCCGTCGACATCGTCGGCGTCGATGGAAGCCAGGGTGCCGTGCAGCAAGTCGCCCAGTCTCGCGTCGGGCAGCGCGGTCGCCAAACGCGACGCGACGATGCAGCCGAGATACTCGCCGGCCGCGTCCCGGATGACCAGGCCCTGGCCGTCAACGGGCGGAACCTGGCGCAGCGCCGCCTCGACAGTGTCGTCCGGCCCGAAATGAAACGGGGTGTCGAACTGCGGCGACTGGTCCTTGACCCAGCGGATCGCCGAATCCAAATCCTGCAGGTGCATATCCTGCGGCAACACGCCGAGGCCCCCGCGACGGGCCAAAGCCGCAGCAAGACGCGGCCCGGTGACCGAGTTCATGTTCGCCGACACGATCGGAAGCGTGGTGCCGGTGCCGTCCCCCGGAGCGAGAGAGACGTCAAGGCGGCTGGTCACGGCCGACTGGCTCGGCACAAGAAACACGTCTGAATAGGTCAGATCATGACTCGGTGCTGCTTCGTAGAACCTCATGCAATTGAGGCTAGCCCTCCGCGTCGGTGACCGCAGCAGCTTGGGATTGGATTAGGCTTGACTGGCATACTGAACCGGCGATTTTCTGTCGCCTGGGGCATCCAGAATCAACGGAGAGAGTGGGCGATCGGGCTGTGCCAAGCCAGTTGACCGGTGGAGGATCCGACGAAACTACGTCGGGCGAATTCGGAGCGAATGAGTGGCTCGTTGACGAGCTATACGAGAGGTATCTCGTTGACAAGAACTCGGTAGACCAATCCTGGTGGCCGGTGCTCGAGAGCTACCACCAGACCGCGAAAAACAAGGTTGCCGGCGCACCGGATGGTGCACACGCAGCGTCTGCCGTCGCAGCGCCCAGTGCGGCAGCTCCTGCTTCCGCACCGACTGCAGCGCCCGTCACTGCACCGATCTCGGTGATCGGCAGCCAGCCTGCCGCGCGCACCACGTCTGTCGCACCGAAGCCGGAGCCGGTTCCGGCCGACGCTCCGATCACGAGCCCGCAGAAGATTGTGCCGGCCGCGACCGACGCCCCCGAGCTCAAAGACGTCGTCACACCGCTCCGCGGTGCGTCGAAGTCTCTCGCCACGAACATGGCTGTCAGCCTCACCGTGCCGACCGCGACGAGCGTGCGCACCATCCCCGCGAAGCTTCTGATCGACAATCGCATTGTCATCAACAACCACATGAAGCGTGCCCGTGGTGGCAAGGTGTCGTTCACTCACCTCATCGGCTGGGCATTGATCCGCGCCCTCAAGATGTTCCCGAGCCAGAACGTCTACTACGACGAAGTCGACGGAAAGCCCTCAGTGATCGCCCCGGCTCACGTCGGCATGGGTCTCGCCATTGACATCCCGAAGCCTGACGGCAGCCGCGCCCTGATGGTGCCGGCGATCAAGCGCGCCGACACGATGACCTTCGGCGAG
Organism: Leifsonia sp. YAF41; assembly: GCF_052113185.1. Taxonomy (NCBI): domain Bacteria; kingdom Bacillati; phylum Actinomycetota; class Actinomycetes; order Micrococcales; family Microbacteriaceae; genus Leifsonia; species Leifsonia sp. YAF41. Next base: position 439,222 of record NZ_JBFRCS010000009.1, read on the forward strand.
TACCTCACCGCCTACGAAGACCTCGTCGCCCGCGCCCGCAAGAACAAGCTGACCGCCGAAGACTTCTCCGGCGCCACCATGTCGCTGACCAACCCCGGCGGCATCGGTACCGTTCACTCGGTCCCGCGTTTGATGAAGGGCCAGGGCTGCATCATCGGCGCCGGCGCCCTCGATTACCCGGCCGAGTTCCAGGGGGCCAGCCTCAAGACGCTGACCAGCCTGGCCATCTCGAAGACCATCACGCTCACAAGCACCTACGACCACCGTGTCATCCAGGGTGCAGGGTCCGGCGAGTTCTTGAAGATCGTTCACGAACTTCTGATCGGTCAGCACAACTTCTACGAAGACATCTTCGCGGCCATGCGCATCCCGTATGACCCGATCCACTGGGCGCCCGACATCAGCGTCGACCTCGCCAGCGCGGTCGACAAAACCGCTCGCGTGCAGGAACTCATCAACGCCTACCGCGTGCGCGGTCACCTGATGGCCGACATCGACCCGCTCGAATACGTTCAGCGCTCACACCCCGACCTCGACATCGCGAGCCACGGTCTCACCTTTTGGGATCTCGACCGCGAGTTCGTCACCGGCAACTTCGGTGACCGTCGACGGATGCCGCTGCGCGAGATCCTCGGCGTGCTGCGCGACTCGTACTGCCGCACGACGGGCATCGAGTACATGCACATCCAAGACCCGATCCAGCGCAAGTGGGTGCAGGAAAAGGTCGAGAAGGCCTACGAGAAGCCCACGCACGACGAGCAGATGCGCATTCTCGGCAAGCTCAACGAGGCTGAGGCATTCGAGACGTTCTTGCAGACCAAGTACGTCGGGCAGAAGCGGTTCAGCCTCGAAGGCGGCGAATCGACCATCGCACTGCTCGACGCGATCCTGCAGGGCGCCGCAGAGCAGCGCCTCGACGAGGTTGCCATCGGCATGGCGCACCGCGGCCGTCTCAACGTGCTGACGAACATCGCCGGCAAGACCTACGGTCACATCTTCCGTGAGTTCGAAGGCACACAAGACCCGCGCACGGTTCAGGGTTCCGGTGACGTCAAGTACCACCTCGGCACCGAAGGAACCTTCCGCGGCGCCAACGGCGAAGAGATCCCGGTCTACCTCGCCGCCAACCCCTCGCACCTCGAAGCCGCCGACGGCGTGCTCGAAGGCATCGTGCGGGCCAAGCAAGACCGCAAGCCGATCGGCACCTTCTCGACGTTGCCCATCCTCATCCACGGCGACGCGGCAATGGCCGGCCAGGGCATCGTCGTCGAGACCTTGCAGATGTCGCAGCTCCGCGGCTACCGCACGGGTGGCACCGTGCACATCGTGGTCAACAACCAGGTCGGGTTCACCACCCCTCCCGGCGAAGGCCGCAGCTCGATCTACGCCACGGACGTCGCCAAGACCATCCAGGCGCCGATCTTCCACGTCAACGGGGATGACCCTGAAGCTGTGGTGCGCGTTGCCGAGTTGGCATTCGCCTACCGCCAGGAGTTCAAGCGCGACGTCGTGATCGACCTCGTCTGCTACCGCCGCCGCGGTCACAACGAGGGCGACGACCCCTCGATGACGCAGCCGCTGATGTACAACCTGATCGAGGCCAAGCGGTCGGTGCGCAAGCTCTACACCGAGGCTCTCGTCGGTCGTGGCGATATCACCGTCGAAGAATACGAAGCCGCGCACCGGGACTTCCAGGACCGCCTCGAGCGGGCCTTCATGGAGACCCACGCCGCACAGTCTGAGTCGATCCCGGTGATCACCGGTTCGTCGGCCAACAGCCTCGGCCTCCCGGTCAGCCAGGACCAGGACGACGCTGCGGGCGAGCCGGAGACCACCGGCGTTCCCGAGAACGTCGTCGCCCTGATCGGCGATGCGTTCAACAACAAGCCGGCCGGTTTCACCGTGCACAACAAGCTGCAGCAGCTGCTTGCCAAGCGTCTCGAAATGAGCCGCAACGGCAAGATCGACTGGGCGTTCGGCGAGCTTCTCGCTCTCGGCTCCCTGCTCGTCGAAGGCACCCCGGTGCGTTTCGCCGGCCAGGATGCCCGCCGCGGCACGTTCGTGCAGCGTCACGCCGTGCTGCACGACCGGGTCAACGGCCAGGAATGGCTGCCGCTGGCCAATCTCTCCGACAACCAGGCACGGTTCTGGATCTACGACTCGCTGCTCAGCGAGTACGCCGCCATGGGCTTCGAGTACGGCTACTCGGTCGAACGCGCCGACGCCCTCGTGCTCTGGGAAGCCCAGTTCGGCGACTTCGCCAACGGTGCGCAGACCATCATCGACGAGTTCATCTCCTCGGCCGAGCAGAAGTGGGGTCAGCGCTCGAGCGTCGTGCTGCTGTTGCCGCACGGCTACGAAGGCCAGGGCCCCGACCATTCGTCGGCTCGCATCGAACGATTCCTGCAGCTCTGCGCCGAGAACAACATGACTGTTGCTCGTCCGTCGACTCCGGCGTCGTACTTCCACCTGCTGCGTCGTCAGGCGTACATGCGTCCCCGCCGCCCGTTGGTCGTCTTCACCCCGAAGGCGATGTTGCGCCTCCGCGGCGCAACGAGCGACATCCCGGCGTTCACCAGTGGCAAATTCGAACCGGTCATCGATGATGCGCGCATCACCGACAAGAGCGCGGTCAAGCGGGTTCTGTTCATGGCCGGCAAGCTCTACTACGACCTGCTCAACGAGTTGGAGAAGAACCCCAACCCCGAGATCGCACTTGTGCGTATGGAGCAGTTCTACCCGCTTCCCGCGGTCGAGCTGAAGGCCGTTGCCGAACAGTACCCCAACGCCGAGCTCGCCTGGGTGCAGGATGAACCGGAGAACCAGGGTGCCTGGCCGTTCTTCTACCTCGAGACGAACAAGCTGGGCCCGCGCGCGGTTCGCCTGTTCTCGCGGGCGCCCTCTGCATCGCCGGCCGCCGGTTCAGCCAAGCGTCACGCCGCTGAGCAGTCGGAACTGATCAGGAGCGCGCTGACTCTCTAGTCGCGCAGCACGCACAGAGGCCCGGTCGATTTCGACCGGGCCTCTGTGCGTTGATCGAGGAGCTGCCGACGCAGGAGGCCGCATCTCGAGATCTCGCGAGCCAATCTCTGAACCTGAGTCGCACATGTCGGCTCGCCTCCCCCGGCCTCTAGAGTTGAGCCGTGTCTTATGCTCTCCTTGGCCTGCTCAGCCTGGTCGTCATCGTGCTGGTGTCGACGTTCGCTCGCAAGCTCGGGGTCGCAGCCCCACTCATTCTTGTCGTCGTCGGGATCGTCTGCAGCTTTCTTCCCGGGCTGCCGCCCGTCGACTTTCCGCCCGAGCTGATTCTCACCCTCGTGCTGCCGCCCATCCTCTACTCTGCGGCGGTCACGGTTCCCCTGGTCGACTTCCGCCGCAATCTCAAGGCGATCACCGGCCTGTCGGTGCTGCTCGTCATCGTCTCGGCGGTGTTGTCCGGCCTGCTGTTCTGGTGGTTGTTCCCCGAGCTCAGCCTGCCCGCCGCGATCGCACTCGGCGCGGTCATCAGTCCGACGGATGCCGTCGCCGCGACATCCATCGGCAAGCGTCTCGGCCTCCCGCCACGCCTCGTCACGGTGCTCGAAGGCGAGGGACTCGTCAATGATGCGTCGGCACTGGTGTTGCTGCGCTCGGCCGTGGCCGCAACTGCCGGGGCGGTGTCTCTCTGGCAGGTCGTCGGCGACTTCGCGTTCGCCGTCGCGGCGGCCATCCTCGTCGGCCTCGCGGTGGGCTATCTGACGGTCTGGTTCAGGTCGAAACTCGACAACCCGATCCTCAACACCACGATCTCGTTCGCGGTGCCGTTTCTCGCCTACGCGCCCGCCGAGGCGATCAATGCCTCCGGCGTGCTCGCGGTGGTGGTCGCCGGTCTCGTCACCGGGCATCGGAGCGCCAAATACTTCAGCGCCCAAGACCGCATCACCGAGCGGATCAACTGGCGCACCGTGCAATTCGTGCTGGAAAACGGCGTCTTTCTGCTGATGGGCCTCGAGCTGAAATCGCTCATCGAACAAGTTCTCGACGACGACCTCGGCGTCGACGATGCGGTATTCATCGGGCTCCTTGCCACGGTGCTCCTCATCGTCGTGCGCATTCTCTTCGTCATTCCGCTGATCGCCCTCCTGCGGCGCGATCAACGCAAAGCCGAGCACACCGAAGCACGCTTGAAAGGCATGAGACAGACCCTCGAGCAGTGGGAAGTCTCCGACGAACGGTCGAAACGCGGGCTTCGGAGGTTGCGCCGTTTCCTGACCCGCCGACAGGCCGACGTCGAGTTTCTTCGAACAGAAGGCCTCGGCTGGAAGGGTGGTGCCGTGCTCGCGTGGTCGGGGATGCGTGGAGTGGTCACTCTGGCGGCCGCGCAGTCGCTCCCGCAGAGCTTCCCGTACCGCCCCCAACTCATCCTGGTCGCCTTCACCGTCGCGGTCGTCACCCTACTCGTGCAGGGCAGCACGCTGCCGCTGCTGATCCGGCGGCTGGGCATCGTGGGCACCAGCGTCGACGCCGACCGGGTCGAGCTGGCCGGTCTCCTCAGCGAGATCGGTGAACTGGGAGCGTCGACGCTGGACAGCCCCGATCTGCGCCAGGACAACGGCGAACGGTTCGATCCAGCGGTCATTGAGTTGGTGCGACAAGACAGCCGGCTCGCCAGCGAAGCCGTGACCGAACTTGCCGCAACAGACAGCGTCGGCCCCCACGAGCAGCGGCGGGCACTGCGGCTGAAAGTGCTGCGGGCCGAACGTGCCGCATTGCTCGACGCCCGCTCGACGGGTACGTATAGTTCACGGATCACCGAGCACGCCGCGCACATGCTCGACCTCGAGGAGTCGCGGCTCTCCCAGCTCGACAACGGGACCGACGACCACTGACGGGCCCTGCACTGATCGCGCTCCGCAGCGCTACCGCCGCGCGAGCTTCGAGGGCCACCAGATTTTCGGGCCGATGTCGTACGTCAACGCCGGTACCAACAGCGACCTCACCACGAAGGTGTCGAGCAGCACGCCGAACGCCACGATGAAGGCGATCTGCGCGAGGAACAGGATCGGCAGCACCCCCAATGCGGCAAAGGTGGCGGCCAGCACGATTCCGGCCGAGGTGATCACACCGCCGGTCGCGACAAGGCCGCGCAGAATTCCCGACCGGGTGCCGTGAACGATCGATTCCTCCCGCACCCGGGTCATCAAGAAGATGTTGTAGTCGATGCCCAGCGCCACCAAGAAGACGAAGCCGAACATCGGCACCGACGGGTCGGCACCCGGAAATTGGAACAGCCCGTCGAACACCCAGGCCGCGACGCCCAACGCCGCTCCGAACGACAGAACAACGGTGCCGATCAGCAGGATCGGCGCCAGAATCGAGCGCAGCAACAGCATCAGGATGAGCAGGATCACGCCGAGGATGATCGGGATGATCAGATCGCGGTCGTGAATCGCCGTGTCGTTGGTGTCGATCGCAATTGCCGTCGTTCCACCGACCAGCACACTGCTGTCGGCATCCGTCAGCGCCGCGCGCATCGAGCGCACCGTCTGTTCGGCGGCCGGCGAGTCGCCCGCATCCTCCAGCGTTGCCTGCAGCATTGCCCGGCCGTCGATCACCGTCGGTGCGCCGGGGGGTGTGCCGGGCGGGCCGAACGCCTGCACCCCGTCGGGCGTCACCGGCAGCGTTCCCGACACTGAATCGGCGGAGATCACCGACAGGGAGGCGACACCCGCTGTGCCCAGCACGACATCCGCGACGTCCCGCAACGATTCCTCCGGAGCGATGATGATGGCCGGCTCCCCCGAGCCTCCCGGAAAGTGTTCGCCGAGAACCGCTTGCCCGTCGCGCGCCTCAGACTGTCCCAAGACGAACGCGCTCTGCGGGACCCCGTCGGCCCGGAGCTGGAACACGCCTAGGCAGGCGATCGCCAACAGAACCGTGCAGGAGATCCACACCAAGCGGGCCCGCTTGTCGATCAGACGCGCGACGCGGGGCCAGACCCCTGTCGCGTCCGGCCCGGAGACGGCCGGATGCGGGCTGCCGAGTTTCGGACGCACCGGCCAGAACGCGGTTCGTCCGGCCCAGAGCAGCAGAGCGGGAAGCAGGGTCAGGGCCGCCAACACCGCGAACGCGATGCCGATGGCCGCAACGGGGCCGAGCGATTTGTTCGAGTTGAGGTCGCTCAAAAGCAGGCAGAGCAGCGCGACGATGACCGTGCCGCCCGAGGCGAGAATGGGCTCGACCGCGCCGCGGAGCGCCACCCAGGTCGCTTCCCATTTGTGTGCGTTGTCGCGCAGGGCTTCCCGGAATCTCGACACATAGAGCAGCGAGTAGTCGGTTGCCGCACCGATCACCAGAATGAACAGAATGCCTTGGGTCTGACCGGTCAGCACCAGCAGCTCGGCCCGGGCGAGCGCCACCACCACGAGCACCGCCGCGCAGAGCGCCGCCATGCTCGTGCCGAGAACGATCAACGGCAGCAGCGGCGACCGGTAGACGATGATCAGAATGACGAACACGGCGATCAGCGCGGTGATCAGCAGGATGCCGTCGATGCCGGCGAAGGCCCCGGTCAGGTCGGCGGTCAACCCGGCCGGCCCGGTCACGTACACGTTCACGCCGTCGATCGCGTTGTCGGCGAGCGAGGTGCGCATCGCGTCAACTGTCGTCGCCGGTTTCACGCCGGTGTCGAGTGCCGCGATCACTTCGACCGCCTGGCCGTCGTCCGAGACGATGGCCGGTGAGACCCCGTCGCTCACGACTCCGGGGAGCTCCGTGATGCGAGCGATCTCGGCGTCGATCGCCGCCAGATCGGCAGTGCTGAGCCCGTCGTCGCGCTGAAAGACGATCACCGCCGGAATCGTCTCTGTTCCGCGGAACTCGCTCTGCAGCGCCTGCACCTGGGTGGCGTCGGCGCTGGCCGGGAGCTGCTGCACCAACTCGTTCTTCGACACCGCGCTGATCTGCCCGAAGGAGGCGCCACCGGCTCCGAACAACGCGAACCAGATCAGAATCAGCACGACGGGGATCACCGCGCGCAACCAGAGCGGGACACCGGAACGGGTTGCTGGATCAGACGAATTCATCACCCTGTCGAGGTTAGTCCGGTGTCGCGCCCGCACGGGTGGGGCACGCGCCTGACTTCGTGCACCGCAATGTCCGACCAGCTGCCGCTAACAGAATCCGGCGATGCCGTCCCAGGCGTTGCCCGGGTCGGATGCCCCCTCGCGTGTGACCGCGGCCTCAATCAGTCCGTATGGGCGGTCGGCCGCGAAGAAGACCTCGTTCGGATTGTCCAGTCCGAATGGCGCAAGATCCACCACGAAGTGGTGCTTGTTGGGCATGGAGAAGCGGATCTCCGCGATTTCGGGGTGTACCTCGAGCACCCGCGCACCCATGTCGAACATGGTCTGCTGCAAGGCCGTCGAGTAGTTCTCGGTGAACGCCTCGAGCAGGTGCGCCCGCACGCTCGCGTAGACGGCATTGAAGTCGATGTCGTGATCGTCATACCGCCACCGGGTCGCGACCTGGGTGGCGAGGATGCGATCGGCCGTCTCTTTCAGCGTTGTGTATTCGTCCCGGGGAAACCCCTCGAATCCCGACTGCGTCGTTTTCAGCACGGTGAGGTCCTTGAATCCGGCCAGCACGGTGGTCTGCTCGCCGTCAATGACGACGACGGCGGTACGGATCTCCCGGCCCGTGCGCACGAAGGAGTGATCGTGCGGCTCGCCATGCGCCTGGATGCGTTCCCACGCGTAGCTCTCCGCCTCCCAGCGCCCGCCGGAGACCCAGGAGAAGCTGTCTGTGAAGTGGCGCCCGAGGCGCAGCAGGAAGGCCTCCGGTGAGCCGATGCCCTCGCGGGCGAACGCGTAGACCGTGTTCTTCTGTGTGTCGGTGGCGACGACGTGGGCGTTGTCGCCGCGCAGGTGAGCCGCCACGAAATCGCCGCGCAAGTGCGAGCTCACGTTGAGGTCTTCGATCTCATGCCGCTCGGTGTCCCGAGTGACCTTGACGACGCGCACCTCGGCCTTGCCGTACTGGTTCACTCCCAGCACGATGTTGTCACGGTTCATGGTCAGCTCCCCCTGTAACTCGAGTATGCGAAGGGCGCGAGAAGGAGAGGCACGTGGCAATGCTCGTCCCCTTCCGCGACGGTGAACGTCAGGACGACCTCGGGAAAGAAGGTGTCTGTGCCGAGTGCGGCAAAATAGGCCCCGGTGTCGAAACGCAGGCGATAGCGGCCCGCCGCAACGGAGTCCGGCCCGAGGTCGGTGACCCGGCCATCGGCATCGGTGACGCCGGCGGCGATCTGCCGCCACAAGCCGTCGACGTGTTCATCGATGTGTCCATCGACAAAACCGAGGAGCTGCACGGCGACACCGGATGCCGGACGCCCCCGAGTGGTGTCCAGCACGTGGGTGGTGATCTGCGACACGCTCATGCGGCCACCGCTCCATCCAGTCGCAGCAGGGCGATCTCCCGTAGCTGCTCGGCGACGATCCGGTCCTCTTCCGACGCATCGTTACCGAGTCGCTGGCGGAGCACCGCGAGAATTTCGGCCGCGGAGCGCCCCGCGGCACAGATCAGGAAGACCCTTCCGAATTTGCGCTCGTAGGCGAGGTTTCCGGCTGCGAGCGCCGCCATGACCGCTGCGTCGGAGGCGTCGACTCCCGCCTGCTCCGAGCGTGACATCGCTGCCTCGCGGCCGTCGCCGCTCGCGTGCTCCCCGATCTTGGGGTGCTGGGCGAGGGCCTCCTCGACCTCCTCGTTCGTGAACGGGGATGCCGCGCGGCGGGCGGCCCCCATCAGGGCATCCTTCGAGGCGAACGGGCGAGCATCGGCGATCTGCTCACACCACCGTCGGACATCCACACACGGACGAAGCACCGCGACAGCACTCGGGCGGCTGGCCTCATTGAACTCCGTGAGCAGCATTGTCGGTTCAGCCCTCTCGTATCGCAGGTCCGAGGTCGCGTTGTACTCACGATGGGTCACAATGCCGTCGGCGTCAAGCATGAGGCGAGCGGATGCCGCGGCGGAGCAGTCGTCCGCGCGGCGGCTCACCCGCACTCGACAGCTCGGCGATCGGCACCCCCGCGAGGTAGGTGCGGCGCACCACTCCCCGCAGGTTCCGGCCGTCGTATGGGGTGATGGGATTCTTGTGTTTCAGCGCCTTCGCATCCACCACGAAGGTCTCGTCGGCGGCGAACACCGCGAGATCGGCGGCGAACCCAACCGCGATCTGGCCCTTGGCCTCGAGCCCGGCGTGACGCGCGGGACCAGCCGCCATCCAGTCGATCACGCGGGTGAGCGGGATGCCGCGCCGGGCGGCCTCCGTCCAGACGAGCGAGAGCCCGAGCTGGAGGGAGGCGATGCCGCCCCACGCCAGGCCGAAGTCGCCGCCTCCGGCGAACTTGCGTTCGGCCGTGCTGGGCGAGTGGTCGGAGACGATGAAATCGATGATGCCGTGCGTGAGTCCCTGCCAGAGGGCGTCACGGTTGGCCGCCTCGCGAATGGGAGGGCAGCACTTGAACGCGGTCGCTCCGTCAGGGATGTCTTCGGCGCAGAGCGTGAGGTAGTGGGGACAGGTTTCGACGGTCAGACGCACGCCTTGCGCTTTGGCCTCCGCCAGCTGCGGAAGAGAGTCAGCGGAGCTGAGGTGCAGAATGTGCGCGCGGGCTCCCGTGCGGCGCGAACGTTCGATCACCTCGGCGATGGCTGTGTCCTCGGCCTCCCGCGGCCGCGAGGCGAGGAAGTTCGCATAGTCCCGCCCGCCTCCGGTGCGGGCGCCGTCGATGACGTGGGCATCCTCCGCGTGCACGAGCAGCACCGAGTCGAGGGAGGCGATCACGCGCATGGCCTCTTCCATCTCGTCGGCCGTGACCGGCGCGAACTCGTCGACGCCGGAGTCCAGCAGAAAGCACTTGAAGCCGAACACGCCCGCGCGGTGCAGCGGCGCGAGCTCTCGGATATTGCCGGGAACAACCCCGCCCCAGAACCCCACGTCGACGAAGCACTGGCCGGCAGCGGCCGCGCGCTTGAGAGCAAGTGCGCCGACGGATGTTGTGGGCGGAATGCTGTTGAGCGGCATGTCGATGATGGTGGTCACTCCGCCCGCGGCGGCGGCCCTCGTGGCGGAGGCGAAGCCCTCCCACTCGGTGCGCCCGGGTTCGTTGACGTGCACATGGGTGTCGACGAGACCGGGGATGAGCGTCTCGTCGTCGGCGAGCTGCACAGAGGCGGCTCCGGCCAGCCCGCTACCTGCGCCGCCGCCGGGCAACTGGGCGACGGCGGCGATGACACCGTCGCGCACGCCGACCTCGGCCGCGACGATTCCCTCGGGTGTCAGCACCCGCCGCGCACGGATGACGAGGTCGAAAGCCGCGTGGGGCGCAGCTCGACTCAGCACATCTCGACTCAACACAGCCGGATCTGACGGTTGACGTCCTTGTACAGCAGGTAGCGAAACGGGCCGGGGCCACCCGCATAACAGGCCTGCGGACAGAACGCCCGCAGCCACATGAAGTCCCCGGCCTCAACCTCCACCCAGTCGTCGTTCAGCCGGTAGACCGCCTTGCCCTCCAGCACGAAGAGCCCGTGCTCCATGACGTGAGTCTCGGCGAAGGGGATGGCGCCGCCCGGCTGGAACGTGACGATGTTCACGTGCATGTCGTGCGCGAGATCGTCGGGATCGACGAACCGTGATGTGGCCCACGCGCCGTCGGTGCCCGGCATCTCGCGTGGAACCACATCCTGGTCGCGCGCGACGAACGAGCTGGCCGTGTGACCCTCAAGTGGCTCATACGCCTTGCGAATCCAGTGAAAACTCGCGGACTCGGCGCCCTCGTTGGCGAGCGACCAGTTCGCCCCCGCCGCGAGGTATGCGTAGCCCCCGGGGTCGAGCCGGTGGGTCTCGCCCTCGAGGGTGAGCGTCATCCGCCCGGCGGTGAGGAAGATCACTCCCTCGACGCCGGCCTCGGGCTCGGGCTTCGCGGCGCCGCCGCCCGGCTGCACCTCCACGATGAGTTGCGCGAAGGTCGTCGAGAAGCCTGCGATGGGGCGGGCGAGAATCCAGGATCGCGTCTTCGTCCACCCCGGCAGCGCGCTCGTCACGATGTCGCGCAGCACACCCTTCGGGATGACGGTGTAGGCCGTCGTGACGATGGCGCGGTCGGTGAGGAGCTGAGTCTGGGCGGGGAGGCCGCCCGCTGGGGTGTAGTAGCTGCTCATGAGTTCTCCTGGGGTCGCAGTTCAGGGTGCGGCGGGCCGCGGGTGCGCGAGAGCGGCGAGCTGCCCCTCGTCGATTCCGATGACCGAGTGCACCTCGTCGGCCGAGACCGCGCCGCAGTGCACGCCGCGCAGCACGAAGCCGGCGAGCGCGCGGGCCGTGGCCGGCTCATCCAGGAACGCGCTCTGCGTGCGTTCGAGGTAGGCGCGCAAGCGCACAGCCGACGCGTCGAAACGTTCGCGATAGAAGGCGTAGCTCGCGGCGAAGCGCGTGGGCAGCTGGTGGGGGTGCAGATCCCAGCCCTGGTAGTAACCGTGTTCCAGTGAGCGCCGTACCAGCCGGGCATGCAACTGCCACGCCTCGACGGTGCGGTCGCCGATGGGCAGGATGTTGCTCGACCCATCCGAGAGACGGATGCCGGTTCCGGCCACCGCGAGCTGCATCACCGCCTTGGCGTGGTCGGCAACCGGGTGGTCCAGTGACTGGTAGGGCGCGGCGATCTGCAGTGCGGCACTGTAGTCGTAGGTGCCGTAGTGCAACGCGCTGATGCGGCCCGGAACGGCGTGGGCGAGTCTGGCGACCGGTGAGGTGCCGTCCGGCCCGAGGATGAGCTGCGGCGTCTCGACCTGCACCTCGAAGCGCAGCCGCCCCGCCGGCAGCGCGTGCACGCGTTCCAGCGCGGCTGCGGCATCCGCCATCGCCTGCACCTGCGCCACCGTCGTCACCTTCGGCAGCGTCAAGACGAGGCCGGCCGGCAGCTCTCCGGCCTCGGCCAGCGTCGTCACGAAGAGGTCGAGGGTGCGCAGCCCGCGCGCCCGGGTGGGAGCCTCGAAGCTCTTGAACCGGATGCCGATGAACGGCGGCGCCGTGCCCGCTGACACGGCCTCGGCCAGCCGCTGCGCCGCGCGCACGGCATCGCTGTCTTCGGTTTCGTCACCCCGGTTGCCGTAACCGTCTTCGAAGTCGAGTCGGAGGTCTTCGATCGGTTCGGACTCGAGCTTCGCCTGCACCCGAGGCATGACGACGGCGGCGAGCGCCGCATCCTGACCCACGATCTCGGCGAGCCGATCGAGGCCGCCGTGCTCGTCGACGGCGGCGAGGGCGCGTTCCCCCCACTCGCCGGCAAGACCGGGGCTGAAGGCGTCGGCGGGCAGATAAACGGTGTGCACCGGCTGGCGCGATCCGTCGTCGCCCGGGTAGCCGGTGGCGAGCAGTTCGTCGCTCGCGGCGAGCCGCTCATCGATGCCGGCGAGGTCGGCGGAACTGAGAGATCGCACCCGGAGCGCCGGAGCCATGCTCTACTCCACCAGCTCGTAGGCGGCCGTGGTGAGGAAGTCGGTGTACTCCTCGCTGAGGCAGAGGTCGGCGATGAGCCGGGAGGCCGGGAGGTAGTGGGCGACGAACGTCTCCTCACCGACCTCACCGCGAAGGCGCTCGGTCTCCTCCTCGAGAATCCGGCTGACGAGCTCGGAGGTCACGGTGTGGCCGGTGTCGGCGAGGGTGACGGCGTTGCGGATCTGCTGCCACACCTGCGAGCGGGAGATTTCGGCGGTGGCCGCGTCCTCCATCAGGTTGTGAATGGCGACGGCCCCGTTGCCCGAGAGCCACACGGCGGTGTAGGCCACCGCCACGTAGAGGTTGGCGCGCAAGCCCTCCTCTGTGACCTTCCCTCCGGCGGATGCCACGTCGAGCAGCTGCGCGGCCGTGACCTCCACCTCGGGCCGTTGCCGGGCGAGTTGGTTCGGCCTATCACCGAGCACGGCGTCGAACACCTCGCGGCAGATGGGCACCAGGTCGGGGTGGGCGACCCAGGAGCCGTCGAAGCCGTCGTTCGCCTCGCGGGTCTTATCGGCGCGCACCTTCTCGAAGGCGACCGCGGTGACCTCTGGGTCGTTGCGGTTCGGCACGACGGCGGCCATGCCGCCCATCGCGAAGGCGCCGCGGCGGTGGCAGGTCTTCACCAGCAGCTCTGTGTACGCGCGCATGAACGGCGCGGTCATCGACACTGCCGCCCGGTCGGGCAGCACGAAGCCCGGGCCGGCGTCCCGGAAGTACTTGATGATGCTGAAGAGGTAGTCCCACCGGCCGGCGTTCAGGCCAGAGGCGTGCTCGCGAATCTCCCAGAGAATCTCATCCATTTCGAACGCGGCGGGGATGGTCTCGATGAGCACGGTGGCGCGCACGGTACCTCTCGGGATGCCGAGGGCGCTCTGCGCGAAGACGAACACGTCGTTCCAGAGGCGGGCCTCCAGGTGGCTCTCCATCTTGGGCAGGTAGTAGTAAGGGCCGTGCCCGTTGGCGATGAGCAGCTGCGCAGTATGGAAGAAATGCAGGCCGAAGTCGACCAGTGCGCCGGCCGCGGGCACGTCGTCGACCAGGAGGTGTCGCTCGGTCAGGTGCCAGCCGCGYGGACGGGTCACCACGGTGGGACGACGGATGTCGGTGCGCAGCGTGTATTCCTTGCCCTCGGGCGAGGTGAACGCGATGGTGCCGCGCGCGGCGTCGCGGAGGTTGAGCACGGCCCCAACCACGTTCTCCCAGGTGGGGCAGCTCGCGTCCTCGAGGTCGGCCAGCCACACGTTCGCTCCGGAGTTCAGCGCGTTGATCGCCATCTTGGCCGGCACGGCCGGGCCGGTGATCTCGACGCGGCGGTCGAGCAGGTCGTCGGGCGCGTCGGCCACCTGCCAGCTGCCCTCTCGCACCGCGCGGGTCTCGGGGAGGAAGTCGAGGGATCCGCTGCGGGAGACGTGCTCTCGTCGCACAACACGAGCTGCGAGCAGCTCGCGGCGGGTGGGGTCGAACCGCCTGCTCAGCTCCTCCACGAAGGCGAGAGCTTCTGGTGTGAGAATCTCCGTGGCCCCATCGATGTTCGGGATGCGGGTGGCTTCAATCGTCATGCCACCTGTCCTTTCTGGCTCCGGTCGCGGCAGAAGACGTTCGTGTGATGCACATTATTGCCGTGGGAACGCCTGTTCCGCCATGGCAGAGGCCTTCTTCGGAACACCGATGTTCAGAACGCGGCTGTTCGGAACGGCGGCATTCCCGATACCTGGCGCGCCCGCAGGGCCGAGTATTAGACTCTCGACAACTCGGGGGCCCCGCGTGCGGCCACGGCGGCACACACCCTCGGCAGGTCGAATGCAGCGCCGCGTCTCGCCTCGCCGGCAATGCGCGCACCGATCGCACCGCAGAACGTGAGGAGCCTCACCGTGAATAACATCGGCGTGACGGTCAATGGGCAGCTCCGCCCCGTGCGTGCGGCGAGCGCACACACGACGGCACTGGAATGGCTGAGGGGCATCGGCCTCACCGGCGGCAAAGAGGGCTGCGCCGAGGGTGAATGCGGTGCATGTGCGATTCTCGTCGCGACACCCGCCGAAAGCGGCGGCACGAGCTGGACGTCGGTGAACGCCTGCCTCGTGCCGGTTGCCGCGCTGAACGGACAGGAACTCGTCACCGCCGAAGGCCTCGGCACCCCCGAGCGCCTGCACCCCGTTCAACGGGAGATGGCCGCAGCGGGCGGCTCGCAGTGCGGCTACTGCACGCCGGGCTTCGTCTGCAGCATGGCCGCCGAGTTCTACCGCAGCGACCGCGTGCCTGACGCCGTAGAGCAGGGGCGAGGCACCGGGCACGACGAGCTCGGGCCGAATGGTTTCGACCTGCACGCCCTCAGCGGCAACCTGTGCCGGTGCACCGGCTACCGCCCCATCCGTGACGCCGCCTATGCGCTGGGCGAACCGGCGGAGGACGACGCGCTCGCCGCCCGCCGCACACTCGCTCCTCCCCCACCCGTCGCCGCCGACGTCGACGGCCCAGACGGCCGTTTTGTGCGCCCGGTGACCCTGGCCGATGCCCTGCGGCTGCTCGGCGCCGACCCGGCGCCCGTGCTCATCGCCGGCGCGACCGATTGGGGCGTCGAAGTCAATCTGCGCGGCCGACGCGCCCCTCTCGTCGTCGCCGTCGATCAGCTGGCCGAGCTGCGCACCCTCACCGTGGGTGACCGGATGATCGAGATCGGTGCTGCCGTGCCCCTGTCGGAGGCCGAACGCATCCTCGCCGGGCGCGTGCCGCTCTTGGCCGAGCTCTTTCCCCAGTTCGGCTCCCGCCTCATCCGCAATCGCGCCAGCCTCGGCGGAAACCTCGGCACGGGCTCGCCCATCGGCGACGCGCCGCCGGCACTGCTCGCCCTCGGCGCGAGCGTCGTGCTTGCCTCAGCCGATGGCGACCAGATCCAGGAACGCGAAGTCGATCTCGCGGACTACTTCACCGGATACCGCACAACGGTGCTGCGTCCGAACGAGCTGATTCGCAGCATCAGGATCCCCCTGCCCCTGGCACCGGTCGCCGCCTTCCACAAGATCGCCAAGCGCCGCTTTGACGACATCTCCAGCGTGGCCGTCGCGTTCGCGCTGGACATCGAGCCGAACAGCGGGGACGGCGGCATCGTCGCATCCGCCCGGATCGGTCTGGGCGGCGTCGCGGCGACACCGTTGCGCGCACTCGCCACCGAGGCGGCCCTCGTGGGCAAGCCGTGGAACAGTGAGACGGTACGTGCGGCAGCGGCGGTGCTCGGTGCGGAGGGCACCCCGATGTCTGACCACCGCGCGAGCGCCGACTACCGCTCGCTGATGTTGAACCGGGCGGTCCTGAAGCTGTACAGCCAGACCGCCCACGAGGCCCGGGCGGTGCGCCCGTGACGTCGCTCTCCGAACGCCCGGCCGACGCCGTCGTCGGCACACGCGTGCCGCACGAGAGTGCGGCGCTGCACGTCACAGGACTCGCGGCGTACACCGACGACATCGCGGCCCAGCGGAGCGGCATCCTCACTGCGTGGCCGGTGCAATCCGACCACGCGCACGCCCGCGTCACCCTGCACACCGCGCCCGCACTCGCGGTGCCCGGGGTCGTGCGCGTGCTCACCGCGGCCGATGTGCCCGGCCTCAACGACGCCGGCACCAAGCACGACGAGCCGCTCTTTCCCAGCGAGGCCATGTATTTCGGTCACGCGCTGTGCTGGGTGCTCGCCGAGACGCAGGAGGCCGCGCGCCTCGGCGCCGCCGCCGTCGAGGTGGAGTATGAGCCGCTCCCCTCGCTGATCACGGTGGCGGAGGCAATCGCGGCCGAGTCGTTTCAGGGGATTGCCCGCACCGTCAGCCGAGGCGACGCGGAGGCCGCTATGGGGAGTGCTGCCTGGGTGTTCGAGGGCGTCACCGAGATCGGCGGCCAGGAGCACTTCTACCTCGAGACGCAGGCCTCATTGGCGGAGGTCGACACGGAGGGTCAGGTGTTCGTGCAGTGCAGCACCCAGCATCCGACCGAGGCTCAGAGCATCGTGGCGCACGTGCTCGGCCGGGGCGACAATGCGGTCACCGTGCAGTCGCTGCGGATGGGCGGCGCGTTCGGCGGCAAGGAAGTGCAGTCGCACGGATTCGCGGCGATCGCGGCGCTCGGCGCCACGCTCACCGGCCGGCCGGTGCGGCTGCGGCTGAACCGCACGCAGGACATCACCATGACGGGCAAACGCCACCCCTTCCATGCCGAGTGGAAAGTGGGCTTCGACGAGCAGGGCCGGATTCTCGCCCTGCAGACGACGCTCACGGCCGACGGCGGGTGGTGCCTCGACCTCTCCGAACCCGTGCTGGGCCGGGCGCTCTGCCACATCGACAACGCGTACTGGATTCCCGCGTTCACGGCCCACGGCCGGATTGCACTCACCCACAAGACCTCGCAGACCGCGTTCCGCGGATTCGGCGGACCGCAGGGCATGTTCGTGATCGAGGACATTCTCGGCCGCTGCGCCCCCCAGCTCGGAATCGATCCGCTTGAGCTGCGCCGCACGAACTTCTACGTGCCCGGCCAGTCCACCCCCTATGGCCAGCCGGTTCGGCACGCCGAGCGGCTGGGTGCCGTCTGGGGCGAGCTGCTTGAAAGCAGCAGGGTCGAGGAGCGACGCGCCGAGATCGCGGCTTTCAACTCTGCGAGCCCCGACGTCAAGCGCGGCCTCGCGGTCACGCCCGTGAAGTTCGGCATCTCGTTCAACTTCAGCGCCTTCAACCAGGCCGGCGCCCTTGTGCACGTCTACAAGGACGGCTCCGTGCTGATCAACCACGGTGGCACCGAGATGGGCCAGGGGCTGCATACCAAGATGCTGCAGGTGGCGGCGACCGCGCTCGGCGTGCTTCCCTCCGCGGTGCGTCTGGCGCCCACACGAACTGACAAGGTGCCCAACACCTCCGCGACCGCCGCTTCGTCTGGATCCGACCTCAACGGTGGGGCGGTGAAGCAGGCCTGCGACCAGATCCGCGATCGCATGGCCGAGGTGGCCGGGCGGATTCTGGGGGCGGATGCCGGCGACATCCGTTTCTCGCACGGCCAGGTCAGTGCGCCGGGCACCGGCCCATCGATGAGCTTCGCCGAACTTGCCGCCGCCGCCTATCTGGAGCGCGTGCAACTGTGGGCGGCGGGCTTCTACCGCACCGCGGGCCTGCACTGGGATCAGGAACAGATGCAGGGCGAGCCGTTCAAGTACTTCGCCTATGGGGCTGCGGCGGCCGAGGTGGAGGTGGACGGCTTCACCGGCACCTACCGGGTTCGACGGGTCGACATCGTGCACGATGTGGGCGACTCCCTTTCCCCGGTGATCGACCTCGGCCAGATCGAGGGCGGTTTCGTGCAGGGCGTCGGCTGGCTCACGCTCGAAGAGCTGCGCTGGGACACCGGCGACGGGCCCGGCCGCGGCCGACTGCTCACCCAGTCGGCGAGCACCTACAAGCTGCCGAGCTTCTCGGAGATGCCCGAGGAGTTCGGGGTCACCCTGCTCGCGCGCGCCACCGAAGACGGGGCCATCTACGGCTCGAAGGCCGTTGGCGAGCCGCCGCTCATGCTCGCATTCAGCGCGCGTGAGGCGCTCCGCGAGGCCATCGCCGGCTTCGGCCCCACCGGCCATTCCGTCGAACTGGCCTCGCCGGCCACGCCGGAGGCCGTGTTCTGGGCCATCACTGCGGCGCAGGATGCCGATGCGGCGCCCGCGCTGCCCGCCGACGATTCCCTCACACCCGCCGGGACCTGATCGTGGACTGGGTGGACGAGGTGCAGCGGCTGCGCGCGCAGCGCACGCCCGCCGTCATCGTCACGCTGGCGGCCGTGCGCGGGCATGCTCCGCGCAACAGCGGAGCCAAGATGGTGGTCTCGTCCGACGGACTTTGGGGCACGGTCGGCGGTGGCAACCTCGAGGCCACGGCGGTTGGTCGCGCGCGCCGGATGCTCGGCTCCGGCAGCAATGAGCCGGAGTTGCTCACCCTGCAGCTGAGTGACAAGGCCACCGTCGAGTACGGGGTTCAGTGCTGCGGAGGGGAGGTGACCGTGCTGTTGGAACCGATCAGAATAAGGCCGTCGGTCGCCATCTTCGGCATCGGCCACGTGGGGCTGGAGCTCGCCCGGATCCTGAGCCGGCAGGACATCGAGTTGCACCTGGTCGACTCGCGGGTCGACATGCTCACCGGCGGGCGACTGCGCGTGCTCGCCGACAGCGTCGCCGAGCTCAGAGTGCACGTGACGCCGGTTCCGGAATCGATCCTGGCCGAGCTGCCCGCTGGCTCACACGTGCTCATCATGACCCACGATCACTTCGAAGACCTCGCGCTCTGCGACTCGGCACTACGCACGGCCGGCCTCGACTCGATCGGGCTGATCGGCTCGCGCTCCAAGTGGACGCGTTTTCAGAAGCAGCTGCGTGAGGCGGGACACGGCGACGCCGAACTGGCCCGCATCGACACCCCCATCGGCATTGTCGGAATCCGGGGCAAGGAACCGGCGACCATCGCGGTCAGCGCGGCCGCGCGGATGCTGCAGCTCATCGAGGCGGGTGCGGTCCGCCGCTCGTCGAGCGTCGTCGTCGCACAACCTCGCGGGCACTCGCCCTCAGTAGTCGATGTGGGTCGTCGTGCTGTTCCACTCGACGAACGGCCTGACGCTGACGCCGGTGCCGAGGTCGACGCGTTCGACCGGCATCAGTGACCGAACGCTCCCTGAGCCCTCGAAGTAGTCGTAGAAGACGGCATCGTCGAAGCCCGCATCCGCCGCATCCGTGCGATCGGCGGCGAAGTAGACCGTGTCGATGCGCGCCCAGAGGGCGGATGCCAGACACATCGGACACGGCTCACAACTCGCATAGAGAGTCGCGCCGCTGAGGTGGAAGGTGCCGAGCATCTGGCAGGCCGAGCGGATGGCGGTGACCTCCGCGTGCGCGGTCGGATCGAGCGTGGCTGTCACGCGGTTCACCCCCTCGAAGACACGACCGTCGGCTGTGACGACGAGGGCCCCGAACGGGCCGCCGTTGTTGCGCACGTTCTCGATGGCGAGGTCGACGGCGCGGGCGAGCAGCTGGGCGACGGGCTTCGGTGCATCCATGAGAGTGGACTCCTCTGGTCTGGGACCGACTGCGGCCGCCTGTGGGACTTCAGCGGCTGGATGCCGAGAATAACAGTCGGCGCCGCTGCTTTCCAGGGTGGTGCCAAGACCTGGCGTCTTCCGTCGAGCCGCCGCTGGCATACGTCGGCGGCGGCACCAGCAGAGACGGGTGACACCCTTGCCGGGACTACCGGCCAGTCGTAGGCTGACCGCACGCTGCGCTCGAAGGGAGCCCGAGCATGCCCGCTCACGACACCACCCGCCTCGGAGAACCCTGTTGGGTCGATCTGATGTCCACCGATCCCGCCTCCGCTCTGGCCTTCTACACCTCGCTCTTCGGTTGGACAGCAACAACGTCGGGGCCGGAGTACGGCAATTACGTCACGTTCTGGAACGGCGACGCACAGGTCGCCGGTCTCGCCGGAGCCATGCCGGAGACGGAGGTGCAACGCAGCTCCTGGACGACCTATCTCTCCACCGCGGATGCCGACGCCACGACCGCTCTGGCCCTCGAAGCAGGCGGCCAGGTGCTCGCCGCACCGATGACCGTCGGCGAACAGGGACGCATGGCGATTCTCGCCGATCCGTCCGGCGCGGTTTTCGGCATCTGGCAGTCGGCGGCACATACCGGGTTCGGCAGATTCGGCAAGGCCGGAACTCCGGTCTGGATCGAGCTCAGCACCCGCGATTGGAACGCCGCGGTTCCGTTCTACGAAGACGTCTTCGGACTACAGCTGACGCCACTCTCCGACACCGACGAGTTTCGCTACAGCACGTTCGGTCCGAGCGATGGATTCACCGGGGGCATCTACGACTCTGACAACTATCTGCCGCCCGGCATGCCCTCGCACTGGCTGCTCTACCTCGGGGTGTCCGATGTGGCGGATGCGGCGAGACGGGTTGCCGAGTTGGGCGGTGCGGTACAGCGCGAGCCGTGGGACACCGAATTCGGCACCTTCGCACAGGTCAATGACCCGACCGGCGCCACGTTTCTGCTCAGCTCTATTCGAGAGGTCTCGTGACGAGAGGCCTGGCGCTGACGAGAGGTTTAGTGCGCTGACTGGATGGCGCGCAGCTTCAGCAGCACCATGTCGCGCAGGTCTTCCGGGGCGCTTTCCTTGCAGGCACGCTGCATCACCTCGGTGAGCGTGCGCCCGACCAGGTGTTCGCTGCTGCAGTCGGCACAGCTCGCGAGGTGCTCACGCACATCCGCTGCATCTTCTCCACAGAGCTCGTTGCGCATGTACTCTTCGAGCTCAGCCTTGGCTTTCTCGCATCCACAGTCGGTCATTTCTTTCCACTCCCAGAATTCTTTTGGCTTGCTGTCTGCCCCATGCCGAGCCCTCGCTCGGCGGCGTAGCCGGACAGCAGATCGCGAAGCATCCGTCTGCCCCGATGCAGGCGGCTCATCACTGTGCCAATCGGTGTTTTCATGATTTCGGCGATCTCCTGGTAGGAGAAGCCCTCGACGTCCGCGAAGTAGACCGCCAGCCTGAAGTCTTCAGGGATGGCCTGGAGCGCGTCTTTGACGGCGCTGTCGGGCAGGTGATCGATCGCCTCGGCCTCGGCCGACCTGCTCGCCATCGCCGTCGTCGAAACGGCCCCGCCCAACTGCCAGTCTTCGAGTTCATCGATCGTGCCTTGATAGGGCTCGCGCTGCTTCTTGCGGTAGGTGTTGATAAAGGTATTGGTGAGAATTCGGTAGAGCCACGCCTTGAGGTTCGTGCCCTGCTCGAATTGTTTGAAGGCGGCAAACGCCTTGACAAACGTCTCCTGAACCAGGTCTTGCGCGTCCGACGGATTGCGCGTCATACGCATTGCAGCGGCGTAGAGCTGGTCGATGAAAGGCATCGCCTGTTCTTCGAACAGGTCTCTCTTATCGGCCAGCTCAGTCGTCTCCTGCACGGTGGAGGGAAGCGGCGTGTCTGAAGTCATCACCGGCAATCCTAGGCCGTTGGCCTGGGGCATGCTTGGTCGTTCGAGAAGCAGCTGAACAGCCACCGGACCTCCCTCATCTTGATTGCACCGACTATTCTGATAACCGATGCTGATCTCGAGATATTCCAAGCCGGAGTTCAACCCTTACGGCGACAACGCGCCCGACGACGCCAACGTGCTCTGGCCGGCGCCCGTCGCGCACGGCCCCCTCACCGCCGCTCTCGGCCTGCCGGGCTCGAAGTCCTTGACCAACCGCGAACTCGTCCTGTCGGCCCTGGCCGAGACCCCCTCACTGCTTCGCGCTCCCCTGCATTCCCGCGACAGCGACCTCATGGTTGCGGCGCTCCGCCAACTCGGCACGACGATCGAATCGGTTCCTGGCGACGGCGCGTATGGCGACGACCTCCGCATCACTCCCGGCGAACTGTTCGGTTCGACCACGATCGACTGCGGTCTGGCCGGCACCGTGATGCGGTTCCTTCCCGTCGTCGCGACATTGGCGCTCGGCCCGACCACCTTCGATGGCGACGAAGGCGCCCGCCGTCGCCCGATGGCGACCACGGTCTCGTCGCTGCGCGCGCTCGGCGCGGACATCAACGACGACGGGCGGAAAGCGCTGCCGTTCACCGTGCACGGGACCGGCTCGCTCACCGGCGGCGAGGTCACCATCGATGCCGGATCCTCGAGCCAGTTCGTCTCCGCCCTGCTGCTCGCCGGATCCCGGTTCGAGAACGGCCTGCACCTCCGCCACGACGGCGAGCGCCTGCCGAGCCTCCCCCACATCGAAATGACCATCGCCACCCTTGCCGCGCGCGGAGTCACCGTGGAAAGCCCGGCTGTCGGCGAATGGATCGTGCCGGCCGGCGCCATCCAGGGGGCCGACGTCGACATCGAACCCGACCTGTCCAACGCCGCCCCGTTCCTCGCCGCAGCGCTCGTTGCCGGCGGCAGCGTGACGATCACCGGATGGCCGGCCGAAACCACCCAGGTCGGTGCCGACCTGATCGACCTGCTCCCGCTGTTCGGGGCGACGGTGACCCGCGACGGCGATCGCCTCACGGTCACCGGCGGCGCCAGCATCCGTGGCGTCGAACTCGACCTGTCGACCGGCGGTGAGCTCGTGCCGAACCTGGTCGCCCTGGCCGCGCTGGCCGACTCCCCGAGCACGATCACCGGCATCGGGCATATTCGCCATCACGAGACCGACCGTCTCGCCGCCCTCGCCGCCGAGATCAACGGTCTCGGCGGTCAGGTGACCGAACTCGAAGACGGCCTGCACATCGAGCCGCGCCCGCTGCACGGCGGCGTCTGGCGCAGCTACGACGACCACCGGATGGCGACCACCGGCGCCATCATCGGCCTTGCTGTGGCCGGCGTCGAGATCGAGAACATCAAGACCACCGCGAAGACGCTGCCGCAGTTCCCCGAACTCTGGCAGAACCTCATCGGTGAGGCTGTGCTCTAGATGAGCACCCAGCACGCGATCAGGACCGTGCTCCGATGAGCTGGTGGACAACCGACGAAGACGACGAGCCCGAATTCGACGAATCGAGTGTGCGCGTACGACCGAACCGCAAGGGCAACAAGCCGCGCACCAAGACCCGGCCGGGGCATGAAGATGCGCTGACCGGGCGCATCCTCTCGGTCGACCGCGGCCGCTACACGGTCATGCTCGACGAGGGACTCCCCGAAGAACGCCGGGTGACCGCGGCGCGGGCCAGCGAGCTGCGCAAGAAAGCAGTCGTCACCGGAGACCGCGTCGACATCGTCGGCGACACGACGGGGGCGGAGGGCAGCCTCGCCCGCATCGTGCGGATCGTGCCGCGCACCACGCTGCTCCGCCGCAGCGCCGACGACACCGACGCCGTCGAACGCGTCATCGTCGCCAACGCCGACCAGATGCTCATCGTGGTCGCCGCGGCGAATCCGGAGCCACGCATCCGTCTCGTCGACCGCTACCTCGTCGCGGCCTACGACGCCGGCGTCACGCCGATCCTCTGCATCACGAAGACCGACCTCGCCGACCCGGCCGAGTTCCTCAGCAACTTCGCCGGGCTGGACCTCAAGGTCTTCCGCAGCCGCGAAGACGTGATGCCGCTCGCCGAGATCTCCGAAGCACTGATCGGTCACGACACCGTTTTCGTCGGCCACTCGGGCGTCGGCAAGTCAACTCTCGTGAACGGCCTGGTCCCCCACGCCAAGCGTGCGGTCGGCGTCGTCAACACCGTCACCGGTCGTGGCCGGCACACCTCGTCGTCGACGATTTCACTGCGCCTGGAGACGGACGCCGGTCGCGGCTGGGTCATCGACACTCCCGGTGTGCGCTCGTTCGGGCTCGGACATATCAACACCGACAACATCCTCAAGGCGTTCACCGACCTCGCCACCCTCGCCGAGAACTGCCCACGCGGCTGCACGCATCTGCCGGACTCCCCCGACTGCGCGATCATGGAAGCCGTCGAAGCCGGCACCATCGGTGAAACCGGCAAGGCTCGCCTGGATTCGCTGCAGCGTCTGCTCACCACGTTCGCCAACGCTCCGACGCACTAGCGCCGCAACACGACAGCCGCAAGCGGGTACCGTTGAAGCATGACTGAATCCACCCGCCTGGCCGTTGGCGACACCGCTCCCACCTTCACCCTGACCGACCAGGATGGCGCGGCCGTATCGCTATCCGACTACGCGGGCCAGAAGGTCGTCGTCTACTTCTACCCGGCAGCGATGACCCCGGGCTGCACGACCCAGGCCTGCGACTTCCGCGACAATCTCGGTTCGTTGAAGGCGGCCGGCTACCAGGTGCTCGGCATCTCGAAGGATGCCCCGGCGAAGCTCAAGAAGTTCCAGGAGCACGACGCGGTCAACTTTCCGTTGCTCTCCGACGAGTCACTCGACGTGCACAACGCGTACGGCGCCTACGGCGAGAAGAACCTGTACGGCAAGATCGTCACCGGCGTGCTGCGCTCCACCTTCGTCATCGACGAGGCCGGGATCATTCAGTGGGCGCTCTACAACGTCAAGGCCACTGGTCACGTGGCGAGCTTGCGCAAGAAGCTGGGAATCGACGCGTAGCCAGACCGGTGGTCGAGCTTGTCGAGGCCTCCGCCGGGCGCTCTCGACAGGCCAGGCCCGGCGGGCTACAGCGCGGGCAACCGCGGCACGGCGGCCAGCAGTCGCCGCGTGTACTCCTCGCGGGGGGCGCCGAGCACCGACGCGGTGTCCCCCTGCTCCACAACGCGGCCGTATTGCAACACCACAGTCTCCGCGCAGAGCGCCGCAACCACGCTCAGGTCGTGCGACACCATCAGCACCGTCAGCCCGGTGGTGCGGCCGAGTTCGGCCAGCAGCTCCATGATCTGGATGCGGGTCGTCACGTCGAGCGCGCTGACCGGCTCGTCGGCGAGCAACAGACGCGGCCCCGGCGCAATCGCACGGGCGATCGCGATGCGCTGCCGCTGGCCACCCGAGAATTCATGCGGAAACCGGGTCGCGGCATCCGCGGGCAAGTGCACGGCCGCCAACGCGGCATTCACCCGGGCGGTCAACTCGACCCCCGACGCGATCCCGAGCGACGTGAGCGGCTCGGCAACGATCCGAAACACGTTCTGCCGGGGATCGAGCGACGAATAGGGATCTTGGAACACAGTCTGCACGCTGCGCCGAAACTCCCGCATCTGCGCGCGATCACGGGGAACGAGCGGCACCCCGTCGAAGAGCACCGTCCCGCTGGTCGGGGTGGCGAGTCCGAGCAGAAGTTTCACCAGTGTGGTCTTGCCGGCCCCCGATTCACCGACGAGCCCGACGCTGCGGCCCGCGGTAACCGCAAACGACACATCGTCCACGGCTCGCGCCCCGCTCCGATACGAGAAACCGACGCCCTGAAGCTCCAGCAGCGCGGTCATGAGAGTTCCAATGCGGCGTCGAGGGTGCGTGCGCTTCTGACGAGCTCGGCCGTGTACGGATGCCCCGGCGCGGCGAGCAGCGCCGCCAACGATCCGGATTCCACGGCTTCACCCGCACTCATCACGATCACCTGGTCGGTCATCCGCGCCACGACGGCGAGATCGTGGCTGATGAACAGCAGCGCCATGTTGCGCTCGGCGACGATCCGATCGAGCAGGTCGAGCACCTCGGCCTGCACCGTCACGTCCAGCGCCGTCGTCGGTTCGTCGGCGATCAGCAGTTCTGGGCGGCACGCAAGCGCCAAGGCGATGGCGACCCGCTGCCGCTGACCGCCCGACACCTCGTGCGGGTACGACCGGCTGATGCGCTCCGGATCGGGCAGGCTCACCTCGGTCAACGCATCGGTCACGGCCTGCTTGAGCGCGACACCTCTCAGCCCCTGATGCCGACGCAGGGGCTCGGAGAGCTGGGCACCGATTCGCATCAGCGGGTCAAGGGCCGAGAGCGGGTCTTGGAAGACGACAGCCGCCACCGGTCCGCGCAGCTTCGCGAGGGTGCGTTCGTCGGCCCCAACGACCTCGGTGCCGCCGAGCAGAATACTGCCGAGGGCGCCGAGTCCCGGTGCGAGCAAACCGGTGATCGCGAGCGCGGTCAGTGACTTGCCCGACCCCGATTCCCCGATCAGGCCCAAGCGGGCCCCCGCCGCGAGTTCGAACGACAGCCGGCGCACAAGCCGCGTTCCGTCGGTCGTCGCAACGGTCAATTCCGAGACTGAAAGCAAGCTCACCGTGATCTCCTCCGCGTCGGGTCTGCCACGTCCCGCAGCCCATCGGCGACCAGATTCACACCGATGACGAGCACGACGAGGGCCAGACCGGGGGCGATTGCGCCGACCGGGGCTGTTGCGACGGTTCCCTGCGCTTCCTGCAGCATCCGCCCCCACGAGGCGTTGGGCGGCGGCGCCCCGAGCCCGAGATACGACAGGCTGGCCTCGGCCAGCACGGCAATGCCGAACTGCAACGCTAAGTTGACGCCCAGCGTCGGCGCGATGTTCGGCATCACGTGCTGCACGATGATGCCGGGCCAGCTGGTGCCGGAGGTGCGCGCGGCGGTGATGTACTGCGTGCCGAGCACGCGTTTGGCCAGCACCCGGGTGAGCCGGGCGACAATCGCGGACATGGCGATACCGATGGCCAGCGTCGCCGACCAGAGCGACGCCCCCTGCGCGGCAACGATCAGCATCGCCAGCAGCAGCACCGGGAACGCGATCAGGATGTCGAGGACGGCCGAGAGGGTGTCGTCGAGCCAGTCGCTGGCGAAAGCCGCGGTCAGGCCGAGCGAGATGCCGAGGACCGCGGAGATCAGGGTGGCTCCGGCACCGACGATCAAGGCGATGCGGGCACCGACCATCAATTGGCTAAGCAGATCCCGGCCGAGCTTGTCGGTGCCGAGCCAGTGCTCGGCGCTCGGGGCGTCGAGCCGCCCGCCGGTGGTGTCGGCCAAGGGATAGGGCAGCCAGAACAGGGAGACGAGCGCGGTGATCAGCACGGCCCCCACCAGAACGATTCCGATCGTCAGGGTCATCGACCGACGCGTCCGCCGACGCACCGGGGCGGGCGCATCCGTGCGCACCAGGGCCGCGGGGTTCATCGGTTCCCCGAGACGCTGGTGCGCAGGCGCGGGTCGATGAGGCGCTGCACGATGTCGGCCACGAATCCGATCACGAGAACGACGAAGGTGGAGAACAGCAGAATCCCCTGGATGTTCGGGTAGTCATGCTGAGCGATGGCTTTCAAGAGCATGCTCCCGAGTCCGGGCAGGGTGAAGACACTCTCGACGACGACGGCGCCGAGAAAGGTCGTCGCCAGCTCGATGCCGAGAATCGAGATCACCGGCACCGAGCCGTTGCGCAAGCCGTGCCGCCACATCGCCTCACGAAATCCGGAGCCGAGGGCGCGTGCCGAGCGCAGGTAATCGCTCCCGAGCACGTCGAGGGTCGCCGACCTGACATAGCGGGAGATCGATGCGGTCATCACGATGGTGATGGTGAAGATCGGCAGGGCGAGCGAGTGCAGGGCCGCCGCCGGGTCCGCCCAGTCGTCCCGGGGGAAACCGCCCGACGGAAACCAGCGGAGGTTGACCGAGAATGCGCTGACGAGAAGGATGCCCACCCAGAACGCCGGTACCGCGACGCCGAGCTGGGACAGCGCGGAGAGTCCGGCGCCGTACCAGGTGTTTCCTTTCCAGGCGGCGATGAAGCCGACGAAGAGCGAGAGCACCAGGGCCAGGGTGAACGAGATCAGCGTCAGCGGCACGGTGACGGCGAGCCGGGCCATGATTTCCGGTCCGACCGGCAGGGAGCTGATGAAGGAGTCACCGAGGTTCAAAGTGAGCATGTCACCGAACCAGGCGACGAACTGTTGCCCAAGAGGCAGATTGCTGCCGACCTGCTCTTGAGCTGCTGCGATCTGCTCCGGTGTCGCGTTCACGGAGAGGAGCGCATTGGCCGGATCGCCCGGCAGCAGCCTCAGCAGCAGGAACAGCACCACCATGGCCAGCAGAAGCGACACCACCAGAAAGGCGAAGCGGCGCAGCAGATACGTGATCATGGTGCTTTCAGGTTACCGTTCTGCGCGCTGATCGAGCCTGTCGAGATCCCGTGACCGGGTCTCGACAGGCTCGACCAACGACATCCGCTACTTCGTGGTGATGTTGTAGACGTAGAACTGCGAGTTGAGGCCGTTCACCGGGTAGCCGGTGAGGTCGCTCGCGGCGACGACGATCTGCGGGTAGAGGTACAGCCAGAGGCTGGCGGCATCCTTCGCGATCTGCTCGTTGACGAGCTTCAACTTGGCGGTCTGCTCGTCGGTCGTGGCGGACTGCTCGGCCTCGGCGACCCACTGGGTCACCTGCGGGTTGTTGTAGCCCCAGTAGAAGTCGGGGTTGCCGTACCAGACCACGTCGCGGTCGTTGACGTGCTCCTGCAGGGTCGCTTCGAAGTCCTGGCTCTTGAACACCTTGCTGTACCACTCGTCGGAGCTGATCGAGTTGATGTTCACCGTCACGCCGACCTTGGCCAGCTCGCTCTTGACGAATTCCGCCACCGCAGGGTGCGGGTCGTAGGTCGGGGTGTCGAGGGTGAACTCGAAACCGTTCGGGTAGCCGGCCTGCGCGAGAAGCGTCTTCGACAGCTCCGTGTCATACGGGTTGACGCCGGTCAGGTCTTCGTACCACGGGTCGGTCGGCGGAACCATCGATCCGATCAGGGTGCCGTAGTCGCCCCAGATGGAGTTCAGCAGCTTCTTGCGGTCGATCGCCGAGTAGAGCGCCTTGCGCACGTCGACGTTGTCGAACGGTGCCACGCGGTCGTTGAACGCCAGGATCTCCTTGGTGGTCGACTTGCCATCGTTGACCGTGAAGTCGGGGTTGTCCTTGAACTGGGTCAACGCATCCGGGCTCTGCACACTCGTGACGATGTCGACCTGTTTGGTCAGCAGCGCGTTGCCGAGGGCCGTCGCGTCGGTGAAGTAGTTGAAGACGACTTCCTTGTTCTTCGCCTTCTCACCCCAGTAGCCGTCCCAGGCTTCCAGGCTCAGCGAGCTGCCGCGCTTCCAGGTGCCGAGCGTGTACGGGCCGGTGCCGTCCTCAGCGGTCTTCAGGTCTGGTGCCTCGCTGTTGACGATCCAGACGTAGCTGAGCAGGTAGGGCAGTGAGATCGAGCGGCTCGACAGGTTGACGACAACCGTCTTCGCATCGGGCGTTTCGATGCCGGAGATCACAGCGAGGCTCGACTTGCGGGCCGACTGCGAGTCCGGGGCGGTGACGCGCTCGATGCTCGCCTTGACGTCAGCGCTCGTGAGCGCCTTGCCGGAGTGGAAGGTCACGCCGTCGACGAGGGTGAATGTGTAGGTCAAGCCATCTTCGCTGACCGTGTTCGACGCGGCGAGCAGCGGCTCCACAGCTCCGTCATCGGTGAGCTTGAACAGCCCCTCATAGACGTTGCCGTTGAATGCCTCGGTGCTGCCCTGGCCGCCGCCGGCGGTGTTGTCGAGGTTCTGCGGTTCATAGATCGAGCCGACCTCGATGGCTTTCGCCGCGGATGCGTCACCGTTCGACGACGGCGAGCACCCGGCGAGGGCCAGGGTTGCGGTGAGGGCGGTGGCGATGATGGCCAACGTACTTTTCTTCACGAATGTTCTCCTGTGCTGTGTGTGAAGCCGGACGCAGCATCGACGCCGCCCGGCAACCGTGTGCAAACTGCCTCGATCGAATGAATCGAGGCATAAGCAGATCGCGGTTAGTAGAGGGTGTGGCCACCAGTGAAGACAACAGCCTTCTCGCCGGCTTCGACCGGAAAGGAGAAACGGTTGTTCCGCGGTGGCAACGGACAGTTGTAGTGAATCGAGAAACCACACGGCGGCACGAAGGCGCGGTTGAAGTCGAGCACGACGGGACCGGCAACACCGAACTCGGCTGCCTCCCGGTGCACGAACAAGAAGCGTCCTGCTTCGTAGCTTCCGTCGGGGCCGTCGCCGCCGTTGCTCGCGTCACCGAAGACGAGCAGCAGAGTGCCGTCGTCGTCAAAAGCGCTGAACGTGTAGTCGACACTGTCAAGAGTGAAGGTGATGTCGCCGGGGACCACGAGATCGCGGGTGCCTCCGTTGTCGCGAATGTGCTCGAACGGGATCGTGCGGTCGGCGTCGACCGGGGTGAACTCCGCGGAGACGACCCACTCGGGGTTGAACTCCCAGGCGGTGACGGTATCGAAGTTCGTGATCGACGGTGATGCCGCATCCCAGAGACGGATGCCGCGCTCCGGCTGTCCCGTCAGCAGGTTCCGGCGCCCGAGCACCGTTGCGGTGACGGTGTGGGCCTGGCCGACCAGTGCCTCGTCAGCGCTCAGCGACGGCGCTTCAGCGTCGAGCCAGCGCGTCTCGATCAGCGACAGGTTTCCGGTCGGAGCAACCACCGACGCCAACCGTGCGGCCCGCCATTCAGACCAACCGGAGCGTGCTGCTTCGACGTGGTGGTCCGGGGCGTGCACTGCGCCGGTTGCTGTTGTGGATGTCATGACCATGCAATTCTCAACGATTCAACCGGTGGAAACTATTCCGATTGCGAAATGTTTCCTGAACCGGTGTTGCGGGTTGCGTCGATGACGCGCGGAGTGAAGAGCAGAACGAGCACGACCAGAGACGGGATCAGTAAGGCCCAGCCGAGGTCGGGCCGCGCGTACAAGCCTTGGAAACAGCCGACTGCTACCGCGATCTGCATCAGCTGCCAGGTCACGGCGGGGCTGCGCATCCAGGACTTGCCGCGTGCGGCCCCCGAGGCAACCACGCTGACGCCGATCGCGGCGATCACGACGATCGCCAAGATCACCAGTGCGCCGGCAAGCGACGACGGAGTCGCGGTGAGAAGTTCGAGCACAAACCAGGCCACGGCGACCCACAACAGGAGCGCCTCAGCGACGAGCAACACCGTGATCAGGCGCAGCGCGGGTGGACGTACCGGGCGCGACGGACGCGGCGCCTCGAAATTGATCGGGTCAGACTGGTCGTTCACAGAGGAATCCCATACAAAGCTATTGATTTGGTCCCCCTATTATGGGACCATATTTGAAGCCCGGTTGACGCTCACAGGGACGTGAGCCGATCTTATGTGCATATTCACGAATTGCGCGGATCTGAACTTTTCCTGCAACCGGCACTCATCCGCATTTCGGCCGATCGGCCATGCACCCCCGCAATAAAGGAGCACCCCCATGGATTGGCGCGATAAAGCTGCCTGCCTCACTGCTGACCCGGAGCTTTTCTTTCCGGTCGGCAACACTGGTCCCGCAGTAGACCAGATCGAGAAGGCGAAGTCCGTGTGCGCACGCTGCAACGTCACCGAGGTGTGCCTGCAGTACGCTCTCGAGACCGGTCAGGATTCCGGCGTCTGGGGTGGCCTCAGCGAGGATGAGCGTCGCGCGCTCAAGCGTCGCGCCRCACGCGCCCGTCGCGCTTCCTAACAGCCGCAACCTTTTCACCGTGGGCCTTGGCAGCGGATGATCCCCGATCATCTGCTCCCAGGGCCCACGTTTTTGCGTACCCGCGCTTCGCCCCTGCGCCGAGTTTGACACTTCCGGTCGAGTTTCCCTGTTAGACCAGGGAAACTCGACCGGAACGCTCAAGCTGGGCGAGCTGGCTTAGCCCTCTTGCATGTAGCGCAGCGGGATTTCGATGGTCACTTCGGTGCCGCTGCCCATCATGGTGTGCCAGTCGATGGTGCCGCTCAACTCGCCCTGGATCAGGGTGCGCACAATCTGTGTGCCGAGGCCGGACCCGACCTTGCCCTCAGGCAGCCCCGAACCGTTGTCGCGCACACGCACGGTGAGCGTTTCCTCGTTGCGTTCCGCTTCGATCGACACCTCGCCTTCGCGTCCGGCCAGGCCGTGCTCGACGGCATTCGTCACGAGTTCGGTCAGTGCGAGCGCGAGCGGCGTCGCATAGGCGCTCGGGAGAATGCCGAAAGCTCCCGATTTCTTCGGGTGCGCCGTCGTGTTGTGAGCGCTGGCCACCTCGGCGATCAAGAGCAGCACGCGGTCGAACACCGCATCGAAGTCGACGCTCTGGCTGAGACCCTCCGACAGGGTGTCGTGCACCACGGCGATGGCCGCCACCCGCCGCATGGCCTGGGCCAGGGCTTCGCGCGCCTCTTCGGAGTGGGTGCGCCGCGCCTGGATGCGCAGCAGCGACGCCACGGTCTGCAGGTTGTTCTTCACCCGGTGGTGGATCTCCCGGATCGTGGCATCCTTCGTGATGAGCTCACGTTCCTGGTGGCGTAGTTCTGTCACATCGCGGCAGAGCACGATCGCTCCGATGCGCTCGCCTCGATTGCGAATCGGAATGGCGCGCAGCGACACCGTCACCCCGCGGGCCTCGATGTCGGTGCGCCAGGGCGCGCGTCCGGTCACGACGAGCGGCAGCGACTCGTCGACGACGGCGTTGCCGGTCAGCAACCGGGTCGTGACCTCGGCCAGCGACTCGCCTTCCAGCTCGTCGGCGAAACCGATGCGGTTGAACGCCGACAGGGCGTTCGGGCTGGCGAAGGTGGTCACTCCGTCGACACCGAGCCGAATCAGGCCGTCTGATGCGCGAGGCGCTCCACGTCGTGGCCCGGTGGGTGCGCCCAAGTCCGGGAAGTCGCCGGAGGCGATCATCACGAACAGGTCATTGGCGCAATCGTTGAAGGTGAGCTCCTGGCGGCTGGGAGTGCGCGCCTCGCTCAGATTGGTGTGCCGGGTGAGCACCGCGACCGGGGCATCCGTCACCTGGGCGCCGGTGGTCGACAGTCGACGCATGACCGGAATGGCGCGCACCCGGGTCGGGGTCTCTTCGTACCAGTCGGGTGCGGTCGTATCGACGATCTTCGCCGTCTCGAAGCACTCGGTGACCTGCTTGCGCCATTCGTTCTTGATGTTCTGCCCGACGAAGTCACGGTAGAACAAGGTTGCAGCGCTCGACGGACGCATATGCGCGACGGCGACGAAGCTTCCTGCGTCGGTGGGCACCCACACGACGATGTCGGCGAAGGCAAGGTCGGCGATCAGCTGGCCATCGGCGACCAGCATGTGAAGCCAGTCCACATCTTCTTCACTACTGAGGCCCTGGGCAAGTACGAGTTCACTAAGCGTCGACACGATCACTAGCCTACGGCCACGGATGCCGCCACGCCGCAGCCCGGCAGACGAGGGCGCTCTCCGGTGGCGCCTCAGCTGAATGCGCGTTGTGTTTTCGCCGCGCGAAGCGGCCACCGCTTCGGCCTGACCGGGGTCGGAGCGGCGAGGATCTCGGTCGTCACCAGACGACGGATGCTCGCCCGTACCGGCGATTTCGGTGCCGAATCCTGTAGCGGACGCCCGCTCAGCACCGCGCCATCGACCGCCCGCTGATCGTCGGGGATCAAGACGATCCCGTCGATGCCCCCGAAGCGGCGCA
The DNA here is from genome assembly GCF_052113185.1 of Leifsonia sp. YAF41. Classification (NCBI taxonomy): domain Bacteria; kingdom Bacillati; phylum Actinomycetota; class Actinomycetes; order Micrococcales; family Microbacteriaceae; genus Leifsonia; species Leifsonia sp. YAF41. The sequence goes on from NZ_JBFRCS010000009.1 coordinate 472,657, forward strand.
GCGTGTGAAGAATCTGACCTTTCGGGTCGAGGCCGACGGCGCTTGACCGCACCCGGTTCATCACGACGGTCAGCCGCCGGGTGGTGAGCACGTCGGCCAGGTCCACCCAGGAACGCAAGAATCGCGCCATCCCGACCGGGTCACCCAGCCCGCACGCCACAACGTGGTCTGCTGCGCCGAGCGCGGTGAGCGTTGCCGCGTTCCGGCGCGGCGCGAAGAGGTCGCTGGACAGTTCCTCATCGCTTTCCAGGCTGAACCCAGTGTCAATCACGACGTATTCGACCCATTGCCGGAGCGCCGAAAGCGTCCGGGTGATGCGTTCGGTCGAGAGTTCGGGCCACCGTGACGCACGCCCGATGCCGGTGAGCACCCAGAATGCGCCGTGCGACGAGGTGTACCGCTGAGCGATGCGTTCGAGCTCGGACTGGGTCAGGGCATCGGCGCCGGCCAGCCGACACGCAGCGGCGAAACCGGGTGCTTCGTCGAGCATGCCCAGGGTGGCGGCGACAGAGCCGCTATAGGTGTCGGCATCGACGAGTGCGACGGTGTGACCGGTCGCGGCGATTTCCGCCGCAATGTTGATCGCGAGGGTCGTGCGCCCCGGCGCCCCGGCTGGCCCCCACACGGCCAGGACCGTACAGGGAGAAGGGAAGGCACCCGCAGGGGTCTCGACTCCCCGATCCGGCGCCGGGACCTCCGCGTTGATCATCGCCTCGATGGCCGGCCAGCCCGCTTCCGCGTCGAGCACCTCGTAGAGCCCGAGCGCTGCAGCGTGGCGTCGTCCGGGGTCGGAGCCGATCAGGGCGATCAGCCGTACCCCGCGTTCGTCGCACGCGGCCAACAGTGCCGCGGTCAGCGTGGGGCGCTCGGCGAGCACCAAGACCACATCCGGAACCGTGCGCCCGAGCACGACGACGAGCTCGTCGGCCGTCGAGGAGCGCGCGACCACCGTGTGCCCGTGCTCGATCAGGTCAAGGAGCAGGCGATCCTCGAGCGCATTGTCGAGAGCCAAGGCAAATGTCGCCATGGTCACGGCTCCACTCGGGTGTTGACCGGAACCGCCGCAATGGCGCTGTCGTTCGCCATCGCTTCGAGAACAGCGGCCACGTCCCGCTTCGGCACCAGAATCTCGACGGATGTGCCCTCATCGGCCATGAAGCCCGACGCGGCGACGAGGCGCACGATTTCTGCTCCGTCGACGAGCACAGCCGGAGGACCGAACGCTCCGTTCTCCGCCGCCCGGGACGACCACACGTCAACGACGGAACCTGACCCGATCGATGCGGGCAACGTACCGTCCAGCCTGACGACGATGCTGGTGCTGGTGATGCCTTCCCTGGTGCCGATCGCGCTCATCGGAACGAGTTCGCCGGCCGCGACGGTGCGGGTGACGACGAGTCCGTCCGGAGGGAGGGCATCGGGGACGAGATAGTGGCCCTCCGTACTTCCCAGCCGCACCTGTACCGTTCTGAGGTCCGACCGCGAGATCGTGTCCCCGGCCGAAAGCGACTCCCGCGCGGCAAGCACCGGAGTGGTCGCGTCGGAGTTCGCGACAATCGCGACGACACCGAGGACGGCCGTGATCACCAATCCGATCCCGATCGAGAACCGTGGGTCGAACCAGAACCTGTTCCGCCCGGATCGTACGGCTGCGTTCATCAGCTCACATCCCCTGCCCTGAACCCGCCATCGGGTTAAGCCTTCGGCTCTATCGTCGTGGTTTGGGAAATGTCACGCGGAAGTTATCCACAACTCCTCACCCACACGAAAGTAGTCACCGCGTCCGGCGCATAATCGGATCATGACCGATTCCGTGTCCGCCGACTCACTGGGGCGCTTTCTGACGCTCGCTGACACGGCGGCGATCCTGAACCTCACCGCCTCCCAGGCGCTGGATTTGGTGCGAACCGGAGAGCTTCCCGCTATTCGCATCGGCACCTCACGGGCCTGGCGCGTGGAACGCGTCGTACTGGAGTCGTACATTGAGGCTAAGTACGAAGAGGCACGGCGAATCGCCCTCTGGGAGCAGTCGGACTTCGGCAACATTCCGGAGCTCTCCGGCGGCCGAATCATTCAGCCCGACACCATCTCTCGTTCCGGCACCGCCCCAGAAACCGGAGCAGACGACTAGTCGAGTTTCACCAGCACGAGATGCGCCAACGGCACGATCCGGAACTCGGTGACGGCCGCCGCTCGCCGGTATGCGCCTGCGGCATGTACAGCCAGATCAAAATGGTCGCGTCCAACCCGGTCGATGGTGCCGGAGATCTCGCCCGTCGTTGTGACGACAGTCACTCTTTTTCGTCTTCGGCACAGGTCCCTGAGCACAAAAGGAATGCCGATCCGCTCGACGAATCGCGCCGCCGACTCTCCCTCGTCACCGAGCGAGAGCGGAATCTGCTCGGCCCGAAGTACGACGCTGCTCACGGCGGTGAACGGCAGCACACACATGGCTCCCGTTGAGTCGCTGCCCGAGCCCCGATTCTCATTCAGGATGTCGGCGGCGAGCCAGTCTCGACCAAACGTTGTCGGGCGCACGGTGACGGTATCCCCCGACACCAGCCCGACTCGAACGACAGACGCACTGCCGAGTCCGACGAGCCGACTGCGGAGCGTCAGGCGCCCGAGACGCAACCGTTCCTCCTCGGCCTGGAGGTCAATTTCGTCGAGGGTCAGCTCATGCTCAAGCTGACCCTCGAGGTCGTCGAACAAGTTATCCCAGCGCACATCCCGAACCTATCGGTCGAGGCTTGTGTGGGAAAAGGTTATCCACAGGTCACCTCCGCGACCTAGACAAGACCGGTAGAGCCTGGTTGAGTGTCCGCCAAGACACCCGCCCCCCGAATGGGGGGAGGTGCTTCGCGAGAGATCACATGCGCACACCCGAAGACCAGATGGTGCAGGGCACCTCCCTGGTGACGCAGATCGGAGCTGGGATGAACGACAGCGTGGCGAGAGCCACCCCGAAGAAAACCTCACGGAGCAACGTCGTCCCGGATGATGACTTCTTCGGAATGCAGCCGAGTGGCCGCAGCCAGCTTCCCGACCCTGAACCGCTTCTGATCAACCTCACCCGGTGCGTCATCGAGGTGCTCGCCGGTGCGCGCGAGCTCGACCAGCTGGCCCGCTGGGTGAGCGACGACGTCTACAAGCATCTCCTGACCCGGGTCGTGCTCTCTGCCCGCGCCCGAGCAGCCACCGGCCGACGCGTGCAGCGCCCGACACTCGTCATCGGGCACATCAGCATGTCGGAACCCCGCGACGGTGTCATTGAAGCGGTCGTCATCGTGCACACCAAAGCGCGCGTCAGGGCCGTCGCCCTGCGATTGGAAGGGCTGGATCGCCGTTGGCGTGCCAGCGCCATCAACGTGCTCTAGATCGCGGGAGCTACTTCGACGACGCTGCGTTCGCTGTCAACGGCTCGGCGACGTCGGGCTGTGCGACCAAGCGAGCGCGAAGGGCCAGAAACAACAGCACCATTCCGACTGACAGAAGAATGTGGCCGAGCCCGGCGATTCCCGCAATGGCGCTGTTCGATTCCTGTCCGACGACGGTCAGGGAACCATGTACCGCGAGCATTGCCGAGGTGAGAATGAGACCCGCGTTGTAGACCCAGAAAAACCAGTTGAAGAGCGGGCTGCGCGACAGCGTGAACTGCTTCTCGAGAATGAGCACGATGAGCAAGACGATGAAGCCCAGGGTGAGCAGGTGAGTGTGCACCAGACCGAGTTGGGTCTGGCCGGTGAAGTCATTCGCCTTGGTGAATTCCCGGTAGTACAGGCCGGAGAGCACACCAAGCACCATGTAGCTGAACGAGGCATAGAAGAGTTTCATCATGCCTCCTAGTCTGACCCGGCCCGGCGGGCCGCCGCATCGGTCAAAAGTTGCAGAACTGGCGACCGCTGTCGGAGAGCCGGAGAGCCGAATGCGCTCAGCTTAAACACGCGAGCCGGTGGCCTGTTCAGGCCACCGGCTCATTCATTTCCTCGTGCTACTTCTTCTTGCGACGATCAGCTCGGTTGACCGGAGCCTCGGCGGGGGCCGTCTGTCCGAAAGCACCGCGCTGGGCCGGCGCTGCCGGAGCCTCAGCCTCGGCGGGGGCCGGGGCCGCGGCGCGACGAGCCCGATCCGTTGCCGCCTGCTGAATCTGACCGCGCTGGTTGCGCACTTCGACTCCGCCGGAATCGCTCGGAGCCGTGTAGCTGAGCTTCTCCTCAGCCGTTTCGGCGGGAGTGAGGCCCTTGGCCGCGACGACCGGCCCGGCGACGGCGTCTGCGCCCTGGCTGACCTCGACCTCGAGGTTGAACAAGAAGCCGACGGTCTCCTCGCGGATCTGCCCCATCATCTGCTGGAACATCGCGTAGCCTTCACGCTGGTACTCGACCAGCGGGTCGCGCTGCGCCATAGCGCGCAGTCCGATGCCATCCTTCAGGTAGTCCATCTCGTAGAGGTGGTCTCGCCAGCGGCGATCGATGACCGAGAGAACGACGCGACGCTCGAGCTCGCGCATAGCGGGAGATCCGAGGGACTCTTCGCGCTTCTGGTAGGCGAGCTTGGCATCCGAGAGGATTTCTCGGCGCATGAAGTCGCGGTTGATCTTGCCGCGGCTTCCGGCCTCGGTGACGACCTCATCGATCGTGACTCCGACGGGGTATAGGGTCTTCAGCTCGGTCCACAGGGCGTCGAAGTCCCAGTCGTCGCCGTTGCCCTCTCCGGTGTGCACCTCGAGCACCTCGTCAATAACCTGTTCGAGGAACTTCTGCGTGCGCTCGTGCAGGTCGTCGCCCTCGAGGATGTGTCGGCGGTCGCTGTAGATCGCTTCACGCTGACGGTTCAACACATCGTCGTACTTGAGCACGTTCTTGCGAATCTCGGCGTTGCGGCCTTCGACCTGCGACTGAGCACTGCGGATGGCCCGGCTGACGATCTTTGATTCGATGGCGAGGTCGTCGGGAACGCCCTGGCGTCCCATCAATGCCTCAGCACCGCCGGCGTTGAACAGGCGCATCAGGTCGTCGGTCAGCGACAGATAGAAGCGGCTCTCTCCCGGGTCGCCCTGACGCCCGCTGCGTCCGCGCAGCTGGTTGTCGATTCGACGCGACTCGTGACGTTCGGTGCCGAGCACGTAGAGTCCGCCGGCCGCGATGACCTTTTCGGCCTCCTCGTCGACACCGGACTTGACGTCGGCGAACACGTCGTCCCAAGCCGTCTCGTACTCGTCGGGGGTTTCAACAGGGCTGAGGCCCTTCGCGTTCATCGCTGCAACGGCGAGGAACTCCGCGTTGCCGCCAAGCATCACGTCGGTGCCACGTCCAGCCATGTTCGTGGCGACGGTCACCGAACCGAGTCGGCCGGCCTGGGCAACGATCGCTGCCTCACGCGCGTGGTTCTTCGCGTTGAGGACCTCGTGGCGCACGCCCTTCTTGGCCAACAAGCGGGAGAGGTATTCGCTCTTCTCGACGCTCGTCGTTCCGACCAGAACCGGCTGCCCCTTCTCGTGGCGCGCGACGATGTCCTCGACGACCTGGTTGAACTTGGCTTCTTCGTTCTTGTACACGAGGTCCGACTGGTCGATGCGCTGCATCGGCTTGTTCGTCGGGATGGGAACCACGCCGAGCTTGTACGTGCTCATGAATTCGGCAGCCTCGGTCTCGGCGGTACCGGTCATGCCGGACAGCTTGGAGTAGAGACGGAAGTAGTTCTGCAGGGTGACGGTGGCGAGGGTCTGGTTCTCGGCCTTGACCGCGACGCCTTCCTTGGCCTCGATCGCCTGGTGGATGCCTTCGTTGTAGCGGCGCCCCATCAAGATACGGCCGGTGTGCTCGTCAACGATCAGCACCTCGCCGTTCATCACGACGTAGTCCTTGTCTTTCTTGAACAGCGCGTTGGCCTTGATCGCGTTGTTGAGGAACGAGATCAGCGGCGTGTTCGCCGACTCGTACAGGTTGTCGATGCCGAGGTAGTCCTCGACCTTTTCGATGCCGGGTTCGAGCACGCCGATGGTGCGCTTCTTCTCGTCGACCTCGAAGTCTTCGTCCGGAACAAGGCGCTTGGCCAGGCTGGCGAATTCGGTGAACCAGCGGTTCGCCTCGCCCGATGCGGGGCCGGAGATAATGAGCGGCGTGCGAGCCTCGTCGATGAGAATCGAGTCGACCTCATCGACGATGGCGAAGTAGTGCCCGCGCTGCACCATGTCGGAGGTCTGCCACGCCATGTTGTCGCGCAGGTAGTCGAAACCGAACTCATTGTTGGTTCCATAGGTGATGTCAGCGGCGTACATCTCACGACGCTGCTCCGGGGTCTGACCGGACACGATGCATCCAGTCGTCATCCCGAGGGCGCGGAAGACGCGCCCCATCAGCTCGCTCTGGTAGCTCGCCAGGTAGTCGTTGACGGTGATCACGTGCACACCGCGGCTGGTGATGGCGTTCAAGTACGCGGCTGTCGTCGCGACGAGAGTCTTGCCTTCACCGGTCTTCATCTCGGCGATGTTGCCGAGGTGCAACGCTGCCCCGCCCATCAGCTGTACGTCGAAGTGACGCAAGCCGAGGGTGCGGGTGGAGGCCTCACGCACAGCGGCGAAGGCCTCCGGCAGCAAATCATCGAGCGACTCCCCGTTCGAGTAGCGCTCGCGCAGGGTCGTCGTCTCGTTCTTCAGTTCCTCGTCGCTGAGGCCCTTGAAGTCTTCCTCGAGCGCGTTGATCGCCTTGGCGTAGTTCTCGAGACGACGCAGGATGCGTCCCTCTCCTACACGAAGAACCTTTTCAAGAATTGAGGCCACGAATGCACTCCACTAGTCGTCACGGCGCAAGCCACGCCTGTCGTCCGGTCGGACGCCATGTTTTATTGCCGGCACAGCCTGCTACCGACACAGCGCGCCGACACAGCCGGCAACTTTAGCAATGCTACTTGGTCAGATGCTGCGACTGCTGGCAGCTGCCTCCCGCAGTTCCGATTCCTCTGAGACTTCGCCCAGTTCGATGACGCCGTAATCCCAACCCTTCCGGCGGTAGACCACACTGGGTCGCAGCGACGTCGCATCCTGAAAGAGATAGAAGTCGTGTCCGACGAGTTCCATGAAATAGAGCGCGTCATCGACGGTCATGGGCGCGGCCTCGAACACCTTGCGCCGGATCACGACCGGGCTGTACACCTCTTCAATCTCTTCGCCTTCGGCTTCACTGCCGACAACGGGAATCGACCCTGTGCGTACCCGTTCCAGTGTTTCGCTGGTGGCCGGGGTGATGTCAACGACGCTGAAGCCGTTTGCCGACGCATCGTGAAGCGAGGTCGGGCGGTGAGCGCCACCACGATGCACCTTCTTGCGGTCTTTCGCGCGGCGAACTCGTTCGAGAAGTCGACCGAGAGCAACGTCGAATGCCGCGTACTTGTCGGATCCATCTGCTTCAGCCCGCACGAGCGGACCCTTGCCAATGAGTGTGAGTTCTACTCGATCGGGGCCGGTCGCACCGTTCTTTTCGCTGTGCCGACTGACCTTGATTTCAAGAGCGAGGGCCTTGTCGGCCAGCGCCGCGATCTTCTCTGCCTTCTCGGTCGCGTATTCGCGAAACCGATCGGTGATCCCTAGATTTCGTCCGACGATGATAGTTTCCATGACGACCTCCAGATCTGGCGAATCGCCCAAATCCGGGCGATTGTTTCGCGCCTTTAGGACCACCGTAGCGGGGCTTGAGAGATAAGTCACAGCATTTGCGGAACAGTTTCCTGTGAGTGCTGCGTGAGGGGATGACGGCGTCGAGTTTCAGCGAGCGTCGCACATCCGACAACCCGCCCTCCGCCGGCCGCAATGGCACGCTGCGCCTCCCGGAGCGTGGCACCGGTTGTCAGGATGTCATCCACGATCAGAAAGTCCTGGCCGTCGAGCCGACCGCGAGCCACGAGCGAGAGGTGCTTGTTGAGGCTCCGTTCGGCGACGCCGAGACCAACCTGATCACGACTGATGCCGCGCTGTCGGAGGACGTTGCTCGCAACGATGCCTCCGTGGGCAAGGAGCAGCCCGACGGGGCTGAAGCCCCGCTGGCGCCAGGCAACTGACGACGACGGAATCGTCGCCACCCGCACCCCGCGTGCCCGGTCTTCGTGGGAGTGGGAGCCGGCCTGCGCCATGGCATCCAACGACTCGTCGGCGGCGAGCGCCGCCCGCACCGCACTCTGGAGCGCCACGGCCAGAATCGGCGCGACATCGGTTCTCCCGCCATCCTTGTATGCGGCGATCACTCGCCGGGCTTCATCGGCATATTCGAGAGCCGACCAGACCGTCAGTGTGCCCCTGGACACCGTGTGGACACGCGGTCGCACGCTGTACCGGCAGGCGGCACAGATTCCACGGTCAGGCCGCCCACAGCCGGCACAGGCGGTCGGCACCACCACGGCGAACGCGTCGAGGAGCGGCCCAGAGAAGATGTCGCGCAGGTTCACGACGCCAGGTTCCCGCACGGGAAGCGCCGGCTGCGGGCCCGCAGCTCATCCGTGGAGAACCGCTGCCGGGCTGCGAGTGGTGAGGGCGGTTAGAGGAGCCCCTGCTGCGTCGCGATCAGCGCCACGTGATCGATTCGTTGCTGCCAGCCGCTCCCCCACTGCACCTGCAGCCCCTGGTCGACCGAAAGTGCTCGAAGATCGCGCAGCGTGTTCCCGCCCGTGATCGAGACGCTGTGCGGGGCCGGCTCGAGAGGGGTGCGCACGCCGCCGATCTCCTGCGCGACGATTTGTTCCGTTCCTGTCGGAGTGACCGTCAGCGAGGCGACGGTGACGTCGTCGATCCAGGTTGCGCCCAGTGGGGTGCCCGGAGCAGCGGCGAGCGTGACCGGCTCGCCGAGAGCAACGGGAATCCCCTTGTCGCGGCTGATCGCCGCGACGACGAACCGCACATCGGCGCCGGTGCTCAGCAGGGCGATGAGCCGGCTTCCGTCCCGGGAGACCACGAGCGAGGTGATCGAAGTCGCGTCCTGCCAATTCGTCGGCACGGCGACCGACTCACCACTCGGCGTGTAGGCAAAGAGCTCAGCGGGGCGATCAGCCGGTACCGACCACACCATGTTGAAGGGGTCCACCGACGGGGCGATGAGGTTCGCGCGCGGATCCAACAGTCTCGCCGGCGCGCCGGCAGGGATTCCGTAGACGCCTCCGTCGGCGAGCGCCGTCGCGAAATCTTGCCCGGCAGCGAGTGTGACTGCTTTCGGCTTCAGCGTCGCGATACTGTCCGACAGACCGCTGACCGGGGTCAGCGAGCTTCCTGTGGCGCCCAAGAACCCGAACTCGTCGTTGCGAAGAATCAGCGCCCTGGCGTCACCGCGCGGGTTCACAATCGGAGCAGCATCGCCGAGATCGCCGATGTCCTGCGAGTTGTGGTTGATGGTGATCGTCACCGAGAGCCCAGACGGCAAACTGTTCGTCAGCTGTGCCTTCATGCGTTGCAGCGTGACGCGTTCCGCGTTCAATGCCTCGTTGTTCAGGTCGACCTGGGCCACGCGTGCAACCACCTGCACGGCGTCGGCGGTGAGTTTTGTTCCTTCAGGGAAGGCTGTGGTCACCGCGGGCGCCAGCCATGGGCTGGGGCCGGCAAGCACGGCGTTCACGATCTTGGTCGGAGCGGATGCGCCTCGCGGGAACCATCGCAGATCGGGCACGAGATAGGTGAAGGTCGGATCGTAGAAATAGATCTCCTGCGAGCTGAAGACGTCGCGGAAGGTGTTCTGATCGATCACGATTCCGTTGGGCGGTTGGCTGATTCGCCACTGGCCTTCGACGAGCACGAAGTGGTAGAGCAGGGTGACCGGGGCAGACGACCCGACCTCACGGTATTCACCTTTCTCGTTGACTTCCGCCACCGGTTTCACCGAGAACTGCATCGCCATGTCGTCGACGACTTGAATCACCCGGCCGCTTCCGTCGTCGACGGTCACTCCAGCATCCGGCGCCCAGGACGTACTGTCGGCCGGGGCGAGAAATTTACGGGCGATGGCGTAGTTGTTCTCCGGGCTCGATGCGGCGTCGATGAAACCGCGCAGAATCGATTCCTGGCTCGCGTTCTTCTCGGGGCCGGACGGAAGAAAGACCGGGTTGAGCGTGTCGCCGGGTGGGGCTGCGGCCCCGGCCTGCACTTCTCCGGAACGCGGAATACCCGAACATCCGGCGAGCAGCGTCACGGCGAGAACGGCAAGTGCGCCCCACGCCCGAAGGCGGGAACGGCGAGGAGCGTCAGACATTGGTGCCCTCCGTCGTCTTTCCGTCAAGCAGAAGGCCGGGAGGCATCTCGCCGACCAGCCCCTCATCGGGCGTCAGCGGGAGCGGGGAGTCGGTGAGCGTGTCACGTGAACGTCGCGGGAGGGTCAGCCTGAAGCAGGATCCGTCGCCGGGGCTCGACCAGACTTGCAACCAGCCGCCATGCACCGTCGCATCCTCGAGCGAAATTGCCAAGCCCAGTCCGGTTCCGCCGATCGTGCGCTGACGTGATGGATCTGCCCGCCAGAACCGGTCAAAGACATGGGCGACGTCGGCGTCGGTCATCCCCAGCCCGAAGTCGCGCACCGAGAGCGCGACGGCGGTCGCGTTGCTGTCGACAGAGACCACCACGGGTTTGCCCTCACCATGCTCAATCGCGTTTCCGATGAGGTTGTGCAAGATACGACGGATGCGACGCGGGTCGACCTCGGCGTTGAGGTGCCCACCGGGCGCGACGAGCCTGAGTTCGGTGCCCTTCGATTCGGCGAGGGAGCGCATGCTGTCGATCGCATCCTCGGCCAGGTGCACCAAGTTCGTGGGTTCAGCTTCGACCTGCACCGAACCGGCGTCATAGCGGCTGATTTCCAGAAGATCGCCGAGCAGCAGTTCGAACCGTTCAACCTGCGTGTGAAGCAGTTCGGCGGTGCGTTCGGTCGCCGGCGGAAAGCTGGCGCGCTGATCGTAGAGCACCGACCCGGCCAGGCGGATCGTGGTCAGGGGGGTGCGCAATTCGTGCGACACGTCGGAGACGAATCGTTGTTGCACCTCCGACAGGTCGGCCAGCTTTTTGATCTGACTCTGCAGGCTGTCCGCCATGCCGTTGAACGAGCGCGCCAACGTTGCGATGACGTCCTCACCCTTCTCCGGGATCCGGACAGCAAGATCACCGGACGCCAAGCGCTGGCTGGTTTCGGCGGCGACCCGGATCGGCGTCACGACGAAACGCACGACAATCCAGGTGACCGCCCCGATCAGCAGCATCAGCGCCACTGCCGCGATGAGCAGCGTTCGCTGCACGAAGAGGAGCGTGCCCTCGGCTTCTTGCAGGCTGTAGCCGATGTACAGCTCATAGCCCCCGGCAACCGGAACCGAAATTTGCGAGCCGACGACGATCCCGGGATAGTCCTGGCCGTCGTCGTTCGACAGAGTCACCGACTGCCAAAACTGTTCACCGGAATTCGCCCGCACCGCTTCACGCAGCTCGGGAGAGATGACGTCGGTCGATTCGCCGAACGTCGACGAGTCCTGCGGGATCACCGACGACGCTTCCTGCCCCGGAACCCGGAGAACGGCGATCAGCCGGCTGGACGAGGTAGCCGTGATCAGGGTGCGGGCGGATCCGAGCAGAGCCTGCACCTGCACGCGATCTGCGGCATCCGACGAATCCAGAATTCCCTGCGCCGCTGTCGTGGCCCGATTCGACTCCAGCAACACCTGGTTCAGCCGCGACTGGAACAGGTCGTTTCCGATGCTGACTGACATGTAAACGCCGACGAGCAGGATGGCCAGGCCCGACAGCACGACGGTGATGCCGACGGTGCGGAACTGTAGAGACGACCGCCATAACGCAGCAACCCGACGGAACCAGGTTCGGCCGCCCAGCGCCACCGGGGTGCGCGCAGCCGTTGGTCGCGCAAACATTGCTGTTATCCGACCGCGCCGGCCCGATAGCCGACACCACGCACCGTCATGACGATACGTGGGTTGTCCGGGTCGTCCTCGACCTTGGCCCGCAATCGCTGGACGTGCACGTTGACGAGGCGGGTATCCGCCTTGTAGTGATAGCCCCAGACTTGTTCGAGTAGCATTTCGCGCGTGAACACCTGCTGCGGTTTCGAGGCCAGGGCCAGAAGCAGATCGAACTCGAGCGGCGTCAGGTTGATGCGCTGGTCGCCCCGTCGCACTTCGTGTCCGGCAGCATCGACGACCAAGTCGCCGATGTGTAGATTCGCCGACGAGACGACGGCGGCCGGGCGGAGTCGTGTCCGGATGCGAGCGACGAGTTCCTTGGGGTTGAACGGCTTGACCATATAGTCGTCTGCACCGGATTCGAGCCCCTTGACGACATCGGTCGTGTCGGACTTCGCCGTCAACATGATGATGGGAGTTCCCGACTCCGCGCGGATCAGGCGGCAGACCTCGATCCCGTCAAGTCCGGGAAGCATCAGGTCAAGAAGCACCAGATCGGGCTTCGTCTCGTGGAAGGCTCCGAGCGCGAGCGCGCCGTCCGCACAGAAGTGAGTGTCGAAGCCCTCACCGTTCAAGACGATGCCGATCATTTCCGCCAGCGCGGGGTCATCATCGACAACTAATATGCGTGCGCTCATTCATCCGTTTTCGCTTGAGGCCCCCTGGTCAGGCGGCAACTCCTGTAATCTCTGGCCTCAGCGTAGCCGAGTACTGCTCCGGAACGCCTCGGAACATGCTTCGAGTGCGCTGGTGTGCCAGCATGGGTGACGTGACGGACCCGCAGAACTGGCAATCACCCACCCCCGGCCCCTCGGCGGCCCCGGCCGGAGCAGGGCCGGACGCGCCTCGCTACGGGGAGTTTGCGGCTCCCGCCGGTGGATTTCCCCCGCCGTCGGGCGCACCGCACGGCTGGACCCCGCCGCCGAAGCCCGGATTGATCCCACTTCGACCTCTCGGGTTCGGCGCTCTGCTTGCCGCACCGTTCCAGGTTCTGAAACGCAATCCGAAGGCGACGTTCGGAAGCGCGCTCCTCGTTCAGGCGGCCAGCCTGATCATTTCGTTGCTCACCATCGGGCTCGTCACCTACTTCGCTGTGGGACGGATCGATTCCGCTCCGCTGGACGAACGGGATACCGTCTCGGCCGGTGCCACCCTCACCATCCTTCTGTCGGCGATCCTCCCGATCGCGCTTTCGGTTATCGCGTCGGCTCTGCTCCAGGGCGTGATCGTGCTCGAAGTGGCCCGCGCGACTCTCGGTGAGAAGCTTCGACTCGCCGTTCTCTGGCGCACGGCCGGCCGCAGGCTGTGGACGCTGGTGCTCTGGACGCTGGTTCTCTCCGCAGCGCTGCTCGTCGGAGTCGGACTGATCGCCGGACTCGTCGCCGTGTTCGCAGTTCTCGGCGGAATGTGGATCGCACTCGCCGTAGTGATCGGCATTCTCGGCGGACTGGGTCTGGCCGTCATCGGTGTGTGGCTGTTTACCCGCACCTCGCTCGTGCCCAGCCTGATTGTGCTCGAGCGGCTCAGCATCCGTCAGGCGGTTCGTCGTTCCTGGTCGCTGACGATCGGCTACTTCTGGCGCACCTTCGGAGTGCAGTTTCTGGTCGCAGCAATCGTCAACGTGATCACCCAGGTCGTCGTGACTCCGTTGACGTTTCTGTTCTCGATCAGCTTCTCACTCGTTGACCCGAATGCGGCGATCGACAGTTTCGTGCCGTCCGCCATCCTCTACGTCGTCATCCTTCTTGTCTCACTCGTTCTCGGGGCAGTCGCCGCCGTTATCCAATCGGCAATAACCGCGCTCATCTACATCGACCTGCGGATGCGCAAAGAGGGCCTCGACCTCGAGCTGGCGCGGTTCGTCGAGGCCGCGCACTCTGGCGCGCCTGGGTCGGCCTCACTCCCTGACCCGTATCTTCCGGTCACAATGCAGACTCAGAGTTTCCCGCCCGGTTGGGGCTCGCACTGAGCATGATCGCGATCAGCGGGGTGGTTGACGCGACATTCACAGGCTGGTCAGAAACGTTTCGGCGTGCCGACATCCCGGTAGACCCCAGCGCGCCGGAGGCACGGCAGTGGCTGAACGAAGAATTGGCCAAGGCCCCCTACCAGGCAGCCAAACCGACCTGGTTCGACCGCTTATCCCAGGCGTTTTTCGACTGGGTCCAGTCGTTGACCGTCCCGTCCGGCGAGGGGCTCGGCGCGTGGCTCCCCCTCATCGTGGCCGTCATCGTGGCAGCCCTCGTCGTCACGGCGTTTCTGATTTTCGGACTCCCCCGGCTGAACCGTCGCAGCAAGCCGACCTCCGTACTTTTTGGCGAGGATGATCACCGCTCGGCCGACATGATGAGAAAGTCAGCGCTCGCCTCCGCAACGACGGGCGAGTGGGGCCGTGCCTCCGAGGAGATGTTTCGGGCAATTGCCCGCGGGCTCTTCGAGCGAACGATCGTTCAATTGGCGCCGGGCACCACCGCGCATGACGTCGCCGCCGCTGCCGCGACCGCCTTTCCCAGCCACCGAACTCAGCTGGTCGAAGCGGCCGTGACGTTTGACCAGGTTCGCTATCTCGGAGCCGAGGGCACGGAATACGGATATACGTCCCTCGCCGACCTCGAAAGCGCGCTGCGCGGGGAACGGCCGATTCTGCCCGACCACAGCATTGCCCCGGATGACCACTCCCCGGTGGTGCCGTCATGACCGTCTCCACGGAACCAGCAGAGGCTGTCGCGGCGACTCGTCGGGCGCAGCGTCAGGCCGAGAGGCAGCAAGCTCCCCGACAGACCTCCTCGTCGACGCCCACGGTTCGCGCGGCCGGGCGACGCGCACTCTTCTGGGTACTGGCCGGTGCCGGTGCGGTGGTCGTTGCGATGGTCGCCTCTCTCATCGCCGGCGGCAGCTCGGTGGGGGGTGTGCCGTTGGCCGCGGGAAATCCGGCGCCCGCCGGAAGCCAGGCCCTCGTCGAGGTCTTGCGCCAGCAGGGGGTGAGCGTGCGCGTCGTCAACACTCTCGAGGAGGCCACCGCTGCGTTGTCGACGTCCGCCGACCCGACCCTGTTCTTCGCTGACGAAAACAGCTACCTGTCTTCCGATCAGCTCACTGAGTTGCTGCGCTTTCCCGCCCGCTCCGTGGTCGCGGCCCCTGACTTCACCTTTCTTGAGACGGCGGCGCCCGGTCTGGGATTCGGCGGCGTGAGCACCGCCGACACGCTGTCCGCCGAGTGCGCCGTGCCGGCTGCTCTCAAGGCCGGCACGCTGTCGCCCGGCGGGCAGACGCTTCGCATCACAGACGCAAGCATCGCTGCGACCGGGTGCTTCCCCAGCGGAGACGGTTCGTATTCGCTCGTCGAACTCGTTCACGATGACAAGACCCTCACCCTCGTCGCCCAGTCCGCCGTGTTCCAGAACGGCGAGATCGCCACGTTTGGCAACGCCGCCCTCGCTCTGAATCTGCTGGGCGAGAGCGAGAGCGTCGTCTGGTACCTCCCGACTCTGGCGGATATCCCCCGCACTGGTCCGCCATCGCTCGGCGCGCTGACCCCGGGCTGGGTGACCCCGGTGCTTGTGCTTCTGCTGCTCACCGCGCTCAGCGCCTTTGTCTGGCGTGGCCGCCGATTCGGCCCACTGGTCGCCGAGAACCTGCCGGTGACGGTCAGAGCCAACGAGACGATGGAGGGCCGCGCGCGACTCTACGCACGCAATTCTGCCCGGCTTCGTGCGATCGATGCCCTGCGTATCGGCACGCTCAGCCGACTGGCGACTCGACTTGGCCTCCCTCGCACCGCGCACTATTCGGAGATCATCGTCGCCGCTTCCGCGCTCACCGGCCAGAACGTCGCCGACGTGCGTGCAGTTCTGGTCGATGAGGTTCCGCACCACGACAGCGACCTCATCCGCCTGTCCGACCGTCTCACCGAGCTTGAGGCGCTGGTCGCACGAATGCTTCCCGGTAACACCCCACCTCCCACTTCGCCCACTCCCCCCACACGGAAGAATTGACAGATGACGACTCTCCTCGAAACAGATGAAACACTGCGTCAAGCCCTGGCTCAGGTGCGCGCTGAAGTCGGCAAAGCCGTCGTCGGGCAGGATGGTGCAGTCACCGGACTGATCATCGCCTTGTTGGCGCGCGGCCATGTTCTTCTGGAGGGCGTGCCGGGCGTCGCCAAGACGTTGCTGGTGCGATCGCTCAGCCATGCACTCAGCCTCGACACGAAGCGTGTTCAATTCACACCAGATCTGATGCCCGGAGATGTGACGGGCTCGCTGATCTACGATGCTCGGGCCGGCGAGTTCGAGTTTCGCCAGGGGCCGGTCTTCACGAACATCATGCTGGCGGATGAGATCAACCGCACGCCTCCGAAGACTCAGTCGGCCCTTCTTGAAGCGATGGAGGAACGTCAGGTCAGTGTCGACGGACGGTCGCTTCCGCTTCCCGAGCCGTTCATCGTCGCCGCCACCATGAACCCGATCGAGTATGAGGGAACCTACACTCTGCCCGAGGCGCAGCTCGACCGGTTCCTGCTGAAACTGGTGCTCGACCTGCCCGAGCGTGAGACCGAAGTCGAGGTGCTCCGCCGGCACTCGAACGGTTTCAATCCACGCGACCTGGCCGGCGCCGGGGTGACCGCCGTACTCGGCGCTGACGAACTCGCCCAAGCACAGCAGGCGGTGTCTGCCGTCGGCGCCAGTCCCGATGTCCTGGCGTATCTCGTCGATCTGGCCAGAGCGACCCGGCAAAGCCCGTCGGTGAAGTTGGGGGTGAGCCCGCGTGGCACGACCGCTCTGCTCGCGGCGGCCAAGGCCTGGGCCTGGCTGAACGGCTATCAGTCGATCACGCCCGATCACGTGCAGGCGATGGTGTTGCCGGTGTGGCGTCACCGCATCCAACTGCGGCCAGAGGCCGAGCTCGAGGGAATCGGCGTCGACGCCATTTTGCGCTCGATCCTGCAACAGGTTCAGGTTCCGATCTAGGTCGCGTCGATGACCGTCACCGGACGCTTCGTTCTTCTCGTCGCCCTCGGCGCCGTGCCAATTGTGCTGCTCGGAAACTCAGTTGAAGCCGCCGCCTCGGTGCTCGGCTGGTGGCTGCTCGGTGTGGCACTTCTCGGCGCCGTCGATCTGACTCTCGCCGCGTCGCCCCGCCAGCTGACGCTCCGCCGCATCCTTCCGACACGGGTGAGGCTCGGTGAGTCGGTCAACAGCGAGTTGTATCTCACCAACACCGGTAAGCGCCGTCTGCACGGCGTCGTGAGGGATGCCTGGCAGCCGTCGGCCGGCGCAGGAAACAATCGCAGCCGCGTCAGTATCCCGGTCGGCGAGAGGCGCCGCATCGTGATCACTCTGACGCCTTTTCGTCGCGGGGAACGGCGAGTCGGCGAGGTGACGGTGCGCTCCGTTGGCCCGCTGGGGCTGTGGGCCAGACAGGCCACGCTGGCCGCGCCCGGTCGCATCCGTGTACTGCCGCCCTTTCATTCCCGCAAGCATCTGCCGTCGCGCCTCGCGCGACTCAAGGAGCTCGACGGACGAACCAGCGTGATGGTGCGTGGGCAGGGCACCGAGTTCGATTCGCTGCGGGAGTACGTGCGGGGCGATGACGTGCGATCCATCGACTGGCGGGCAACGGCGCGACGCAACGATGTGATGGTGCGCACCTGGCGCCCGGAACGTGATCGTCGGGTCGTCATCGTGGTCGACACAGGGCGCACCGCTGCGGCCCGTGTCGATGACGAGCCGCGCCTTGACTCCTCCTTTGAGGCGTCGTTGCTCCTCGCCGCGCTCGCCTCGCGGGCCGGTGATCGCGTCGACTTTCTCGCCTACGACCGCCGCAGTCGCGGCCGGGTTCAGGGGGCGCAGGGCGCGGAGCTCCTCTCCCTGATGGTCGACACGATGGCCGTGATCGAACCCGAACTGATCGAGATGGACTGGTCTTCGGTGCCCGCACAGGTGCGGCAGATCACCAGCCAGCGGGCCCTGGTGATTCTGTTGACCTCGATCGATGCCGCCGGATCGTCGTCGGGTCTGCTCTCCGTGCTACCGCAGCTCACGCGCCGGCACACCGTGGTTGTGGCCTCGGTCACCGACCCCGGAGCAGCCGCCGCGATCGGCCGGCGTGCCCACCGCGACGAGGTGTACACGGCCGCGGCCGCCGAGCGAGCCCTGCTCGACGTCGCACGCGTGTCTGCCGCCATCCGTCAGCTCGGTGGTGAAGTCGTGACGGCTCCTCCGGCCGATCTCCCGCCGGCGCTCTCCGACCGGTACCTCGCGTTGAAAGCGGCCGGGCGTCTGTAACCGGCATCACCGGCCGACAGGCGATGATCCGGCCGCTCGGCCGGCTTCGACAGCTCAGCTGGCGTAGATGCGGCGGGCCCCAGCCTCGAACTCGCTGAGGTCTCCGGTCTCCCCGAGCCGCGTGGCCCGCTTACCGACCACGAGCATGTACACGAGGAAGAGCGCCAGCGCCAACGCGCCGATGCCGATCTTGATCGGCCACGGCCATGGCGCCGGGGTCACGAAGCCCTCGATCGCCCCGGACACGAGCAGCACGAAGACCAACCCGATCGCGACGGTGAACAGCGCTCGGGCGTCCTCGGCCAGCGCCTGGCCCCGCGTGCGGGCGCCGGGAGCAATCCACGCCCAGAAGATGCGGAGCCCTCCGGCTGCTGCGACGAAGATGGCCGTGAGCTCGAGCAGACCGTGCGGCAGGATGTAGAGAAAGAACACGTCGCCCTTGTCATAGGCGAACATCACTGCTGCATTGACGCCAAGATTCTGGGCATTCTGCAGCACGATGTACGGCACGTAGACGCCGAGAATCCCGAACGCAATGCACTGTGCGGCAATCCAGGCATTGTTCGTCCAGACTTGGCCGGCGAAGGATGCCGCAGGATTCGACGAGTAGTAGTCGACGAAATCATGGTTGGCCAGCTTTGCCAGCTGCTCGTCCGAACCGAAATTCGCAAGCACCTGAGGATTGCCGAGCGCCCAAGCCGCGTAGAGACCGGCGACGAGGAACGTCACGAGTGCGACAACGAGCGTGATCCAGCGCAGTCGGTACAACGCGGCAGGCAGCTGCAGCAGAAAGAACTGGGGAATCTGAGCCATCACATTTGCGCTCGCCCCGGTGAATCTCAGGCGAGCCCGCGACAACGATACTGACAGCCGGTCGCCCTGCAGCGTTGACCCCGCCGTAGTCTTCAACGCCGAAAGCTGGGTCGCTCCCGCCTGATAGCGGGCGATCAATTCGTCTGCTTGCTCCCCAGAGAGGGACCGT
Organism: Leifsonia sp. YAF41; assembly: GCF_052113185.1. Classification (NCBI taxonomy): domain Bacteria; kingdom Bacillati; phylum Actinomycetota; class Actinomycetes; order Micrococcales; family Microbacteriaceae; genus Leifsonia; species Leifsonia sp. YAF41. The sequence goes on from NZ_JBFRCS010000009.1 coordinate 491,857, forward strand.
TGCGCGCCGAGTGCGGCAAGGCGGTCCCATTCGGCGCGGTGCGCGGCGGAGTAGGCGTCGAGATCCATCTGCTTCAATAGTGACATGGCGAAGCCCGCGGAGTCGGCAGTTCACGAAGAGAATGTCAGTGATGAGTACGAACTCATCACCGGCGAAGCCGTAGCGCTCGATGTCCGGCCCGCCGGCATCATTCTGCGCGGCGCCGGCACTCTCATCGACTGGGCTGCCTATCTACTGCTCTTCCTGCTCATCATGGTGATCTCGTTCTGGCTCCTCGCCGATGTGATGGATGACGCGCTCTCGAAAGCGCTCAGTATCGCCGGCCTCGTGTTCGCCATCCTGATCGTTCCGATGCTCGTCGAACGGGCGACCGGAGGTCGCTCACTCGGCAAACTGGCGATCGGCGCGCGCATCGTGCGCGACGACGGCGGTGCGATCGGATTGCGCCACGCGTTCATCCGCGCCTTGCTCGGTGTGCTGGAAATCTTCATGACCTTCGGGGGGATCGCCGCGACGGCAGGCCTGCTGAACAGCAAGTCGAAACGTCTCGGCGATCTGCTGGCCGGCACCTACAGTCAGCATGAGCGAGTCCCCCGCTCGGACGCAGCGGTGCTGCGTCTTCCCGCAGAGCTCACGGCCTGGGCGTTGACGGCGGATGTCGCCAAGTTGCCTGATCGGCTCGCTCGCCGGGTGTCGCAGTTTCTCGGCCAGGCCACCGCGCTGACGCCGTTTGCGAGACAGAAGCTCAGTGCTTCACTCGCTGAGGAAGTCGCCCCGTACGTGTCGCCAGTTCCGTCCGTCTCCCCCGAGACCTTCCTTCTGGGCGTGCAGGCGCTCCGCCGTGACCGCGAGTTCGCCGCTCTGAACCTTGAACAGGCTCAGCAGACCCGGCTCGCCCCCGTTCTGACCGGTTTGCCGCACGACTTCCCGAACCGCTGACAGGCACGCTGACAGGCACGCTGAGGCGCTTCCTCTCCTCGGGCGCATTGCCACCGGGCGGACCACGCGCAACGGCCCGACAGCAGCGGGTGCGCTGCCTCGGCCATGTGGCGATTTCGGCGCGTAGCGACTGGCGACTGGGGACTGGCACCTAGCGACTAGCGACTAGCGACTAGCGACTAGCGACTAGCGACTAGCGACTGGAGCCCAGCATTCCTGGCGTGGGGAATCCCCTCAGGCGTGGGGGTTTTCGCACGCCTCGCGGGATTCCCCACGCCAGGCCGCCGCGTTGTCTCGGCTGCAGGCTCCGTAGGCGACTTAACGCAATAAAGCCACCTCGTGGGGTGGCTGTGGCGCTGCATTACGGGCCCGCGGGGCCGGCCCTTGTGCGTACGGTCGTTAACGCAAGAAAGCCACCCCGTGGGGTGGCTTTCTTGGTGTTGCTAAGTTAAGTCCGGCGGTGTCCTACTCTCCCACAGGGTCCCCCCTGCAGTACCATCGGCGCTGAGAGTCTTAGCTTCCGGGTTCGGAATGTGACCGGGC